>NZ_CP083439.1:2700000-3000000 GCF_021919125.1 Clavibacter sp. A6099 | reverse complement strand
CGCCACCGCACGACGCGAGGACGACGTCACCGTCGTCACGGCCGCAGGGATGCTCAACATGGCCGCGGCCCCCGAGCTCCGGCAGGCGATCCACGACGCGCTGGATCCCGCGCCCGCGCGCATCGTCGTCGACCTCGCCGGCGTCGACTTCATCGACTCCTCCGGCCTCGGCGCCCTCATCGCCGGCCTCCGCTCCGCGCGCGACGCCGGCGGCGACCTCCGCATCTCGGCGCCCGGCCCGCAGGTCCAGATGGTGCTGCAGCTCTCCAACCTCGACCGGGTGCTGATCTCCACCCCGACGGCCGAGGCGGCCTACCGTGACTGAGACCACCCGCAGCCTCACGCTCCAGTCCCCGCCCGACGACGTGGATGCGGTCCACGAGCTCGTCGCCGGCCTCTGGGACGACCGCCCCGACGTGGGCGCCCTGGACCGGATGGCCTTCGAGACCGCGCTCATCGAGCTGGCATCCAACGTGATCGAGCACGCCGACGACGGCCAGGGCGTCACCTGCGTGGTGAGCGTCACCGTCGACGACGGCGTGATGAGCGCGCGGCTGCGCGACGGATCCGAGCCGGGTGACTTCCGCCTCACCACGCGCGAGATGCCTGGTGCCGACGCCGAGTCGGGCCGCGGCCTCGCGATGGTGCAGATGCTCTGCGACGAGCTGACCTACGAGCGGGTCGGCGGCGAGAACGTGTGGAGCGTCCGCCGGACCCGGATCGAGCCCGAGGCGTCCTGATGAGCTCGCCCGCGCGCGCGTCCGGTCTCGCCGCGTTCCCGTTCCCCGCGTGGGTCGGCCGCGCGGCCTGGATCCCCGAGTCCGCCGCCCGATCCGGATCCGCCGGCACGTCCGGCCCCACCCCCATGCTCAAGCAGCTGCCGATGCTGGCGCTCTTCGTGCTCGCGGTGCTGGCGAGCATGGTCGTGCCCACGCTCGGGATCACGGCGCCGCGCGCGCTCCTCGTCTCGTGCGGGATCCTCGTGGTCGGCACCCTGCTCGCCGTCGTCGTCACCCTGCGCCCGGACCTCGCGCGCTTCGCCGTGGTCGTGCCCGCGCTCGACTTCCTCGCCGTCGGCCTGCTGCGGATCGGGACGGGCGAGAGCGCGTCCGTGTTCGGGTCCTTGCTGATCCTCCCGGTGGTCTGGTTCAGCCTGAACCCCAGCCGCTGGAACGTGCTCGTCGCGTTCGTCGGCGTCTACGTGAGCCTCGGCCTCCCGCTCCTGCTCCGGCTCGGCTCGCAGAACGCGAACGAGCTGTGGCGCGGGTTCTTCAGCGCCCTGGCCTTCGCGGTCGCGGCGCTCGTGGTCAACGAGCTGTCCCGGCGCACCCGCTTCAGCCTCGAGGCCGCCCGCGACCGGGAGCGGGTGAGCGAGGAGGAGCTGACCCGCGCGTCCATCGTGCAGCAGGCGCTCCTGCCGAAGGCGACCGTGCCGCTCGCCGGGTACCAGGTCGCGGGCGCGTGCCTGCCGTCCAAGGCGGTGGGCGGGGACTTCTTCGACTGGTACCCGGTGAAGGAGGGCCTGGCGTTCACCCTCGGCGACGTGATGGGGAAGGGCGTGGGGGCGGGCATCATCGCGGCCACCGCGCGCGCGGTCGTGCGCAGCGCCAAGAACGTCCCGGATCCTGTCGCCGCCATCGAGCGCACCGCCGACTGCTTCACCGCGGAGATGAGCGCGGCCGCGTCCTTCGCGACGGTGTTCCACGCCCGCGTGCGCGCCGAGGACCACACCGTCCTCTACGCCGACGCGGGCCACGGCCTCTCGGCGGTCGTGCGTGCGGACGGCACCCACGATCGGCTCGAGTCCAGCGACCTGCCCGTCGGCGTGCCGGGCGCGTCCGGGTGGGGCGCGCACGAGGTCGTGCTCGGCCCGGGCGACCTCATCGTCACGTTCAGCGACGGCGTGCTCGACCTCTACGACGGCACGCTCCGCGCGGTCGACCGGGTGGCCGAGCTGGCGCGCGCGTCCGCGTCGGCGGACGAGCTGGTGCGGCGGATCACCGACCTCGCCGGCGGCCAGGCCAACCCCGACGACGTGACCGTGGTGGTGCTGCGCCGCGAGGCGTGACGGCTCGCCCGGCTGGCTGTGGAGCCCCTCCGATCCGGGGTGGGCTCCGAACACCAGCGCATACACTCGAAGCAGGCGCCGCGGTCCGGGGGGATCGTGCGGCGGGCGGCATCCGCCCGGCGCGAACGGCGCCCGATCCACCAGGGGGAGCACATGGCCATGCCGGAGACCGTCGCGCGCTCGGGTGGCTCGGATCCCGCGGGTCGCGCCAGCCGTGACGCCCCGACCCTGCGCGGTTCCGCCGAGGACGCTCGCCTCCGGGCCGTGCACGACCTGCGGCTCGTCGGATCCACCGCGGAGGAGCGCTTCGACCGCGTCACCCGCGTCGCGCGCGAGCTGTTCGGCGTGCCGGTGGCCGAGATCAACCTGGTCGACGACGCCGAGCAGTTCACGAAGTCGCCGCAGCCCGCGGGCGTCTCCCTGCTGTCGGACCGCACGCAGTCGTTCTGCGACATCGCGATCCGCTCGCCCGAGATCCTCGTGGTGCCGGACGCCACGCAGGACGCGCGCTTCGCCGAGCGCACCACCGTCACCGGCCCGCGCCACATCCGCTTCTACGCGGGACGGCCGCTCATCTCCGGCGGCCAGAGTGTCGGCACGCTCTGCCTCGTCGACACCGAGCCGCGCGAGTTCGCGCCCGACCAGGAGAAGCTGCTCGACGAGATGGGAGCCTGGGTCGAGCGCGAGCTCCGCGACAGCCGGGACGAGGAGATCGCGGGCGACATCCAGCGCCGGCTCCTCCCCGTCGACCGGCCGCTCTGGCCCGACTTCGACCTCGCCGGCATCAGCCGCCCGGCCCGTGGTGTGGGCGGCGACTTCTACGCCTGGGGCGAGGACGCCGACGGGCTGCACGTGACCATCGCCGACGTGATGGGCAAGGGCGCGGGCGCGGCGATCCTCGCGTCGGCCGTGCGCTCGGGCTTCCAGGCGCACCGGGGGCCGGACGCCGCGGGCACCGTCACCGCGGTGCAGGCGCAGCTCCAGGCCGACCTCGACGCGACCGAGACGTTCGCGACGTTCCTGCACTGCCGCGTCGACGGATCCACCGGCCGCTTCGCGTACGCCGACGGCGGCCACGGCCTCACGGTGGTGATCCGCGCGGACGGCTCGCACGAGATGCTGCCGGCGCTCGGCCTCCCGCTCGGCGTCGTGCCCGGCGCCTCCTGGTCGGCGCGAACCGGCGAGCTCCGACTCGGGGATCGCCTCCTCGCGTTCACCGACGGCGCGCTCGACCTCTTCGACGGATCCCTCGACTCGGTCGCCCCGCTCATCGACCTGGTGCGCACGGCCGCGGACGCCGCAGAGACGGTCGGCCGCATCGCGGACGCCGCTGCCGCCGCGGCATCGCGCGGCACGGTAGGCGACGACGTGTCCGCGGTGTGCGTGCGCTACGCGGGCGGCGCCTGAGCGCTGATCCTCGGCCCGGCCGTCAGGATCCCGTCGCCCCCAGCGGCTGCAGGCTCGGGTGGTCGCGCAGCGCGTCGAGGCCCTGGGTGCCGAGCACCGTGATCACGGCGGCGATGGGGGCGTCGACGCCGCGCAGGCGCAGCGGCTCGACGTCGGGGAACTGGCACACGAGCGCCCACTCGGCCACCTCGGGGTAGACGGCCGTCATGCCCGCGTACCAGAACGCGAGCCATCGGCCGCCGACCTGGCAGAGGAGGCGGCGGTCGGAGATCACGAGGCGCACGGGCTGCAGCTCGCGCCACCGCTCCGCGGCCTGCGCCTCGGCCGCGCTCCGCCGGGACGCGTTCCCGAGGGCAGCGACCGCCATCCCGCCGAGCACGAACGCGGGGCTCCCGACGAGGAACCCGCTCGAGCGGGTGTACGCGACGTCCTGCCCGTAGTACCGCTCGTAGTCCGCCTGCACGTCGTAGAGGAACACCTCGCCGGGCTCGGCGACGACGTCCCAGACGGGGATCCCGGGCGGGCGCTCCCCGCGCAGCAGCGATGCCCGGAGACGGCACGCCTCCGCCCAGCCCGCGGCGCTCCTGGCCGCGAGGTCCTCGGCGGCCGCCGCCTCGCGGGCCGGACGGGCGAGCTCGTGCCGGGCACCGCGGATCATGCCGGCCAGCACACGCGCGCCGCGGATCAGGGTCCGCACCGCCGCGACGCACAGGAGCAGGAGCACGAGCCCGGGGATGAGCGTCTCGGGCCGGGTGAGCACCGACGGATCCGCCACCGCGGTCAGGAGCGCGAGCAGCCCCATCCCGAGCACGAGCAGAGCGGGCCAGCAGAGCAGCAGGCGGAACCAGCCCGGCACCTCGCGCTTCACGACGGGGCTCCGGTCGGATCCGGCTCCGGCCGCGGCGCGCACGGCAGCGGCTCCCCGGCCTCGGTGGTGGCGGATGTGCGGGCGAACGGCCCGGTCGGGCCCATGAGGACGGCGAGGTGGTAGTCGGCGTGATCCCGCCACCAGACGCTCATCCCGGTCGCACCCTCCAGCCGCAGCGCCTCCCACGCGAGCCACAGCGCCTCGAGTCGCGCGACGGCCTCGGGGTGGCGCCACCACTCCGGATCCCACCGGCCATCGCCGCGCGGGCTCACCTCGCGGCGGTAGGTGGGCGCGAGGAAGTCGCGCACGAACCCGTCGACGTCGGCGAAGACCGGATCCGCGGATGCGGACGCTGCGGGCGCGTCGCCCCAGCCGAAGGCGTCCGTCACGACGCGGCCCCCGGCGTCGGTGCCGTCGCCGAGCCGGATGTCGCACGCGCGTCGGCCGCCGCGAGCGAGGCGCGGATGACGGCGGCCTCGGGTCCGTCCATCCACGGCACGGTCGCGATCATCGAGGCGCGCACCCCGGACGCGAGCAGCACGGCACGGCCGCGGGGCAGCTCGGCGAGCTCCGCGGTGTCGAGGATCCGGCGCCGGTCGTTCTGCACGCTCGTCGACCGCACCCCGCGCGTCGTCGAGCTGGAGACCGTCTCGTGGTCGTAGTCGCCGATGAGCTCGGACAGCTCCCGCAGCCACTCGGCCTCCTTCACGCCGCCGAGGTACACGACCTCGTTCGCGGCGCTGAACAGCTTGCGCATGCCCTCGCGGCCGAACACGTCCACGCCCTGCGCGTACGACTGGAAGATCGACATGACCGGGATCCCGCGCGAGCCGAGGTGCGAGTACAGGTCGGGCAGCTCCTTCCAGCGGCACACGTTCGCGGCCTCGTCGAGCACGCACACGAGCGGCGTCGCCAGGCGGCCGCCCGGCTGCGTGCGGGCGAGGCGCTCGGCGGCCTCGACGATGGCGACCGTGAGCGCCGTGACGAGCGGGGCGGCCGTGCCCTCGCCCTCCACGGAGAGGGAGTAGAGGGTGTCGGTGGAGCGGACGAAGGCGTCGGGGTCGAGCCGGGGGCGGGGATCCGCGGCCGCGTCGCCGCCGGCTGGGGTGATCCACCTGTTGATGCGGCTGCTGCGCACGCACGACGCCATCTTGCGGGCCGTCGCGTACACGCCGTCGCGCTGGCGGGGCGAGGTGCGCGAGGCGCTCTCGACGTCGTCCGCGATGAGCGGGTAGCCGCCGCGGCGGAGCACGGCCACCATCTCGCGCTCGTCCGGATCCGTGAGCCAGCCGAGCACGTCCGTGATGGGCCGGCGGTCGAGCGCGGCAGCGAGGAGGAGACCGGTGAGCAGGTCCTTGCCGGCGGCGTCGAAGAAGGCGTCGCCGCGGTCGTCGGGCTCGCGGGATCCGGCGGCGAAGTGCCCGGCGAGCTTCGCGGCGGAGGTGTCGTCGGTGACGGAGGAGAGCGGATCCCACCACCAGGTCGGCTCCTCGTCCACGACCTGCTGCGGGTCGAAGACCCACGCGGTGCCGACGCCGGCGCGCAGGTCGCGGGTGGCGTGCACGACGTCGGGCTTGTTCGACGTGGTGATGAGCGCGCCGGGCGCCGCGAGGATCGCCGGCACCACGAGCGAGGTGGTCTTGCCGACGCGGGGCCCGGCGATGCCGACGACCACGTCCTCCCACGACGCGTAGACCATGCCGCCGGAGCGGAGGTCGCGGCCGAGCCGCAGCCCGGGCCGACCCGGCACGCCGAGGCGCGCGGCCTTCGCGAGGGACGCCCGCTCGCGCAGCTCCTCGAGGTCGGACGCGGAGGCGAGGTAGCGGGCGCTGCGGTCGACGCGCGTGCGGCCGCGGCCGAGGCGGCGGACGGCACGCGCGACGGCGACCGCGAGCGCCGTGAGGAGCGCGGCGACCACCACGGCGAGCACGACCGCGAGCGGGGTCCACGCGACCTCGCCCTTCTTCAGCGCGATGGCGGCGGCGAGCGGATCCGCGGGCAGTGCCGCCCCCTCGCCCGTGAGCGCGTGCGCCGCGGCGAGCCCGGCCCACGCGGACGCGAGCAGGCCGGCGGCGATGCCGATCGCCCACGTCGCGATGATCGTGCCCGGGTTCGCGCGCCCCGGCTCGGCGCGGCGGTTGGTGCGGTCGGAGCTCATGCGGCGCCGGCCTCGACGGTCTCGCGCTCGGCGTCGAACCCGTCGACGGCCCCGGCCACGGCCGGCTCCGTCGGCCGCCCGGTCGCCTCGTCGGGCTCGGGGAACGACTCGGTCGCGTGCCACGCCTTGTTGGTGTCGTTGATGTGCCGCTCCTCCTCGGTGAGCTCCACGTGCACGGGGATCCCCGGGTGCCCGCCGACCTTGATGAGGAACCGCCCGCGTCCCGGCGGCTCCTGGTCGGGCGACCAGCCGGGCGGGTTCTGCCACGACATGACGAGGTCCTGCTCCGACCGCGACAGCGCCACCGCCTGCGTGAGCATCGACATCTCCGCGCGCGGCAGCCCGCCCGCGACGACCATGCCGGCGCGCTCGACGAAGCCGCGCGCCTTCATCCGGTCCTGCTCGTCGGCGAGCGCGAGCAGGTCGGACATGGTGTGCGTGATCATCGCGAGCCCCACACCGCGCTGCCGGTTGAGGCGCGTGAGCGAGTCGATGCGGTCGACGATGCCCTTGCCCACGCGGAGCGCGCGCCACAGCTCGTCCATCACGATCAGGTAGTGCCGCCGGGGCTGGAGGCCCGCGTCGGCGAGCGCGGTCGCGACGTTCACCGTGCCGAAGCCCTGCGACCAGCAGGCGAGGAGCACGGCGGCCTGCAGGTCGGTGTCCGACTCGTCGATGGACGACACGTCGTAGACCACCGGCCGGTCGTGCCGCATCGCCACGTCGGTCTGCTGCGCGAAGATCTCGCCGAGCCGGCCGCCGCGCGTGAGGCTGATGAGGCTGGCCTCGAGCCCGCGCGTGATCTCCTGGTAGCGCCCGAGGTCGCCCCGGTCCACCGCCACGTCGCGCACGGCGGGGTGGGCGTCCTGGATCACGCGCAGCAGGTCGGCGAGCACGGGGATGCCCGGGAACTCGTCGTCGAGCACGCGCAGGGCCGCGTCGATGATCGACTCCTCCACGTCGTCGGGCGCCTGCTTGCGGAGGATGGTGAGCAGCGACGAGACCATCGTGTTGCGCCGGCCGTGCGCGTCGGCGATGAGGCGCTGGCGCTCCTGCTCGAAGCCCGCGGCCCGCAGCTGCTCGGCCGCCTCGATCGCGCCGCCCGGATCCAGCACGTTGAGGTGCCCGCGACCGCGCCCGAGCGTGATGACCTGGCCGTCGAGCGCGTGCACCATGTCGACGTAGTCGGGCTTGAGGTCGCCGAGCACGAGCGGCAGGTAGCCCATGCCGTCTCCGCCCACGCACATGCGGCGGATGAGGGTGGACTTGCCGAGGCCGGGGAGGCCGAGGGCGAAGATCGACGGGTTGGAGATGATCCCGGACTGGAACCAGGAGATCGGGTCGGCGCAGACGGTGGCGCCCGTGTCGAGGTGCAGGCCGAGGGGCACGCCGCTGATGGGGCTGCTGGATCCGACCGCGTACGGCCACAGGCCGCACACCTGAACGGTGGTGCCGCGCCACTCCGGGGCGGGCTGCACGAGCACCGTCTCGCCGCGGGCGCGGCCGAGCCAGCCGCGCGGCGACGGGCGACGGTGGGACCGGGCGGCGGTGCGGAGGGCGCGACGCTCCTCCCGGGTCGGCCGCGGCACCTCGGGACGGGCCTCGGCCTCGGACGCCGTGCGGGCCGCCGAGGCGGCTGCCTTCCGGGTGCGGCGGGTGGCGACCTTGCGGGATCCCTGGTCAAGCGCGGGCACGGGCGCTCCTCTCGTGGCGGGCGGCAGGGGCGGACACGACCCGGCAGGCGGCGCGCGGGCGGCGGATCACAGCTGGTCCCGGATGTCGTGCGGGATGGCGAGGTGCCGCGGCAGCACCAGGCCGAGCGGCAGGCCGGCGGCGAACGCGGAGTCCTGCGAGCCGTGCACCACGCGGAGGCGGATGCGGGCCTGCGCGGAGAGGCTGTCGACGGCGGCGCGCGCGTCCTCGATGGTCGCGGGATCCTGCACGGTCGCGGTCACGACCATCCCGAAGTTCACGAGTCCCGCTCCGCCCGACTCCTCCGACTCGTTCGCGAACGCCGCGATGACGTCCTTGCGCGACCGGCCGGTGGGGTTCTTGGTGGACCCGACGAGGAACTCGGCGTCGCGTTTGTCGGCCTCGACGATGGCGGCGGCGCGCGCCGGGTCGATGGGCCGGTAGAGCATCGTCACGCGCTTGCGGGCGATGTGCCGGTGCGGCGCGAGCAGGCGCGACAGGATCGACTCGCCCACGTTGCCGCGCGGGGCCTGCGACATCATCCAGGACACCGAGAGCGCCGAGTCGTGCCGGTAGGAGTCCCATGCGGCCTGGTGCGCGGTCGGCCCGACCTCCGGCCAGTACAGCTCGGTGGCCTGCCCGGCGGAGTTCGCCTGGTCGATGAGGATCGCGGCGGCCGGGTCGTAGGCGATCCGCACCACCTCGCACAGGTCCTGCGCCGTGAGCGGCCGGGCGGCTCCCGCGCCGGTGGAGGACAGGCCCGAGGTGAGGCCGGGCAGCCGGTAGGCGAGCTCGCGGCCCATCTCCTCGGGGCTGCGTCGTGCCGCACCGGTGCGCGCGGCGCCCGCGAAGGTGATGGCGACGTACGCCTTGATGGTCGCGGCGCCCGCCGGGTAGGTGGCCACGATCTTGCGCAGCACGCTCTTGGAGAACGCGGACCCGCGGTCGTCGATGCGCCCGAGCACCTCGGACGCGAGCCGCGTGCCGGTGTCCGGCGCGGTCTCGAGCGTGACGGATGCGGCCACGAGGCCGGGCTCGTCGGCGAGCGCCTCGAGCCAGGAGCCCCACTCGGCCACCCAGATGTCGACCTGCTCCTGATCCACCAGCGCGGATCCGTCGGGCTCCGCCCCCAGCACGACCGTGAAGTCGTTGGTCGACGGCACCTCGATCAGCGCGAACGGCCGGCCGTAGGAGTCCTTCCACTCGGTGAGGCGGGATCCCGCGGCGAGGCCGGGCAGCTGCGCCGTGCCCCACTCCGCGAAGCCCAGCGGCCCCGAGCGGTAGAGGTGCGCGCCGCGGTTGCGGGCGAACAGCCAGCCCGCGCGGTTCATGATCCGGATCATCCCCGACTCCCCGTGCTTGTCCTTGACCGCGACCGCGGCGAGCACGCCGGCGAACACCGCCGCCGTGATCACCCCGGCGACGAGTCCCTTGTTGGTGGCGACGATGATGACCATCACGGCCCCGGCGAACCCGAACATCGTCGGGAACATGCCGAGCCCGCCGACGCCGCGGGTGCGCGGCTTCCGCCAGTTGCCGTACGTGCGCGCTGTGGCGCGGCCCTCGATGGCGCTCATGGATCCGTGTCCCTACCTGGCCCCCGAGGGGCCCTCTCCCGCGGCGTCCTCGACGGCGCCCCTGGTGGCGTGCGCGGCCTTCTTGGCGCCCTCGGCGAGCTTCGCGACGCCGAGCGCGGCGAGCCCGACGGGGCCCGCGACCGCGGCTCCCGCGGCGGCCGCACCGCCTGCGGCGCCGCCCGCTGCCGCGCCGCTCGCGCCGGCGCCGGCCTTCGCTCCGGCAGCTGCGCCCTTGGCGGCGGTGCCGCTGCGTGCGCCGGCGCTGGCGTTGGCTGCTCCGGAGGGACCGGAAGCGGATCCGCCGCCGCCGCCGCCGCCACCGCCGCCGTTCGACCTGGTCGCCATGGATCCGGCCTGCTTGATCGCCCCGGACGCCGCCTCGCCGGCCCCGCCCATCACCGCGCCGGCCACCGCAGCGCCCGACACCCCGCCCGCTGGCGCGACCATCGGCGCGATGAACCGCATGAGCGCGGGCAGCGCGATCAGCGCGATGAGCATGAGCGCGACCCCGGTGAGCACGGCCCAAATGCCCTGCCCGTCCTTCGCGAACAGGTCGGTGCCGATGAGGCGGAACGCGGCGGCGTAGACGAGGGCGGCTGCCGGCTTGTAGAGGATGAACGCGGTCAGCCATCCGAGCGACTTGCGGAACCACTGGTTCCCCGTCGGCGTGTTCGTGAAGCTCGCGGTGAGCGGCAGGATCCCGGCGAGGAGGACGAGCATCGCCGACCGGACGATCATCATGGCGATCTGCACGTACGAGATGAGGATCGCGATGAGGGCGAGGATCAGGACGCCGATCGTCCCCAAGGGCGACTGCGCGGTGAGCTGCATCATGAGCGCGATGTTGCTGCCGAAGCAGTTGCCGCCGACGTCCGCCACATCGCACTTGGTCGCCGCGTTCAGCACGCCGACCGCGAAGGCGTCACCGAGCCGGACGGCCAGCTGGATCACCGTGAGCCCGATGGTGGAGACCATCACGAGGGTGACCAGGGACCGGAGCAGCTCGCGGACCGGCTCCGCCCGCTGCGTCCACGCCAGCCGGATCCCCGCGAGGATCACCGACCCGACCGCCATCGCGAGGACGACGAACCACGTCGAGTTCTGCAAGAAACCCACGGCTGTGGTGGATCCGTCCGGAGCCGTCTTCGGAATGACCCAGGCGACCAGGGATGACGCGCTGGTGATGAGGAAGACGCCGCCGAGCACCAGCCCGAGCCGCCCGAGGGCGTCCATGCCCGTCTCCGAGGATCGGGCGCGCATGTAGAGGATCGCGAACCCGATGATCGAGAGGACGGCCACGACGAGCCCGATCCACGCGACGTACCCGAGCAGCGTGTCGAAGTCGCCCGTGACGGTCGAGTTCGGCTCGTAGCCGACGGTCGAGCCCTCGCCCTTCGTGAACTGCGGCCCCGGTATGTAGACCCACATGGTGCCGAGGGATGCGACGACCTTGCCGAAGGTCTCGAGCGCGGCGTCCATCAGCTGTTCGAGCGTGTTCTTCGCGCCTTGCTCGATGGCCGATGCGATCGCATCGGTCCCGCAGCCCACCAGATCGCCGAACCCGCAGGACATGTCAGGCCCCGGCCCACGGGATGTAGCCGCCCAGGCTCTGGATCTGCGAGGGGTCGAGCGGGAGCGTGCCGTCGTCGGCGAGCTCGATCTTCCAGTCGCCGTCCTCCCACCGCATGACGATCGGGAAGCTGACGAGGGCGCCGCCCTTGCTCGTGATCGCGGTGGCCACGTCGACGGTCGCCTCGGAGCCCGAATACGCCGAGATCTTGAAGCCGGCGACCTGGAGACGTCCGTCCGAGGACGAGCTGGGGGAAGCGAGCGACTTGGCTGCTGCCGCTTTGCCAGGACCTTGGGCGGCAAGGTCGGCGATGCGCGTCCTCAGTCGTCCGTCGGTCGACTGCCCCATGTAGTTGACGACCGCGTACAGGGCGCCCTTTGCGGTATGCGCGTAGCACGTGCGCAGCCCGCCCGAGTCGGTCCGGCCCGGGCCCGCGCCCTGAGGGTCGTCCGGCACAGCGACCGTGCCGACGAGCTTCCACGTCGTCGCGGGAGCGGTGTCGAGCGAACTCGTCTCCTCGTACCCCGGGAGGCCGCACACGGAAGCGGCGCCCTCCGGCAGCGCGGACGCACTCGGCGACGCGGGCGTCTCCGGCTCCGCGGCAGCGGTCGTATCGCTCCTCGGCGCCGCGGCGGGAGTCCCGCCGCCCGAGAACGCGCCCGTCGCCGCCGCGATGCCACCGGCCACGAGGACGAGGGCGAGGAAGGCCGCGATGGCGATCCAGAGCGGGCGCTTGTGGAAGGGCGTGGCGGGGGTGCTCATGAGGATCCTCTCGGGAGGGCGGGAAGGGGCTGCTGGACTTTCGTGGTGAGGGGCATCTCGCTGATGTGGTCGGCCACGGCGTCACACCCCCGCGAACGGGATGTAGCCCCCGAGGCTCGTGAGCGAGGACGGCTTGATGGGCGGACCGTCCTTGCCGAACACGATCTTCCAGTCGCCGTGCTCCCAGCGGAGGACGACCGGCATGCTGATCAGCTGCGGCTGGTTGCCTGAGTAGGAGAGCGCAAGATCGACAGTGGCTTCATCTGCGGAGTACCGGTCGACCTTGAACCCGGAGACCTGCGCGCCGGAGTCGCCCGACGAGTCCTGCGCCTCCCTGGTCGAGCCGACCGACTGCGCCACGTCCCGGGCATCTCCTTCCGCCAGGAGTTCGTAGAGGCGAGGGAAGTTGCGCGAGTCGGTGCCGACGGCGAGGAAGTTGATGCTCGCGAAGAGGGCGCCGGCCGCCGTGTGCGCGAAGCAGGTGGTGAACCTGCCGTCGTCCTCGACCTTCCCGGGCCCCGTCGTGGTGGCGTCCTGGGGGACCGCGGTGTTGCCGATGATCACCCAATGCGCCTGCGGAGCGGTGGCGAGCGAGCTCGTCTCCTCGTATCCCGGGAGGCCGCACACGGAGGCGGTGCCGTCCGGGAGCGCGGGTGCGCTCGTCGAGGTGCCTGCCTCTGTTGCAGCGGCCGCGTCGCCCGTCGGCGCCGCGACCGGCGCCCCGCCGCCCGAGAACGCGCCCGTCGCCACCGCGATGCCGCCGCCCACCAGGATCAGCGCGAGGAGCGCGGCGATCGCGATCAGGAGCGTGCGCGTGCGGGCGGGCGTGGCGGGGGTGCTCAACGGGATCCTCTCGGGGAGCGGGCGGCGGGGAAGCGGGAGGTCGCGCTACGCGATCACGAAGCTCACGAGCGACGCGGCGCCCAGCCCGAGGAAGAGGCCGAAGCCGATCTTGATGAGGCGCTCCTGGATCTCGCCGCCCTCGTGCCGGTTGTTGCGGAAGAGCATCGCGCCGGTGGCGATGAGGGAGAGCACCGCGAGGGGCAGGAGCACCCACTTGGCGATGCCGATGATGCGGCCGAACTTCTCGGTCCAGTCGTCGGGGGCCGAGGCCTGGCCGTCGGGCACGTCGATGGCGACGGTGTCCATGGCGTGGTGGATGTGCGCCGACGCCTGGTGGACGGCGTCGAGCGCGAGGAGCGTGGGGGACATGCGGGGGACCTCTCGTGGAAGGGGGGGGGATCAGCGGGGGGAAGCGGTGAGCTGCAGGTCGGCGAGGAGCCGCTGGTGCTCGCGGCCCATGTCGGCGGGATCCGCGGGGCCGAGGCGCCACGCGTCGATCCACGGCAGCGTCCACGCGCGCGGGTAGCCGCCGGCGACGAGCTGCTCGAGCTGGCGGAGCTCCTTGGGGCGGCGGCCCGGCGCATCCGCGACGAGCACGAGGCCGACGAGGTCGACGAGGCCGGCGACCTGGCCCGAGGCCCACTCGCGGGCGACGCGCTGCGCCGCGAGGAGGCCGGAGTGGTCGGTGCGGGCGACCACGACCACGCGCGAGGTGGGCGATCCGGCGACAGGCGCGGGCCAGGCGCGGCCGGCGGCGCGGGATCCGGGAGCGAGGCGCGCGAGTGTCGTCTCGCCAGCACCGCCGTGGGCGCCGACCCACCAGAGCTCGGCGGTCCCGTCCGCGCGGCGGACGGGCAGGCGGTCGGCCGCTGCGGGCGCGGCGACGGTGGCCGGCTGGGGTGCGCGGGGTCCGCGGAGGCGCTCGCGGCGGGTGAGGGGAGGGGTGTCGGATGCGGGTGCGTCGACGACCGCGGGCGCGCCGACCACCCATGGATTGCCGCTGTCGCTCATGCCCTGCCCATCCCACCCGAAGGGTCTCGTGCTCGCCTCACGCGTGATCCACCGGGCGGGGGATGTCGACAGGACGCTGCACGGTGATGCTGTCAAAGTGCTTGCGCAGGCGCAAGTGCTTGATCCTGCTCGCATTTTCCAAGAGACTGTCTCGCCGTCGTCGATCCTGGCGGGCACGACCGCTCGCGCGGGCCGGCTCTCCACACGGGACGCCCGGCGTCTCGTCCCGAACGATCCGCACGACGCCCCCTTCACCGAGAGCCGCAGATGACCGACGCCCCGACCGTGCCCGCCTTCCCCCGCATCGACGCCACCATCACGCCCACGGCCGACGGCCGGGCCACCGGGGTCCTCACCGTCAACGGCGTCGCGACGCCGTTCGCGGAGGCGGCGGAGGACGAGATCCGCCGCGGCATCCTGATGAGCGTGCGCGGCACGGCGCTGCAGATGCAGCGGGCGGTGCGCCTCACCACGCGCGACCGCTTCGGATCCCAGGCGCTCGCCGTGGCTCCCGACGGGCTCATCGAGGCGCTGAGCGAGCTCGACCGGGCGGACGCGATCGCGGCACCCGCTGCCGTCGACCCCGCGCCGGCTGTCCCTGCTCCTGTCTCGGCCGCGGCCCCGATGACCGCGGGCGGGCCTGCGTCCGCGTCGGCTTCATCCGCATCGGCTGCGACCGCGCCGGCTGCGACCGCGCAGGCCGCGAGCGCGCATCCCTTCGCACCCGCGGATCCGCCGCTCACCCGCCGCGCCGCCCGTCAGTCCTTCCTCACGCGCGAGGAGGTGGAGGAGCCGGCGTCGCAGGGCATGCGTGGCGCGCTGACCCGCGTCGGGATCCGCATGTCGCCGTCCGAGGCCGAGCGCCGCGAGCGCGAGTGGACCCGCCTCGTCAGCCAGCACTGGCCAGGGCCCCGCACGGTCGCGGTCGTCAACGGCAAGGGCGGGGTCGGCAAGACCATGACCACCATCTGCCTGTCGTCCGTCTTCGCGCGGCACGGCGGCGCGGGCGTGCTCGCCTGGGACAACAACCAGACGCGCGGCACCCTCGGCTGGAGCACCGAGCAGGGCCCGCACGACGCGAGCATCCTCGACCTCCTGCCGCAGGTCGACCGGCTCCTCGGCACCGGCGCGCAGTCCGCCGACCTCGCCCACTTCGTCCACCACCAGACCCGCGACCGCTACGACGTGCTCCGCTCGAAGCCCGAGGTGCTCGCCACGCAGCAGCGCTTCGACGACACCACGGTGGATCTCATCCACGCGGTCGCCGCGAAGTTCTACCGGCTGGTGCTCATCGACTCGGGCAACGACGAGACCGACCCGATGTGGCTGCGCGCCATCGAGCGCGCCGACCAGATCGTGGTGCCGACCATCGGCGAGGCCAAGGCGGCGGAGTCGGCGGCCCTGCTGATCGAGGGGCTCGCCGAGCGCGGCGGCCACTTCGCGGAGCTCGCCGAGCGCGCGGTCGTGGTGGTCAGCGCGCACAAGCACGACCTGCGCGAGGCGGAGGTCGACAAGATCGCCACGGGCTTCGGATCCCTCGCCCGCGACGTCGTGACCATCCCGTACGACCCCGCCCTCGGCGCGGACGTCCTCAACTACGGGGCCCTCCGCGCGCAGACGCAGCGGGCCTGGCTCTCCGCGGGCGCCGCCGTGGCGCGCGGCCTCTGATGCGCGCCGCCGCCGTGGGCATCCGCGTCGCGCGCGCCGCGGGTGCCGTTGCGCTCGCCGCCGCCCTCGCGCTCTCGGCGGCCGGCTGCGCGAGCGTCACGGTGCACGGCGACGCGCCGGGGGATCCGGGCACGACGCCCGCGGCGTCCCCGGCCGACTCGATGCCGGGCGCGAACGACGCCGGCACCTCCTCCCCGGGCGCGACGGACGACGACGGCGCCGCCCAGCCCGAGCCGGTGGCGGACGCCGCCTCGCAGGCGGCGGCGCTCGCCGCGGCAGACGAGGTCATGCGCACCTACGCGCAGCCCGGGATCGCCGAGGCCGAGTGGGAGCGGCAGATGACGCCGCTCCTGTCGCAGCAGGGGGCGGTGGCGTTCGTGCCCACGATCCCCTCGAAGCTCACGGCACACGCGGTCACGGGCACCGGCACGGTGATGCCCGCGCCCACCGCGTACGCGCTCATCGTGCGCGTGCCCACGGACGACGGCGACTACGACGTGGCCCTCATCCGCTCGTCGACCACGGCTCCGTGGTCGGCGGACGAGATCCAGGCCGTCCGCGACAAGTGAACGGCGCCGGGAAGGGGGTACTGATCCTCATCGGCACGCCCGCGGCGCTGATGGGGATGATCGTCTTCCTGGTGCTCTTCGGCTTCGGCGGCGACGACGCGTCGGCGTGCACGACGCAGGGCGCGGCGTCCTCGTCGACCGGGCCGCGCACGCCCGTGGACGGCTACTCGGGGGACCAGCTCGACAACGCCGCCGCGATCATGGACGCCGCCGCCGGCCTCGGCCTGTCCCGGCAGGCGCAGGTGCTCGGGGTCATGGCCGCGATGGGCGAGTCGTCGCTCCGCGCCATCGACTACGGGGACAACGCGGTGAACCCCGACGGCTCCATCGCCGACTCGATCGGGCTCTTCCAGCAGCAGTCGTCGTGGGGCACGGTGCAGGAGCGCATGGATCCGACGTCGAGCGCGAAGCTGTTCCTCACCCGGCTGCGGACCGTGGAGGGGTGGGAGACGCTCGAGCCGACGCTCGCCATCCACGAGGTGCAGATCAACAAGGATCCGTACCACTACCGGCAGTTCCAGCAGCCGGCCGAGGACGTGGTCGCCCAGCTGTCAGGCGCATCCGCCGCCGCGCCGGCCGCGACCCCCGCCGCGACCGGCACGCCGGATCCCTCCGCCACGCCCGCGCCCGTCGGCGGCTGCTCGGCAGGCGGCACCGTGCTCCCGCTGAAGGCCCCCTTCGACCAGACCTCCGGCTACGGCCCGCGCGTGAGCCCGACCGCGGGCGCCTCGTCCTGGCACCCGGCGAACGACTACCAGACGCGGGAGACGGGGACGTCCTCCGGGCGGAGCGGCTACTCGTGCGGCTCGCCCGTGCTCGCCGCGCAGGCCGGCAGCGTGACCACCGCGGGCGGCTACACGGTGTCGATCCGGTCGGCCGCGGGCTACACGATCAGCTACCTGCACATGTACGAGCCGGACATGGAGGTCCACGTCGGGGACACCGTGACCCCCGGCCAGGAGATCGGCAAGGTCGGGTCGAACGGCCCGTCGACGGGGTGCCACCTCGACATCCGCATCGACGTCGCCGGATCCACCGACCCGCGCGTCAGCGGCCTGCCGCAGTCGCAGACGCAGGGGGCGCCGGTGAGCGGCTACGTGGATCCCGAGAGGTTCTTCGCCGCGTTCGGCGTGACGCTCTGCGGCGGGGAGTGCCGGCATGCGTCCGCGTGAGACGGGCGGGGTTGCGATGCACGGGGGTCCTCCGGCCATAATTGCTCAGGCGGGTAAATTCGAGCATCCCGCGCCAGATCCGACCGGAGCAGCATCCGCCCATGGCAGACGACGACACCTGGGACGCCCTGCCGGCGACCCTGCGTTCGGCGGATCTGCAGCGGATCCTGCAGATCGGGCAGACGACCGTGAGCCTCTGGTTCGCGAAGGGCATCATCCCCGGCTACCGCATCTCGCACTCCTGGATCGCGTTCCGCTCCGAGGTGCGCGAGTGGCTCGAGTCGACCTCGACCGTGCCGGTGCCGCCGCACGAGCCGTACCCGCATCCGCTCGACGCCTACCCCGACCACCTCACGCACCGCGACCTGATGGAGCTGTTCCAGAAGAGCCGGCCGGCGATCCTCGGCTGGCTGCGCGACGGCGTGATCCCGGCCATGCGCCCCGGAGGCCGCTGGCTGATCGAGAAGGCGGCGATCCGCCGGCTGCTCGAGGAGACGAGCAACCAGCGGGTGGACTTCGTGCCGAAGGGCGATCGCGCGGCGAGCTGACGGGCGCGGTGCGCGGGGGCGGCAGGCGGGTCGCCGCCTGCCCTAGCCTGGCTGCTTCCCGCAGTCGGGTCCGCTCGGCCGCTCGGCCGTGCGCGGGGGCCGTTCGCGGCCCCGGTTCCCCAGAGGCGCTTTTTCGGTGATGTGGTCAAGGAGGTCGTGATGGGTCTGTTCGATGCGCCGGTGGAGGTGCGCCCGGCGGAGCGTGCGTTGCGCGTGCTGCGGCTGGTGGAGCTGGATTACCTGCGGGAGGTGCGTCGGCTCCTGGATTCCGGGTACGACGCGGCGAAGCTGGTCCAGGATCTGGCGGTGTCCCAGCCTGCTGATCTGGATCGCATCGCTGCGGCCCGGGAGGTGCCGGTGCTGGTCGCGGGGTTCTCGGGGGCGACGCCGTATGAGATCTGCGAGCGGTATTCGGTGGGGATGCTGGATCGCGATCGGCTCGTGGATGAGCTGGTGCGGTTCCCGTACGTGCCCATGGACGAGCCGGATGGATACGACAACCTCGTGGTCAACCCGCCGGGGACGTGGGCGGAGGTCGAGAGAGCGAGTCGGAACGGGCTGATCGACATGGACGTCTATCGCGAGGTGTTCGACCGGCGTCATCAGCGTCGTGTCTGAAGGCGTGTCGTCCGACCACCTCGAGGGTCTGCGTCAGCTCTCCGTTGCCGGTGGCCCTCTGGGGTTGGACGCCGAGACCGCCACGAAGAGCAACCCCGCCTGGTACGTGGACGGCGAGCGCACCGAAGCGCGCAAGCTCCTCCACGACCGTCTGCTGAGTGATGCGGTCAAGGAGGTCCCGGAGCTGGGCGCTGAGCGTCGTGCGGTCGTGCTGGCGGGGCCTCCGGGTGCAGGGAAGACGTCGACGCGGGAGCGGGCGCTGGGTGATGTGTCCAAGGACTTCCTGGTCGTCGACGCGGACGAGTTCAAGGCGCGGTTGCTGAGGGAGGCGATAGCGGATGGCAGCTATGAGTCGTGGATGAAGCCCGCCGCCGTGCGGGAGCGCGAGGCGGCGGGCGAGCGCTTCCATCCGATGGAGCTGTCGTCCTTGGTCCATGCGGAGTCCTCGGATCTCGCGGACGCGCTGCGGCAGGATGCGATCGCAGCGAGGAAGAACATCGTGATCGACACGGTCCTGAGCTCGGACACGAAGGCGCGCCAGATCATGGGCGAGCTGGAGCGGGCGGGGTATGACGTGCAGGTCGTGGATGTGGAGGTGCCGCGGGAGGTGTCGGAGGAGCGGATCCGGCAGCGGTGGCGGGAGGGCAACGAGCGCGCGGAGAAGGGCGAGGGGCTCGGGGGCCGGTGGGTGCCGAGCGAGTTCGGGGCGTGGGTGTACGGGGATCCGGGCGGACGGTCGCGGCCGGAGGCGAACGCGCGGATGGTGGCGGAGGAGTCGCCTGCGGTGTCGCGGTACCGCGTGTATCGGACGACGGCGGAGCAGGCCGAGGTGAAGGCGCCGCCGGTCCTGGAGACCGACATGTCGCGGGCGACGCGGGGTGGACCGCTGGTTCCGACGCGGCCCGCGGAGGCGGAGGCGCCGCGCGCGAGGCCGCTGCCGGGGATCGCGCGCGCAGGTCGGACGACGGCAGGGCGCACGGGACCCGCGCGCGTGGACCGCGGGCGCTAGGCCGGCGGGTCCAGTCGGTCCGTCGCCCGCGCGTACTCGGATCCCGAGCGCGTCCGGAGCACGAGTCCCGCGTCCACGAGGTGGCGGCGGAGGAGCGCGTGGTCGTCGGTGAGGCGGAGGAGGCGGTCCGTGAGGGCCTTCTCGTCGAGCACTTCGTCGGGCTCGAGCACCTGGGCGACGACGTGCCGCAGCAGGTCGTCGAGGTCGGCGGGGCTCGCGGGCCACTGGGCGATGCGGCCGTCGCGGAGGAAGCGCTCGACGCCCTGGGCGGGCGGCGTCGCGGGCTGCTGGGCGAGGATCGCGCGGAAGACGGCGTCGGGCGCGGCCGCGGTGCCGTCGGCGGCGATCGCGACGAGGCCGGATCCGGTGAGCGCCGCTCGGGCCTTCCGCGCGCGGGCGGGGGAGAGGTGGGCGAGGGCGTCGTCGAGGCCGGATCCGAGCACGACGCGCGCGTACGCGGCCCGCATCTCGGCGTCGGCGAGCACCGCGGCGAGGCGGCGCGGGTCGATGTGGTCCATGCCCCCATCCTGCCCGGCGCCTTCCGCCCCGCCGACCGGCGCCGGTACGGTCGGGAGATGACGGCCCTCCGCTTCCTCGGCCGCGTCCTCACGCGGATCCTCTACGTGCTCGGGAAGGTCCGCATCGGCGGCAGCGGCCAGAACCCGTCGAACGGCGACCCGATGGGGTTCGACAAGCCGCAGCAGTACCGGCCCTGATCTCCGGATCCCGCGCGTCCTCCCCGGAGTCGCCGCATCCCGGCAACTGACGGTTCACGTCGCGGCCCTCGTGGCCATCGATCCTGGCGCCTACCGTCGGGCAGACGGGGCGTTTCCCCGTGCGGAGAACGAGGGGGACCATGCAGCACCACGACGGACGCCTCGAGGTCGTCACGCTCAGCAGCACGGACTGGCGGGTGTGCGACGCGCGCATCCCCGAGTCCGACGCGAGCCGCCTCCTCGCCTACGTGCAGCAGCACGACCACCGGGTGGAGCTCATGCGGATGCGGCCCGTGCCCGGCCTCTGCGATTGGTTCGCCTCCGTCGAGGACGCGCTCGCGACGATCGCCGCGGAGCTGCCGAGGGATCACGCGCTCACGGCGTAGCGCTGCGTGCCGCGCCGGGCTCCGCGTGCCCGGAACGGCGGACGGCCCCGGTCCTCGCGAGGAGGACCGGGGCCGCGCGCGTGCCGTGAGGAGCCGGATCAGCTCGCGTCGGAGACCGCGGAGTTGATCGCGGTGGGCGCGTCGTACTCCTTGTCCTCGATCTTCCGGAGCGCGTCGAGCGTGTCGGAGTCGGCGCCCGACTCCTCCGCCTTCTTCACGATCGCATCCTTCGACGCCGGGTAGTCGAGGCCGCTGAGGTGCTTCTGGAGCTCGATGGGGTTGATGGCCATGGGGTGTCCTCTCGTCGGGTGCGGGCTGCGTCGCCCGCGTGTCGAGTCGACTCCCGAGGTCGAGCAGTGGGCAGGGGGACGGTCGCGATCTACGGGGAGCCGTCAGGATCCGCCGGCGCGGCGGGCTGCGCGGGCGCCGACGTCGCCGTCCCCGCCGGCCGCGTGAAGCCGGGGTCGGGCGCCGACGCGCGGATCCGGTCGACCATCGAGCTCGTCGACTGCGACGGCACGTACCCGAGGATCGACACCTCGCCGCCGTACGCGCGCACGACCGCGGTCTCGTCGAGCATCTCCGGCGTGTAGTCGCCGCCCTTCGCGTAGACGTCGGGCCGCACCGCCTCGAGCAGCGGGATGGGGGTGTCGGTGTCGAAGACGGTGATCACGTCGACGCACGACAGCTCGGCGAGCACGCCCGCGCGGTCCTCGGCGGTGTTCACCGGCCGGTCGGATCCCTTGAGCCGCCGCACCGAGTCGTCGCTGTTGAGCGCCACCACGAGCACGTCGCCGAGCCGCTTGGCCTGGCGGAGGTAGGTGGTGTGGCCGCGGTGCAGCACGTCGAAGCAGCCGTTCGTGAAGACGATCCGGCGGCCGGCGGCGCGCTCTCCCGCCACGAGGTCCACGAGCTCGGACTGCGACACCGTGCGGGAGCGCGTCTCGCCGAGATGGTCGGCGAGGGTCGCGGCGGAGCACACGGACGTGCCGGGGAGGCGCACGACCACGTCGGCCGCGGCCTGCGCGAAGTCGGCGCTCACCGCGAGCGGGAGGCCGACCGCGCGCGCGAGCGTGAGGGCGGCGACGAAGGTGTCGCCCGCGCCCGACGCCTGCTTCTCGGGCACCGGGTGCGCGCGCGTGCGGTACGGCTCGCCCTCGCCGAGCACGACGGTGCCGTCGCGGTCGAGGGTGACGACGGCGGTCGCGGATCCGGCCGCGGCCAGGATCCGATCGCCGAGCGAGGCGACCGCGGCGGCGCGGTCCTCGTCGCGGGTGAGCGGCCGGTCGACGAGGCGCCCGGTCTCGCCCGCGTTCGGCGTGATGAGGTCCGGGCGGAGCGGCGCCCAGATGGCCGGGTCGTGCGCATCCACCACCGTCAGGCCGGGGCGGCTCGCACGCGCGGCGAGGGACTCGAGCACCACGCCGTGCAGCGTGCCGGTGCCGTAGTCGGACACGATCTCGGCGTCGACGCCCGCGGTCGCCTCGAGCGCGGCGCGGGCAAGGGCGCGCGCGTCGTCGCGGTGGATGGATCCGCGGTGCACGTCGTCGACCCGCACGATCACCTGGTCGTCGCCCACGATGCGCGTCTTCGTGGTGGTGCGCAGGCGCGGCGAGTGCACGAGGCCGGATACGTCGACGCCGGCGGCCAGCAGCAGGTCGCGCACGCGGTCGCCCGCGGCGTCCTGGCCGACGAGGCCCACCATGCGCACGGTGCCGCCGAGGCTCGCGAGGTTCACGGCGGTGTTCGCGGCTCCGCCGAGCGACTGGATCCGCTCGGTCACGTCCACGACGGGCGCCGGCGCCTCGCGGGTCATCCGGTCGCTGTGGCCGCGCCACCACTCGTCGAGGATGACGTCGCCGATGACCGTCACGGTGGGTCGGCGCTCGGCGAGGAGGCCGATGATCCCGCGCAGCTCGCTGGTCATCGGGCATCTCCCGCGTCGGTGCTGACCGAGCCGGACGCGTCCTCGGCCGGGGTGACCGCGCCCGCGTCGAGCACGGGCAGCCCGAGGTGCACGACGGTCGTGGTGCTCATCTCGTCGAGGAGCTCGGGGCCGTAGCCGAAGCCGGATCCGCTGCGGCCGCGGGGCTGCGCGGCGCCGCCGGGCGCGCCGCCGAAGACGCCGTTGACCTTGATCGTGCCGACGGGCAGCTCGGCCGCGGCGCGCTGCGCGTGCTCCATCGACCCCGTGAGCACGCTCGCGGCGAGGCCGTAGCGGTCGTCGGATGCGCGGGCGAGCGCCTCGTCGAAGTCCGCGACGACCTGCACGGCCGCGACCGGGCCGAAGGTCTCCGCGCTCATGACGGTCATGTCGGCGGTGCAGTCCACGAGCACGGTGGCGGGGTAGCGGGATCCGGGGCCGTCGGGCACGCGGCCGCCGACGAGCGCGCGGGCGCCCTCGGTGAGCGCCTCCGCGACCTGCTCGTGCACGGCGTCGCGCATGCGCTCGTCGACCAGCGGGCCGAGGTCGCCGGAGGAGTTCCAGCGCTCGGCCTCCGCGACGAGCGCCGCGGTGAAGCGGTCGGCGATGTCGCGGTGCACGTAGATCCGCTCGACCGAGGTGCAGATCTGGCCGGCGTTGGCGAAGGATCCGAGGGCGGCCTGCGCGGCGGCCCATGCGGGATCGACGCCCGCGTCGACGAGGAGCGGGTCGTTGCCGCCGTTCTCGCGGATGACGTGGGTGGGGGTGCCGGCGGCCCGGCGCGCGATCGCCTCGCCCGCCGCGGTGGATCCGACGTGCGCGACCACGCGCGTGCCCTCGTGCGCGACGAGCCGGTCGCCGACGTCGCCGCCGCCGACCACGGAGACGAGCACGCCGTCGGGCAGGGCCTCGGCGAGGATCCGGCCGAGCAGCTCGCCAATGTGCGGGCAGCGCTCGCTCGGCTTGTGGATCACGGTGTTGCCCATCACGAGCGCCGCGCCGATGATCCCCGCGGCCACCGCGACCGGGTCGTTCCACGGCGTGAGCGCGACCGTGACGCCGCGCGGTCGCGGCACCGAGAAGTCGACGTTCGGGAGCGTGCCGAGCAGGCTCTTCCCGCGGTGCACCGGTCCGAGCTCGGAGTACTGGAGCAGCGTGTCGACGCCCGCGCCGACCCCGCCGCGCGCGTCGCCGATCGGCTTGCCGGTCTCGCGCGCGTTGAGCTCGGCGAGCTCCTCGGCGCGCTCGGCGAGCGCGTGGGCGGCCCGGCGCACGGCCTGGCCGCGCTGGGCGGGCGGCGTCGCGGCCCATGCGGTGGACGCCTCCACCGACCGGCGCACGGCGGCGTCGACCTCGTCGGGCGTCGACGCGTCGATGTCGCCCACGAGCGAGCCGTCGCGCGGATCCGTGATCCGCAGCGTCCCGGGCCCGGCCTCGGCATCCTCGGGGTCGATGAGGCCGTCGATGTCGAGTGCGGTGTCGGTGGTCACGGGTCTCCTCGCGGGGTCGGCGGCCCGCGGGGATCCGCGGGTGGGGGCGCTCGCGCGCCACCCGGCCCGTACCCACTTCCCCTGTCCCTCACACGGAGGCGCGGATCACGACTCCAGGTGCCCCAGCTCCGGCTGCGCCAGGAACGCCACGACCGGATCCGCCGCCGCGCCCGTCTCGAACACGACCAGGTCGTTGCGGCCCGCGCGCAGCTGGGCGCCCGGCACGTAGAGCGTGTGCTGCGGCCCGCGGGTCCAGTAGCGACCCAGCGCGAAGCCGTTGACGAAGGCGACGCCCTTGCCCCAGGAGCGCGTGTCGAGGAAGAGGTCGGCGGGCGCGTCCATGTCGAAGGACGCGTGCGCGAGCACGGGTCCGTCGAGGAAGCGGACCGGCTCCGCGACGGGGGCCCCGGCGAAGGACGCAGCGGAAGAGACGGCAGCGGCCATCGCGTCCAGGTCCAGCGGCACGCTCGCCCACCCCGTGAGCTCCTCGCCGTCGAGCGTCGCCGGCCCGATGAGACCCTTCGCCTCGCCGATCCGCACGCCGTAGTTGACGCGCCCCTGGTCCTCCACGAGCACCTCGAGGATCCGGCCGGGCGGCACCGCGATCGCGGTCTCGTGCTGGTCGCGCTGGATCACGCCGATCCGCACGCCGTCGACCGAGACGACGGCCCGGTCGCGCACCTCGCCGAACGCGAGCACGCGCGTGCGGGTCGACGCCGGCAGCTCCACCCGGTGCAGCGCGAACCCGCGGAAGACGCCGAGCTGATCCATCGACGGCACGGCGTCGGTCGCGCGCCAGGCCGCGGGGTCGTCCGGCACCAGGTCGGCCAGCGGCACGGCCGCGTCGAACGCGACCTCGAACGCGGGCGCGTCGCCGCGCGCCGCGAGCCCCTCGTCGGGCACGTCCCGGTAGCGCGCGATGACGTCGCGGAACGCGAAGAACTTGGGTGTGGGGGATCCGGTCTCGTCCAGCGGGGCGTCGTAGTCGTACGAGGTGACGTGCGACTGGTACGTGCCCTTGTGGTTGGCGCCGTTCGTGAAGCCGAAGTTCGTGCCGCCGTGGAACATGTAGATGTTCACGGACGCGCCCGCGGCGAGCAGCGCGTCGAGCTCGGCGGCGGCGTCGGCCGCGGAGGTCGTGTGGTGGTGCTCGCCCCAGTGGTCGAACCAGCCGTCCCAGAACTCGCTGCACATGAGCGGGCCGGTGGGCTGGTGGCGGCGCAGCGTCGCGAGGCGCTCGGTGGCGCGCGAGCCGAAGGATCCCGTGCGGTGCAGCTCGTCGAGGCTGCCGCGGGAGAGCATCTCGTCGGTCGGCTGGTCGACGGTCGTCAGCGGCACGATGATGCCGGACTCGCGCGTGAGGTCGACGAGGTGGCGGAGGTAGTCGGCGTCGTCGCCGTACGCGCCGTACTCGTTCTCGATCTGCACGAGGATCACGGGCCCGCCCATGTCGATCTGCCGCGGCGCGACGATCTCGTACACGCGGCGGAGGAACTCGTCGACGGCCGCGAGGTAGAGCGGCTCGCTACGGCGCACGCCCACCGCGGGATCCTCGAACAGCCAGCCCGGCAGCCCGCCGCCGTCCCACTCGGCGCAGATGTACGGGCCCGGGCGCACGATCGCGTGCATGCCCTCCGCGTGCACGAGGTCGAGGAAGCGGCCGAGGTCGAGGCCGGCGCTCGTGTCGAAGGCGCCGCGCTCGGGGGAGTGCGCGTTCCAGGCGACGTACGTCTCGATGGTGTCGAGCCCCATGAGCCGGGCCTTGCGGATCCGGTCGGCCCACTGGTCCGGGTGCACGCGGAAGTAGTGGAGCGCGCCCGCGATGACGCGGTGCGGGCGGCCGTCGAGCTCGAAGTCGTCGGCGCCGATGCGGAAGCGGGTGCTGGAGGCGGGGAGGCCGGTCATGTCGTGTCCTTGCGTGAGGGAGGGCATGGGAGAGGGGAGGCGCGACTCGCGTCGCACCTCCCCTCGGGTCGATCGGTGGTGCTACTTCACGTCGACGGTGAAGCCCTGCTGCTGGCCGTACTCGGCGGCCGCCTTGCCCCACGCCTCGAGGACGGGGTCGAGCGACGTGCCGTTGGAGTACGCGGCCGAGGCCGAGTCGCTGAAGATGCTGTTCGTGTAGACCTGGAAGGGCAGGTACTGCCAGTCCGGGACGACCTCCTTCGAGGCCGCGCTGAGCACCTCGTTGATCTTCTGGCCGCCGAAGTACTCGGGGGTCTCGCCGAGGAACTCGGGGCTGTTCAGGTCCGCCGTGGTGGAGGGGAATCCGCCGGCGTCGAACGAGATCTGGCGACCCTGCTCGTCGGCCGTCGTGAACTTCGCGAACTCCGCCGCGACGAGCTTGTTCTGGGACTGCTGCATGACGGCGATGGAGGATCCGCCGCTCTCCGCGGTCGCGGTGTCACCCGCGGTGTACTGCGGCATGGGGGCGACGCGCCACTGGCCGGAGCCCTCGGTGGCCTGCGCCTCGAGGTTGCCGGGCATCCAGGCGCCGGTGATCAGCGTGGCGATGGATCCGTCGCCGAGGCCGCGGAACCACTCGTCGGTCCAGCCGGGGGTCTGGGCGAGCGAGCCGTTGGCGACGAGCTGGTTCCACATGGCCGTGTACTTCTTGGCGCCCGCGTCCTGCATGTCGATGGTGACCTTGTCGCCGTCGACCTTGTAGGGGTGGCCGCCGGCCTGCCAGATCATGCTCGTGGTGAAGCCGGCGTCGCCGGAGTCGCTGGTGATGTACTGGTTCGGGTCGGCGGAGTGCATCTTCTCCGCGGCGGCCACGTACTCGTCCCACGTGGTGGGGACGGCGATCTGGTACTTGTCGAAGATGTCCTGGCGGTAGAACATCGCCATGGGGCCCGAGTCCTGCGGCAGCGCGTAGAGGGCGTCGCCCTCGGTGACCGCGTTCCAGGTGGACGCCGTGAACTGGTCCTTGAGGTCCGTGTAGCCGTAGCCCGAGAGGTCGGCGAGGGACTTGCCGAGCGCGAACTGCGGGATCGCGAAGTACTCGACCTGCGCCACGTCGGGAGCGCCCTTGCCCGCCTTGATGGCGTTCTGGAGCTTCGTGTACTGGTCGGCGCCGGTGCCGACGTTCTGCACGTCGACCGTGATCTTCGGGTGCTCCTTCTCGAACGCCTCGGCGATCGGCTTGATCGCGGGGGCCCAGCCCCAGACGGTGATGGAGGACTGCGTGTCGAGGGCCTTCGCGAGGTCGTCGGCGGAGGCGGTGTCGGCGCTGGCGCCGCCCGATCCGGACGAGCACGCCGCGAGGGAGCCCGCGAGGACGATGCCGAGGCCGAGCGCGATTGCGCGCTTCGCCCTGCGGGGGAACGAGATGGACATGGTGGTGCCTTTCACTTCTTCGTGGTGGTGAGGGGAGGTGCGGAGGTGCTGTCGGAGGGCGCTACGCCTTGACGCCGCCGGCCGAGAGGCCGGACTGCCAGTAGCGCTGGAGGAAGAGGAACGCGATCACGATCGGGATGATCGCGAGGAACGAGCCCGTGATGACGAGGTTGTAGATCGGCTGGCCGCCCACGGTGGTGGACTGCGCGTTCCACTGGTTGAGGCCCACCGTGAGGGGGTACCAGCGGGAGTCGCTCAGCATGATCAGGGGCAGGAAGTAGTTGTTCCAGGTCGCGACGATCGAGAACAGCAGCACCGTGATGAGGCCGGGGCTGAGGAGCCGCAGGCTGATCGTGAAGAAGGTGCGGATCTCGCTCGACCCGTCGATCCGGGCCGCCTCGAGGATCTCCTCGGGCACCGAGTCGACCGCGTACGTCCAGATGAGGTAGAGGCCGAAGGGGCTGATGAGCGACGGCAGGATGATCGCCCACGGGGTGTTCGTGAGGCCCATCTGGCTGAACAGCAGGAAGGTCGGCACGGCGAGGGCCGTGCCGGGGATCGCGACGGCGCCGAGCACCACCGCGAACACGATCTTCTTGCCGGGGAAGTCGAACTTCGCGAGGCCGTAGCCCGCGAGGGTCGCGAGCAGCGTGGCGCCGCCCGCTCCGACGACCACGTAGATCAGCGTGTTGCCGAGCCAGCGGACGAACTCGCCGTTGCCGTAGGTCAGCACGCCCTGGATGTTGTCCCACAGCGCGAAGTCGCCCGAGAACCAGAGGCCGAACGAGCTGAACAGCGCGTCCTGCGTCTTGGTCGAGTTGACCAGGAGCCAGAAGAGGGGGAGGACGGAGTAGATGAGCAGCAGCGCCATGACGAGCGTGAGCACGATGCTCCGGCGCTCGCGCGGGGCGCCGGCGCGCCTGCGGCGCTTGGGCGTCTTGTCCGCCGGGGCGTCGCGGACGGGCGTGCCGGCGTCGGGCGCGGCGATGGGGGTTCCGGTGAGGGTCGACACGGTCAGCTGTCCTTCCGGGTGCCGACGAGCTGCACCACGTAGGCGACCACCATCGTCAGGACGCCCATGATGATCGCGATGGCGGCGGAGTAGTTGAACTGCTGTCCCGCGAAGGACAGGTTGTACGCGTACATGTTCGGGGTGAAGTACGAGCTGATCGCGTTCGGCGCCAGCGTCTGCAGGATGTTCGGCTCGTTGAAGAGCTGGAAGCTGCCGATGATGGAGAAGATCACGCCGATGACGAGCGCACCGCGGATGGCGGGGAGCTTGATGCCGGTGATGATGCGGAACGGTCCGGCCCCGTCGAGCTCGGCGGCCTCGTAGAGGTCGGGCGAGATGACGCGGAGGGCCGCGTAGAACAGCAGCATGTTGTAGCCGACGAACTCCCACGTGACGATGTTGCCGATCGACGCGAGGATCCAGCTCTGCGAGAGCAGGTCGGGCAGGTCCCAGCCGGTGGCCTGCTCGACGTTGCCGACGAGGCCGAAGCGGTTGCCGTAGATGAAGCCCCACATGAGCGCCGCGACGACCGCGGGGACGGCGTAGGGCAGGAAGATCGAGATGCGGAAGAACGCCGTGAGGTGCAGGCGGGCCGAGTCGAGCGCGAGGGCCGCGAACAGGGCGATGAACAGCATGATCGGCACCTGCACCACGAGGAACAGGGCGACGCGGCCGAGCGCGTCCCAGAAGTTCGGGTCGTTGAGCGCCTGCGTGTAGTTCGCGATGCCGACGAACGAGTTGCCGCCGATCATCCGCTCCTGGAACAGGCTGAGGTAGATCGAGTAGCCGACGGGCGCGATGAGGACGACGAGGAAGACCACGAGGAACGGGGCGACGAAGCCCAGTCCGGTCCAGCGTCGCTTGTCGCGTCGCATCGGGGGACCGCTCGGGCGGGCCGCGTCGGGCGCCTTCGGCCGGGTGGCCGAGGTCGACATCGTCGTCATGTGCTTCCACTTCGTCGGGGGATCTCCGCGCATCCAGCCCCCGGGGGAGGGCCGTCACCCCTTTCGGGGCGATTGGGTGTTTGCGCAAACATCTGTGATGCTCGCAACCATGACATCTCCACCGTCGGCCGTCAAGTCGGGCGGTCGGCGCACGCCCGGCGGCCGCACCGTGTCGATGGCCGACGTCGCCGCGCACGCCGGCGTGTCCGCCCAGACGGTCTCCCGGGTGTCCAACGGGGCGCAGAACGTGGAGGCCTCGACCCGCCAGCGGGTGGTGGACGCGATGGCCGAGCTGGGGTACCGGCCGAACAGCGCCGCGCGGGCCCTCAAGACCGGGCGCTTCCGCAGCATCGGCATCATCATGTTCACGCTCTCCACCCTCGGCAACATGCGCACGCTCGACGCGATCGTCACGGCCGCGTCCGGCGCCGGGTACACGATCACGCTCATGCCGGTGCCGCATCCCACCGAGGGCGAGGTGGCCGGGGCGTTCAGCCGGCTGCAGGAGGAGGCGGTCGACGGGGTCGTCATCATCATCGAGGCGCACATGCTCGACCGGGCCGACGTCATCATCCCCGTCGGGCTGCCCGTCGTGATCATCGACTCCGACGCGGGCGACCCGTTCGTGGTCGTCGACACCGACCAGGAGCAGGGCACGCGGCTCGTCACGCAGCACCTGCTGGATCTCGGGCACACCGCGATCGTGCACGTCGCGGGTCCCTCCACCTCCTACTCGGCGGCCCGGCGCGCGGCCGAGTGGCGCGCGACGATGGTCGACGCCGGGCTCCAGCCGGAGGATCCCGCGCAGGGCGACTGGACCACGGCGTCCGGCTACCGCATCGGCACGGAGCTCGGCCGGCGAACCGACATCACGGGCATCGTCGCCGCGAACGACCAGATGGCCCTCGGCATCATGCACGCGCTGCACGAGCTCGGCCGCGACGTTCCGGGCGACATCAGCGTGGTCGGCTTCGACGACACCGAGGAGTCGAGCTCCTTCTGGCCGCCGCTCACGACCGTGCACCAGGACTTCACCGAGATCGGCCGGCGCTCGATGCAGGTGCTGCTCGAGATGCTCGACGGCCGCGAGCCCTCGGGCGACCGCATCGTGCCGACGCGGCTCGTGGTGCGCGAGAGCGCGGGGGCGCCGCGGGGCGACGGGCGCTGATCCACCGCGGCCGTTTCGACGCGGCCGCTCCGGGGAACGGGGTGGGGGACCCGCCCGCCCGAACTGGAGGCCGCCCCGTGCCCGTCGTCGCCCCGCTCCACGAGACATTCCCCGACGTCCGCTCCATCGCCGTGCTGCGCGGCGGCGGGCTCGGCGACCTGATCTTCGCGCTGCCCGCGATCGCCGCGCTGCGGGCCGCGTACCCGGGGGCGCGGATCACGCTGCTCGGCACGCCGCTGCACCGCGCGCTCCTCGGCGGGCGGCCGGGCGGGCCCGACGAGATCGAGGTGCTGCCGATCGCGCACGGCGTTCGGGACGTGCCCGGCACGGATCCCGACCCCGACGAGATCGAGGCGTTCGCGGCCCGGATGCGCGCGCGCCGCTTCGACCTCGCGGTGCAGGTGCACGGCGGCGGACGCAACTCCAACCCGTTCCTGCTGCGGCTCGGCGCGCGCCACACGGTGGGCACCGCGACCGACGACGCCGAGCGGCTCGAGCGCGTGATCCCGTACCTCTACTACCAGCACGAGGTGCTGCGCGGGCTCGAGGTGGCGGGGCTCGCGGGCGCGCCCGTCGCCGATCTGGAGCCGGTCGTCCAGGTGACCGACGCCGAGCGGGCAGCGGCGGCCGAGCGCGTGACGGGCGCACGGGGCGGGCTCGTCGTGATCCACCCGGGCGCCACCGACCCGCGCCGCCGCTGGCCGGTCGAGTCGTTCGCGGAGGTCGCGCGCCGGGCCGCCGCGGACGACGCGCAGGTGGTCGTCGTGGGCGACGCGACGGACGCCGCGGACGCCGACCGCATCGTCGCGCTGGGCCGGGAGGGGCTGCCCGCGGAACAGGCCGGGCGGATCACCTCGCTCGCCGACTCCCTGAGCCTCGGCGAGCTCGCCGGCCTCTTCACGCACGCCGACGTCGTGCTCGGCAACGACAGCGGCCCGCGCCACCTCGCCCAGGCGGTCGGAGCGCGCACGGTCGGGGTGTTCTGGTTCGGCAACGTGATCAACGCCGCGGCGTTCGGCCGGACGCGGCACCGGATCCACATCGGCTGGACCACGCGCTGCCCGGTCTGCGGTGTCGACGTGACCCAGGTCGGCTGGACCGCGGAGCGCTGCGCGCACGACCCGTCGCATGTCGCCGAGGTGCGCGTCGACGACGTGCACGCGGACGTGGACCAGCTGCGACGGGCGTCGCTCGCGGAGCGCGTGCCGGCGTAGGCCCACGCGCCGACGGCGCGAGCGGAGCGGATCAGCCCGCCGCGTCCAGCCGCTCCGTCGCGTGCGGTGTCGTCGCGATCGCCGCATTGCGCAGCGACTCCGTGCCCGCGTCGAGGTAGCCGTACGTCTTCTCGTGCGCGGCGAACTCGGCCGCGCGCTCGGCCGGATCCCGGATGGTCGTCCAGGCGCGCGAGTCCGGGTCGTCGTTCCAGCTCGAGTGCAGGACGGGGGCGTGCGTCGTGACGGGGAGGAGGCCGCGCGCGGGATCCCCGTCGACCGAGATGACGGTCGCGCCGAAGCCGGGGGCACGCGGATCCTGCCGGGAGAGCCGGCCCCACACGGCCTCGTCGTCGTCCGCGGCCTCACCCGCGTAGACGTGGCGGGCGTGCAGGTCGCGCGCGTCGTCGATGCCGTCCTCGACGCCGGCTGAGCCGAGCATCACGAAGGAGTCGACGCCGAGGTCGCGGGCGGCGAGGGCGTCGGCGGCCATGGTGGATCCGTACGAGTGCGCGATGACGTTCACGCTGGCCAGGTCGCCGCCGTGCCGGGCGGCCTGCAGCCCGGCGAGCTCGCTCGCGAGCATCGGGGCGCCGCGCTCCGCGTAGTCGCCGAGCGTCGCGTCGATGCCGGGAGGCGGGGTGCGGTAGCCGATCCACGCCACCACCGCGTGCGCGGCCGGGGCGCCGACGGAGGCCTGCGCGTCGAACACGTTCTGCGCGGTCTCGGTCCAGAGCTGCATGTCGTCGGTGTAGGTGCCCATGCCCGGCACCGTGAAGGTGACCTGGCGGGCGGTGTCGAGGTCGCCGACCGCTATGGCGGCGAGCGGCGGGTTCCGCTGGCTGAGCGACACGAGCCAGCGCTTCGGCTCCGCGCCGCGGCGCCCGCCCGAGGCCGCGCGGGCCTCCGGCTTGAGCGCGTCGCGGATCGCCGTGAGCGCGGTGAGGCGGTCGCGCGCGTCGGCGTCGTCCGGGTGGGCGGCGACCGCCTCCCGCTCGGTGCGCAGCTCGGCGCGCAGCTGGCGTCGGTTGGCCGCGTCGCGTGAGGCGTAGTCGACGCCGTCGAGGTTGCCGACGAGCGCGGGCGAGCTGCGGATGAGCGCGCGCTGGTGCTTCCGGTCCTTGGCGGCCCACCAGGAGACGACGCGGGCGGGCGACGCGTCCATCACCTGCAGCTCGAGGGCAGGGTGCGCCTGGATCATCCGCTGGGCCTGAGCCTGGGTGAGGGCGGCGTAGCGGTCGAGCTGCGCGAAGCCGCCCTCGACTCCGGATCCGGGCGGGGCCGGCAGGATCACGAGGCCGACGAGCACGGCGGCGAGGGCGAGCGCGGTCTCGCGGCGTCGGTGGGCTCGGGTCACCACCGCCTCCTCATCGCGTGCGCCGCCGTCGGGTCGGTCGGGCGCAGGTCAGAGCGTAAGGCGCGCTGGCCTCGTGGCGCCCATGCACCGGCTGGGCGACGACTGTGCGCCGCCCGGACGCGCGGGATCAGCCCCGCCGGAGGGCGAGGGCGTCGCGCAGCGCCGTGGCGGAGGCGGCCGAGCTGTCGATGCGCCAGTCCGCCTCCTTCGTGAAGTCGAACCACACGAAGCCGAGCACGTCGGGCTGCGCCTGCAGGTACGCCACGAGGTCCTTGTCCCACGCGGCCTTGGATCCGCCCGTCTCGCTCGAGGCGACCTCGCCGATGACGAGCGGCTTGCCCGGCGCGACGGCGCGCAGCTGCGCGATTCCGGGGCCGAAGAGGTCGGCCGGCGCGGTCCAGCGCTGGCCGGAGATCGCGCCCCAGTTGTAGCCGTCGAGCGCGACGACGTCGACCTGGTCGGCGCCGGGGTAGAGGGAGGCGAGGTCGGTGGATCCCGGGTACGGCACGTTCGGGCTCCACACCCACTTCACGTTCGTGGCGCCCTGCGCGACCACGAGGTCGTGCACGTGCTTCCACGCGGCGACGTACGAGCCGGATGCGTTGCCGTTCACGCCGTCCGACCACGGGTACCAGTTGCCGTTCATCTCGTGTCCGTAGCGGAGGTAGACGGTCTTGCCGTACTTCGCGAGGTCGGCGCCCCACGAGCGGATGTAGGCGTCCTGGTCGCCCGCGATGATGCGCGCGTTCGTGTAGGCGGCCTGGTCGACGCCCGCGCCGCCCTGCCACGGCTCCCACGTGATGAGGCTGTCGGCACCGCGCGCGGCCACGCTCTGCAGGCCCGCGATGGGCGCCGGGTGCGTGAAGTCGACGTGGCTCATCACGATGGACGGGCTCTCGCCGAGGGTCGCGGACGCGGCGTCGAGCTCGCCGTTCGCCGTGGGGCCGCCGGGGGTCGAGAGGCCGAGGCGCAGGCGGGCGGAGCTGATGGCGGGGGCGGCGGACGCGGTGGATCCGGCCGCGCTCCCCGGCGCGGTGCTCGTGCTCGTGGTCGTGGGAGCCGACGTCGTCGCGGGAGTGGGCGCGGTCGTCGTCGGCGCGGGGGTCGTGGTGGGGGCGGGTGCCGGTGCGGCGGAGCGCGCGGAGGAGCTCGACTTCGCCTGCGTGACGGTGAAGGCGGCCCCGGCCGAGCGCGTGCCGGCCGTCGCGGTGATCCGGATGGTGGAGAGCGAGGTGCGGGGGATCGTGACCGCGGCCGTGAACTTCCCCGCGGCGGTGGTGGTGATGCGCTTCGTGGTCGATCCGACGGCGACGACCGCGGCCTTCTTCGCGGCGAAGCCCGTGCCGGTGACGGTCACGGGTGTGCCGACCGGCCCGGAGGCGACGGTGAGGACGATCGCGGCGGGTGCCGTGGGGACGACCTGGGCCGAGGCGGCGCGAGCGGAGACCGCGGGGGCGACGAGCACGGTGGCCGTCACGACCGCCGGTGCGACGGCGGTGACGACGGCGCATTTGAGACGGCGGCGAGTGGGCATGGCGATAGGGTCCTTCCCCCGATGGATGTATGCGAGCGTATGTTCTTCGTCACCCTCCGTCCACCGGATGTCCGCCGAGCGACGGGATCCGGTGGCAGGGGATGAGCGGCTATCAGACGCGACGTGCGGCGAGCGCGTCGCGGATGGCGGTGGTGGAGGACGCGGAGCTGCCGATGCGCCAGTCCGCCTCCTTGTCCATGTCGAACCAGACGAAGGCGACCACGTCGGGCTGGGCCTGCAGGAACGCGACCAGATCGGTGTCCCACTCGGCCTTGGACCCGCCGACCTCGGACGACGCGGTCTCCGCGATGATGATCGGCTTGCCGGCCGCGACGGCGCGCAGCCGCTGGAGGCCGAAGCCGAACAGGTCGCTCGGCGCGGTCCAGTGCTGGCCGGCGACGGAGCCCCAGTTGTAGCCGTCGAGCCCGACGACGTCGACGTAGCCGGCACCCGGGTAGAGGCCCGCGAGCAGCGTGGATCCGGTGTACGGCACGTTGGGTGTCCACACCCACTTCACGTTGGTCGCGCCCTGGGCGACGACGACGTCGTGCACGTGACGCCAGGCGGCGGCGTAGGAGCCCGGCGCGTTGCCGTTGACCCCGTCGGCCCACGGGTACCAGTCGCCGTTCATCTCGTGCGCGTAGCGGAGGGAGACGGGGCCGCCCCAGGCGGCCAGCTCGGATCCCCACTGGCGGAGGTAGTCGTCGTGGTCGCCCGCGAGGATGCTCGCGTTCGAGAATCCGGGCTGGTCCACGCCAGCTCCGGCCTTCCACGGCTCCCAGGTGAGGAGGCTCTCGGCGCCGCGGGCGCGGACCTGGTCGAGGGCCTGGATGGGCGGCGCCTGCGTGAAGTCGGCGTAGGAGAGCACGATGCTCGGGTCCTCGCCGACCTGCTGGGCGACGGCGTCGAGCTCGCCGCCGGCGGTGGGACCGCCGGGGGTCGCGACGCCGAAGCGGAGCCGGGCGTCGGAGACGGTCGGAGCGGCGCTCGCGACGGTGGGGGCCTGGCCGGTGGCGGCGGTGGCGGAGTTGGCCGGGGATGCTGCGGTGAGGATCCCGGCGGTGAGGGCGAGACCCAGGATGAGGGTGGTCGCGGTGCGGATGGTGCGGGGGTGGTGCGTCATTTTGTCCAGTTTTCTGCGGATGTCCGCTCCCTGGAAGCTATCCGACGCTTCCCTGGACCCGTCGCCCGATGTCCGCTCACGGCCGGACGGTCAGGTGATGGGCGGGTGGGGGCCGGGCGGGGTGCGCTGCAAGCCCCTTCCGCGTTGGACCACGCGCCGCTAACGTCGCGCACACGCGCCGATGCGCGGACCCGACTCCGACGGAGGACACCATGAGCCAGCAGCAGACCGCGCACCGCCCGAGCCTCGCGGGGCCCGACCCGATCCGGCAGCCGTACGACGCGCGGCTGGCGATGATCCTGCTCGTGACCGAGGGGCTGCTCGCGTTCGCGGGCCTCATCGCGATGGTGGTCGCGAGCTGGACCCCGGCCGTCTGCGCCGTGCCCGGCTGCGACTACCCCCTCGGGGAGCTGGCGTCGCGGCTCTGGGTCGTGGGCACGATCAGCGTCCTCGTCCTCTCCATCATCGCGACGGTCGTCTGCCGCACGCGCCGCGTGAACGCGTGGTGGGCGCCGGCGACGGGCATCGTGCTGATCATCGGTATCAATGTGGCCGCTCAGATCATGACGCGGTTCGCGACGATGCACTGACGGGTCTCCGACAGATCCGCACGGACGGCACGAGCCCGGCCCCGCGCGATGCGGGGCCGGGCTCGTCTCGTGCGCGCTGGGCGCGGGGGGCGCGGATCAGCCGCGACTCACGGCCAGCTGTCCTCGAGCTCGTGGGTGATGACGAGCTCGCGGATCTCGCAGCCGCGCGGCTGGCCGAGGATGAACATCACCGAGTCGGCGACGGCGGCAGGGTCGTTGAGGTTCGCGTCGGAGCCGGGCTTGTACTTCGGGTCGCGGTCGTCGAAGAAGTGGGTCTTCATGCCGGAGGGGATCAGCGTGGTCACGCCGACCTCGCCCTTCGTCTCGGCGGCCAGCGCGCGGGTGAAGCCGAGCACGCCGAACTTCGACGCGCAGTAGGCGGTCGCATCCGAGACGGCCTTGATGGCGAGCGACGACGCGACGGTGACGACGCGGCCATGCGACTCGGTGAGGAACGGCAGCGCCGCGCGGACGACGGCGACCGTGCCCATCAGGTTCACGCCGATGACCTTCTCCCACTCGGTGGGGGCGACGTCGACGAGGCGGCCGCAGCGGTCGATGCCCGCGGCGGTCACGACGGCATCCAGCCCGCCGTGCGCCTGGGCGATCTCCGTGACGAGCGCCTCGGTGGCGCGGGTGTCGGAGACGTCGATGCGGTGCGCCTCCATGCCGGTGACGCTCGACGTGTCGAGGTCGAGCACGATGGGCTCGCCGCCGGCCGCGAGGACCGCCTGCGCGACCGCGGCGCCGAGCCCGGACGCGCCTCCGGTGATGAGGACGCGGCCGGTGCTGGGGCGGGGGGAGTCGGTCATGGGTGTTCCTTCCGTGGTGCGGATCGCGCGAGGGGCGCGGTGGTTCGGGGAGTCGTGGGTGGTGGGTTCAGCCGACGCGGGCGAGCGCGCCGGCGAGCTTCGTGGTCGAGCGGCCGGGGTGGTACGGCACGGTCACGGCCTGACCGCCCCACTCGGCGATGACCGCCGACTCGGGGAGGTCCTCGGCGCGGTAGTCGCCGCCCTTGACCCAGAGGTCGGGCTTGATGGAGCGGAGCGCCTCCTCGGGGGTGTCCTCGGAGAAGAGCACCACCGCGTCCACCACGCCGAGCGACATGAGGAGGTCGACGCGGTCCTCCTCGGTCATGATCGGGCGCTCGGGTCCCTTGATGCGGCGCACCGAGTCGTCCGAGTTGAGGAGGACGACCAGGCAGTCGCCGAGCGCGCGGGCCGCCGCGAGCGTGCGGGCGTGGCCGGCGTGCACGAGGTCGAAGCAGCCGCCGGTCGCGACGACGGTGCCGCCTGAGGCGCGGGTCGCGCGGACCACCTGGAGGGCGCTCGCCGCGTGACCGCCGATGGGGCGCGCGGCGGGCGGGCCGACGAGGGTGGCGACGCCGCCCGCGTCCACGTACTCGGCCGCGGCGGCGACGGCGTCGCGCACGGCGTCCTCGACGGGGGATCCCGCGGCCAGCGCCGCGAGGGCGGTGGCGGCGAGCCGGTCGCCCGCGCCGCACGGGTCGCCGGTCGCGACGAGCGGGGCGGGGACGACGACGGGCATGGATCCGCCGGCCGCGCCCTCCGCGCCCGACGCGGCCGCCGACACGAGCAGGGCGCCGCGCTCGCTCATGGTGACGGCGACCGTGGCGACGCCCCATTTCTCCCGCAGGAGTCGGGCGGCGTCGGCGGCCGCGGCCACGTCGCGCCCGGCGACGCCGGAGAACGCGCGCGCCTCGGCGAGGTTCGGGGTGGCGAGCGCGGTGTTCGGCACGGGCGGCTCGCCCGCGGGGTGCGGATCCCAGACCAGCGGCACCCGGGCGGCGCGCGCGTCGAGGGCGGCGCGGAGCCGGGGATCGCGCGTGACGCCGCGGCCGTAGTCGGCGACGACGATGGCGTCGGCCGTGGCGATCGCGTCGAGCATCTCGTCGGTCGCGGCCGGCGTGGGCGGCGGCGCGCAGCCCTCGTCGATGCGGGCGATGGCGTGGCCGTCGGCGCGGACGCGGGTCTTCACGGGCGTGGGCGCGCCGGACGGGCCGGCGACCACGTCGATCCGGTCGAGGCACTCACGCAGCGTCGCGGAGTGGCGGTCGTCGGAGAGCACGGTGACGAGGCGCACCTCGTGGCCGTCGCGCGCGAGCATCGTGGCGACGAGGCCGGCTCCGCCCGCGCGGGGCAGCGACTCCTCGACCTCGATCACCGGCACGGGCGCGTCGGGGCTGAGGCGGTGGGCGGCGCCGATCATGTCGACGTCGAGGAGCACGTCGCCGACCACGACGATCCTCACGCGGGCACCTCGGCGGGCTCGGCCGTGGTGGACGCGGACGCGACCGTCACGGGGACGGACGCGGACGCGGCCCCCGACACCGGAGCAGGGGCGGCCGACGCGCGCGCCGCCGCCCGGTCGTTCGCCTGCAGGCGGCTCTCGAAGGAGCGGCAGATCGCGTGCACGGCGACGAGCTGCGCCTCCTGCACGTTGGCCGACGGCCCGTCGAGCGCGATGTGCTCGTCGCACGCCTCCACCAGCGGATTGGGGCCGGGGCCCGTCATCGCCCAGGTGGTCGCCCCGGCGGCGCGCGCGGCGGCCGCGGCCCGGAGGAGGTTCTGGCTGCGCCCGCTGGTCGAGAGCAGCACGACGATGTCACCGGATCTCGCGTGCGCGTGCACCTGCCGGGCGAAGACCTCGTCGAAGCCGTAGTCGTTGCCGATCGCCGTGACCGCGGACGACTCCGCGTGCAGCGCGATGGCGGAGAACGGGCGGCGGTCGCCGTCGAACCGGCCCACCAGCTCGCTCGTGAGGTGCTGGGCCTCGGCCGCGGATCCGCCGTTGCCGGCCGCGAGCAGGCGCGCGCCGTGGCTCATGCGGTCGGCCATCTCGCGGCCCCACGCGGTGAGGCGCGGCGCGTGCGTGCGGAGGTCGGCGAGCACGGGGGCGAGCGCGTCGAGGTGCGCGTCGACGACCGTCGCGTCGGCGGGGAGCGCATCGGGCGAGGCGGCCTGGATCGCGGCGCGGTACGCCTCGGCGGTGCGCGCGGCGACGGTCGACCACGCGTAGCCGTGCTCCATCCGGTCGCGTCCGGCGCGGCCGAGGCGGCGACGGCGGGCGGGATCCTCGAGCAGCTCCCCGAGGGCGTCGGCGATGGCGGCGGGGTCGCGCGGCGGCACGAGGATCCCCGTCACGCCGTCGACCACGCTGTCGGTGAGGCCGCCGACCGCGGACGCGACGACAGGCACGCCGGAGGCCATCGCCTCGAGCGGCACGATGCCGAACGGCTCGTACCAGGGCGCGCAGACGACGACGTCGGCTGCGCGCATCACCGCGGGCATGTCGGCCTGGGAGACGCGGCCGTGCAGGTGCACGCGGTCGGCGACGCCGGCGGCGCGGGCGGCGTCCATCAGGCGGCGGGCCTCGGGGTCGTCGGATCCGCTGGTGCCGTCGCCGGATCCGCCGACGATGACCAGCTCGACGTCGCGGCGGCCGCGGCGGGCGAGGATCCCGAGGGACTCGATGGCGAGGTCGACGCCCTTGCGGGGCACCAGGCGGCCGACGACCATGACGCGCATGGGGCGGTCGGCATCCTCGTCGTCATCCGCGGAGGCCCGCGGCGTGAAGTGCCCGATGTCGACGCCGCAGGGGATCACGGTTATGCGGGCCGCGTCGACGCCCGCGCGCACGAGCTCGGCGGCCTCGTCGGAGCAGGTCGCGATGACCGCATCCGCGCGGCGGCCGACGCCCGGCTCGAGCTCGGCGCGGGCGGCGGGGCTCGTGTCCTCGGCGCCGAGGTGGCGGCGCTTCACGGATCCGAGCGCGTGGAAGGTGTGCAGGACGGGCGGGGCCGCGGCGGCGCCGACCGGGGAGGACGCGAGGCGCGCGGCGGCGTCGAGCGCGGCGACCCCGGACATCCAGAAGTGGCTGTGCACGACGTCGGGCCGGGCGGTGCGCCAGTCGGCGAGGAGTCCGTCGGCGAGCTCGCCCATGTGCGGCAGCAGCTCGTCCTTGGGCACGGCGCGGGCGGGTCCGGCGTCGAGGTGCACGACCTCCACGCCCGGCGCGAAGGCGACCCGGGCGGGCAAGGCCTCGTCGTCGCGGCGCGTGTAGACGGTGACGGTGTGGCCCTCCTCCGCGAGCGCGGCCGACAGCGCGGCCACGTGCACGTTCTGGCCGCCGGCGTCCACGCCGCCGAGCGTCGCCAGGGGGCTGGCGTGCTCCGAGATCATCGCGATCCTCATCGTGTCGTCCTCTCGTCGAGCGGGTGGTGCGGGGAAGTCGTGGAGCCGGATCCGGCGGCCGCGCGTCGGGACCGGCGCGCGGCGGCGGCATCCACGGCGTCGTGCAGCACGGCGTCCATGTCGTGCAGGAACCGGCCGAGCGAGTAGCGGGCGAGCGCGGCCTCGCGGGCGACGCGGCCGCGGCGGGCGGCCTCGTCGGGATCCGCGAGCAGCAGCCGGGCCACGCGCACGAGGTCGGCCGGGTCGGACGAGATCGCGCCCGCGTCCGGCGGCACCGCGCGCGACGCCTCGGTCGCGTCGAGCACGAGCACGGGCATCCCCATGTGCATGGCCTCGAGCAGCGACAGGCCGAGCGAGGTCCAGCGGTGCGGGTGGACGTAGGCGCGCAGGCGCGCGAGCTCGGGGTGCATGCGGGCCGTGGGCAGGTCGCCGCGCGGCACGATCCGGTCGCCGAGGTCGGGGAAGGCGCCGGGCAGCAGGTCGGTGCCCATCCCGAACACCTCGACGGGCGCGACCGCCGCGAACGCGGGCAGCAGGTCGGTGCCAGTGATGCGGCCGCGGCGCACGGGCTCGTTGATCACCGCGCCGAACGACGCCGACTCGCCCGTGTAGAGCGCGCCGGGGTCGGGCACGCCGTGCTCGACGACCGTGGTCGGCGCGGATCCGGTGTCCCACATGAGCGCGTTGAAACGCGTGACGTGGATCACCGGGATGTCGTCGCGGTCGGCGAGCGCGTGCACGGTCTCGGTCGGGGCGCCGCGCGGGGTGTTGTGCTCGAGGAAGACGGCGGGCACGTCGGATCCGAGGCGGCGGCCCAGCAGGCGCTCCGCCTCGTCGATCTCCGCGACGCGCTGCAGCAGGACGAGGTCGACGTCGGCGTCGTGCAGGGACGACGGATCCACCTCGCGCGCGCTCGCGGGCCACGCGCGGCCGCCGCGGCCGAGGCCCCAGGCGTCGCGCGCGGGCGTGGCGGGGAAGAGGATCTCGTGCGATCCGAGGACGAACGAGTCGGTCCAGCCGCCGTGGACGTGCCACATCAGGATCCTCATGCGGGCACCTCCGCGCGGCTCGTCGCCATCAGCCGCTCGACCGCGTCGGCGACCTCGGCTGGCGACACCCCCGCGAGGCACGGGTGCCCCGGCACCGGGCAGTCGCGCGCGCGGCTGAGCTTGCACGCCGCGTCCTGGTCGCCGAGGAGGATCACGGGCACGCGGTACGGCGCCCACCGGATCGGCGGCACGACCGGCGAGAACAGGCTGACGACGGGGAGGCCCACCGCGGCGGCGAGGTGCGCGGGCCCGGTGTTGCCGCTCACGAGCACGGCCGCGCGGCGCATGAGCGCGCCCAGCCCGGCGAGGTCGGTGCGTCCGCCGAGGTCGATGCCGGCGGATCCGGCGACGTGCGCCGTGAGGCCACACTCGTCGGGGCCGCCTGTGACGACCACGGGGATCCCGCGCTCGACGAGGAGCGCGACGGCGTCCCGGTGCTGGTCGGCCGGGTATGCGCGCGCCCCGACCGCGGCGCCCGGGTGCACGAGCGCGAACGGCCCGTCGGGCAGGAGCGCCTCCACGTCGGACGGCAGCGCGGCCGGGAGGACGGCGAGTCGCCCGTCGTCCTCGGCGGCCAGCGCGTACCCGGCCGCGGCGGCGATCGCGAGGGCGCGCTCGGGCTCGGGCTGGTCCTCGTCGAGGTCCTCGCCGGGCTTCAGGCGCACGTCGAGGAGGGAGCCGGCGTAGTCGACGCTGGCGCCCGCGATCCGCCGCACGCCCGCGAGCCGCAGCAGCAGCGCGAGCGGCAGGGGCGACTGGTGGAACGACGTGAGGATGACGGCCTCGTCGGCGTCGACCTCGGCGAGGATCGCGTGCAGGGCATCGACGGACGCGGCGTCGGCGGCGGGCGCGGGGGAGGCGATCCAGGGCGCGTCCCACACGTGCACCGCGTGGACGCCGGGCAGCAGCCGGCCGGCGGATGCGCCGCGCGGTCCGCAGAGCAGGTGCACCTCGACGCGGGGGTCGGCGGCGACCGCGCGCACCGCGGGTCCGGAGATCAGCACGTCGCCCACGGAGTCGAGGCGCACGACGAGCACGCGGCGGGGAGCCGGGTCGTGGATGAGGAGGTGCACCGCGTCGAGGATCGTCGGGGCCACCAGCTCCGCCTCGGCGATCTCCTCCTCGCGCGTGACGGGGGTCGGCACGAGCACGCCGCGCGCGCCGGCGGCCCGGGCGGCGCCCATGTCGGCCGCGATGTCGCCCACGACCGCGACGCGCGACGGATCCACGCCCCACGCCCGGCAGGCCTCGAGCACCATCCCGGGCCGCGGCTTCCGGCAGTCGCAGCCGTCGTCGGATCCGTGCGGGCACAGCAGCACGAGGTCGAACGCGCCGAGCAGCTCCTGCACGCGCGCGTTGACGGCGTCGGCCTGCGCGCGCGTGATGAGGCCGCGCGCGATCCCCGACTGGTTGGTCACCATGCCGACACGCAGCCCTGCGGCGCGCACGGCGTCGATCGCCTCCCGGGCGCCGGGCATCAGGGTGACGAGCGCCGGATCCCCGTTGTACGGCACGTCGACGACGAGCGTCCCGTCCCGGTCGAACAGGACGCCGTCGAGGTCGTTCCCGGGCGAGCGCATGACCGGCCCGTACCCGACTGCTCCTCCACCCAAACCCGGCGGCGAGCACTTCTCCTCGGGGCGTCGCGCTCCTGCGCGGAGAACGGGAGCAGCGCCCTCGCACGGGGGCGCGGCGACGGGGGCGCACGGTCAGCGCGCGGGCGCCTCCGCGATCCACCGCGACCGCGCCAGCAGCATCGGCATGAGCGGCGCGATCAGCAGCGCGCCCAGCCCGCCGACCGCCATGTCGCCGATGGTGTCGGAGTACCCGGTGAGGATCTCCGGGTCCAGCCACGCCTGCCCCGCCCACTCGCCGAGCTCCCATACCGCCGAGAGCGCGAGGCCCACCGTCAGCGCGAGGAACCCGAGGGGCAGCGGCCGCCGGTCGACCATGACGCCCGCGCGGTCGGCCAGCAGGATCACGAGCGCGGCGAGCGCGGCCGTGGTCACGAGGTGCGCGGGGATGTCCCACCACGGCAGCCGCTCGTACAGGTCGAGCCGGTTGCTCGCGGCCGAGACGAGCGTCGTGATCCCGATCGCGAGGTCCAGCCCGGGCCTGGCCCCGAGACCCCGCGGCGCCACCAGCCCGAGCAGCGCGAGCGCGAACATCGCGGAGGTCGTGCCCGTCCACGCGAACACGGAGAAGAGGAACGTGAGGAGCCCGATCACGCGCACGGCGTCGGCGAGGACCGCCGTGATCCCGCGCGGCGGCTGCAGGAAGGTGAGCCCGGCCAGCCCGGCGAAGGCGGCGACGTCCTCGGGCGGGGCCGGCGCATCCGGCGGGGTGGGCGACGTGGGGTCCGTCAGCACCGCACCACCGCCTGCAGCGCCTCGTGGTCGCTCGGCGCGCGTCCGCCGACGCGCGTCGTGTTGATGCCGACCCGCTCCACCTCGATGTCGGGCGTCACGAGCATCCAGTCGATGCGGCGGGTCGTGCGCTTCGGCGCCTTGTAGTTCGACCAGGTGCCCCACTCGGGCGTGAGGCGCTCCCGCGCGGCGGGCCACGCGTCCACGAGCGCGCCGTGCTCGAGGAGCAGCCGGTGCGGCTCCGTGTCCACGCCCGCGTTGGTGTCGCCCGCGACGATCGCGGGCACCGGCAGCTCGGCGACGATCTCGAGGATCATGCGGGCGGACTCCTCGCGCGACCGCCGGGAGAGGTGGTCGAAGTGCGTGTTCACGTGCCGCAGCGGCAGGCCGGTGGCGCGATCCGTGAAGTCGGCGACCACGGCGATCCGCGGCACCATGTTGCCCCAGCTGCGGGATCCGGCGACCGCGGGCGTGTCCGACAGCGCGACCTGCCGCCAGCTCGTGAGCTCGAGGCGGCGCGTGTCGTAGAAGGTGGGGCAGCCCTCGCCGTGGCCGTCGGCGTTGCGGCCGTGCCCGATCCGCCGGTAGTGCCGGCCGAGCGCGTGCGACAGCGCGCGGCCCTGCGTGGGCATCGCCTCCTGCGTGCCGAGGAGCGCCGGCTGCTCGCGCTGGAGGAGCGCGGCGATGAGCGGCTCGCGGTCGGCCCAGCGGTCGGGGCTGCCCGGCCGGTAGCGGCGGAACAGGCGCCGGATGTTGTACGTCATCACGTGCAGCTCGGGGGCGTCGACCGGGCCGACGAGCGCCCGTCCGTCCGTGAGGGTGCCGTCGGCGCTGAGGGTCATGTAGCCATCGTCCCCCAGAGCGGCCGCGGCGACGGTCGCCGCCGGGGAACCGTTACGGGCGCGAGCACGAGACTCGCGGCCGGAGAAGACGATGGCCCCAGGAGTCCGGCGTGGCCGAATGGTCCTGGGGCGTACCCGGAGAACGGACCAGCGTGCCGGGTGCCTGGATCTACGCACGCCGGTCGCCTACCGTCATCGTCATGGCGCGCAGTGAGAGCGAGGAGAAGGCGGTAGGCGTCAGCCGCCCTGGCACCGAGGTCGACTCTCCTCGCGCCGCCCGTGTCGCCTCGGTCGAAGAGACCATGGGGGTCGCCCGCATCCTCGCGAACCGACACGCGGAGCTGCTCCGGCGCCTGGCCTGACGTTCGTCGCTGGCGCTAGGCGCCAGCGGGATCCGGCGCCGCGTCGATGCGCGCGAGGAACTCGTGCAGGTCGTCCCGGATCCGGCCGAGCTCTGACGGCGTCATGCCCGTGCGCTCGGCGACCCGGGCAGGCACCTGCTCGGCCTCGCGGCGGAGCGCGCGGCCCGCGTCGGTGAGGGTGACGCGCACGACGCGCTCGTCCTCCGCGCTGCGCGCGCGCTCCAGCAGGCCGGCCGACTGCAGGCGCTTGAGCAGGGGCGTGATGGTCGCGGGCTCCAGGGCCAATGCACCGCCGAGGTCGGAGATCGAGCGGCCGTCGCGTTCCCAGAGCGCGAGCATCACGAGGTACTGCGGATGCGTGAGGCCGAGCGGCTCGAGGATCGGGCGGTACAGCGCGACGACGGACCGCGCCGCCAGCACGGCCGCGAAGCAGACCTGGCTCTCGAGCGCCAGGGGGTCCGTGCGCGTCGCGTCCTCGTGTGCCATGCCAGCTCCTCGCCGCCTGCCGAAATACCGCGTACACTTACTACTATGACACGAGGTAAAGGCCAGGCGGGCGGCAAGCGGCGCGAGCGCGGCTTCGGGGCGGCCGTCGAGCGGTTCAACGAGCGGCTCCGTCCGTACCTCGGCGCGCCGCCGCTCGGCCCGTACACCGACGATCCGGTGCCCGAGCCGCAGTCGCGCCTCTGCCCCATGTGCGGCAAGCCCATGCCCGACCACGACATCGATCGGTCCGGCGCGCGCACGCAGGTGCGCTGCCCGGTCTGATCCCGGCAGGCGCATCTCGCGCGCATCCCGCGCGCGGGCGCCTCAGCGGACCGGCGACTGCACCCGCGCCGACCGCCACATCGCCACCGGGCGCGACCCGGCCAGGCCCGCCAGCGCGCCCAGCTCGGCGAAGCCGTTGCGGCGGTAGAGCGCGCGGTTCCGCTCGGTCGACGACTCGAGGTAGGCCGCGGATCCGTCGGCGTCGACCCGGGCTAGGCCATGGGCGAGGAGCGCGGATCCGACGCCGAGGCCCCGCGCGGCCGCGCCCACGCCGACCTCGGCGAGGCGCCAGTGCGGGAGCCCCGGCCGCGCGCGGTCCAGGGTGCGGAGGCGCGTGGCCGCGCGGACGGCGCCCGCGACGCCGAGGGCGCGCAGGAACGTCGGCGCCTGCCGGAGGATCCCGTGCGTCGGCACGCGGCCGGGCGCCTCCCAGACCGCCGCGCCGAGGATCCCGCCGCGCGCGTCGACCGCGACGTCGACCGTGCCCGCGGGGAGCGGCCCGCTGCGCAGGAGCGCGGCGAAGAGCAGGGCCAGGCGCTCGCGCTTCCGGGGTCCGGCGGGGACGAAGCCTGCCAGCACGGGATCCTCCGCGAAGGCCTCCGCGAGGACGCGCGTGACGTCGTCGAGGTCGGCCGCGCGGGCGGTGCGGATGACGGCGGTGGCGGGGGTGACGGGGTGCTCGGTGCTCATGCTCCGACGCTAGGCGACAGATTCGGCCAAGTGGCCGAATCGCGCTCACTTGGTAGCTTTCTCCCATGAAGCCCGCCTCCGAGAGCACCCGCGCGTACGGATCACGGGACGCCCGGCGGGCCGAGCTCCTCGATGCCGCGGTGCGCGTGATGGCGGTCGCGGGCGTCGCCGGGGCGAGCACGCGGGCGATCACCGCGGAGGCCGGCCTCGCGCACGGCGCCTTTCACTACTGCTTCGGCGTGCGGGAGGAGCTGCTCGGCGCGCTGCTGCGGCAGGAGGTCGAGGCGGTGGTCGGGCAGCTGGAGGCCGCCGAGGACCTGGAGGGCGCGCCGCTCGGCGAGGTCGTCTCCGCGACGCTCCGCGCCGAGCTCGACCGCGTGCGCCGCGAGCCCGACCGCCAGCGGGTGCTGCTCGACCTCGCCGCGACCGTGCAGCGGATCCCGGCGCTCGCCGACCTGCCCGCCTGGGAGCACGGCCGCTACGTCGAGGAGACGCGCCGCCGGTTCGCGGCGGCCGGCCTCGACGGCGCGCGCGCCGACCGGTGCGCGGCGCTCGCGGTCGCGGGCATGCGGGGGATCATCGGCGCCTGGCTCGCGCGCCGGGACGACGGGGCCGATCGGGCTGCCGAGCGGGCGGTCGAGGATCTCTCCCGGGCGCTGGCGCTGCTCGCGGAGGACGGCGGGCGCTGATCCCGACGCGCTCGCCGGGCGGCGTCCCGTCGCGTCAGGCGAGCGCCCCGAGCGCCTGCGCCGCGGCCTTCGCGGCACCGGAGATCAGGGCGTCATCGGCCTTCGCATCCTGCTGGTCCTTGGAGGAGTGCACGGCGATGACGATCGGAGCGGCATCCGGCCGCCAGATCACCGCGACGTCGCCGCGGCTGGCGTAGGCGCCGCTGCCGGACTTGTCGCCGACCGTCCACTCCGTCGGCAGCTCGGCGCGCACGAGCGTGGCGCCGGTCTGCGTGGCCTTCAGCCAGCCGGTGAAGAGGGCGCGCTCGTCGGCGTCGAGGGGATCCGCGATGGCATCCGGATCGCCCAGTGCGTAGGCGCGGAGGAGCGCGGCGGCGGCGCGCGGGGTCGTGGTGTCGCGGTCGTCGCCGGGGGTGGCCTCGTTGAGGTCGGGCTCGGTGCGGGAGACGACCGTGGTGTCGTCGCCGAGGGCCGTGAGCGCCGCATCCAGCTCGGCCGGGCCGCCGAGCGCCTCGAGCAGGAGGTTCGCGGCCGTGTTGTCGCTCCGGGTCATGGCGGCCTCGGCGAGCTCGCGGAGGGTCATCGTGCCGCCGACGCGCGTCTCTGTGACGGGCGCGTAGGAGAGGATGTCGGCCGCCTCGATCGGCACGGCGCGATCCATCCCGGCGATGCCGACGCGGTCGAGCAGCGTGGCCGCGAGCGGGGCCTTGATCGTGGACGCGTACGCGAACCGCTCGTCCGCGCGCCAGGAGACCTCCGCGCCCGTGCCGGTGTCGACCGCGTGCACGCCGAGGCGCGCGCCGAAGCGCCCCTCGAGCGCGGTGAACGCGGCGTCGGCGGCCGCCTGGTCGACCGCGGGGGCGGCGGATGCGGACGGCGCGGCGGATGCGGACGCGGGCGGGGTCGTCGGCACCTCGGCGGCGGGGGCCGCGCATCCGGCGAGCAGGGTCGTGGCGAGGGTCGCGGCGAGCGCGAGGCGGGTGGAGCGGGCGGGGTGGATCACGGCGGAGCTCCTCGGGAGGCATCGGGCGGGTGCGACGCGGCCCGGCGGCCGCGGATCCAGCCTCTCCCGCGGCGACGCGCACGTCGTCCCCCGAGCGGTTCAGGCAGGTACCCCGGACGGACCACGCGCCCGATTCAGCGGACGTGGAAATGCGTTCCCTAGGATTCCCGGGACGACGACGCCCGACCCCCCGAGAGAACGAGAGGCCGCATGAGCGCCATCCAGGCAGTGACCCCCGGCGAGATCCATCCGAGCGAGGGGTACGACGGCTTCGTCGGCTGGGTCCTCTCGCTCATCGAGACGCTCGGGGAGGTGGGCGTCGGCCTCGCGGTGCTGATCGAGACGTTCGTGCCGCCGATCCCGTCCGAGGCGATCCTCCCCGTCGCCGGCTTCCTCGCCTACGAGGGCCGCATGAGCGCGTGGGGCGCCTGGGCTGCTGCCACCGCCGGCGCGCTCCTCGGCGCGCTCATCTGGTACGCGATCGGCGCCGCGCTCGGCCGGAACCGCACGCGCCGGCTCGTCGGCCGGATCCCGCTGCTCGACCACGCCGACTTCGACAAGGCCGAGGCGTTCTTCCAGCGCTGGGGCGGCACCGCCGTGCTCCTCGGCCGGTGCGTGCCGCTCGTGCGCTCGTTCATCTCCATCCCGGCGGGCATCGAGCGCATGCCGATCTGGCGGTTCTCGCTCTACACGGTGATCGGATCCGGCGCCTGGAACGCCATCTGGGTCGGCCTCGGCTTCGCGTTCGGCCCGGCGATCCGCCCGGTGCTGGAGGAGTGGAGCGGGCTGATCTCGTACGCGGCCATCGGTGTCATCGCGCTGCTGGTCGTGTGGTTCGTGGTGTCGCGGCTGATCCGGCGGGTGCGGGCGGCCTGACGCCGGGCTGCCCCGCGTCGCCCTGCCCCGCGCTCACGCGCCCGCCGGATCCACCCGCCCGTCGGTGAGCCGGATCGACGCGTCCGCGAGCCCCTGCAGCGTCGCGTCGTGCGTGGAGATGAGCGCGGTCGTGCCTTCGGCGCGCACCACGTCGAGGAGGAGCCGCATGATCGAGGCGCCCGTCTCCTGATCTAGCTGGCCGGTCGGCTCGTCGGCGAGGAGCAGGCGCGGCCGGTTCGCGAGCGCGCGGGCGACGGCGACGCGCTGCTGCTGGCCGCCCGACATCTCCGACGGACGCTGGCCGGCGTGCGCGGTGAGGCCCACGAGTTCGAGCAGCTCGGCGACGCGGTCCTCGCGCTCGTCGTGCGGGGCGCGGCGGAGGCGGAGCGGCAGGCCGACGTTCTCGGCCGCGGTGAGCGCGGGCAGCAGGCCGAAGGTCTGGAAGACGAAGGCCACGCGGTCGCGGCGGAGCTCGGTGCGGCCGGCCTCGTCGAGCGCGGTGACGTCCACGCCGTCGACCTCGATGCGGCCCGCGGTCGGCCGGTCGAGGCCGCCGATGCAGGTGAGCAGCGTGGTCTTGCCGGATCCGGAGCGGCCGACGAGGGTCACGAGCCGGCCGCGCGGCACCTCGAGCGACACGTCGCGGAGGGCGTGCACGGCGGTGGGGCCGGATCCGTGGGAGCGCGAGACGCCCGCGACGCGGACCATGGGGGTGGGGTCGGTCATCGTGCGTCGTCCTCGGTCTCGGCGGCGCTGGCACGCGGCACGCCGTCCGGCCACACGCCCACGTGGTCGGCCTCGAGCTCCAGGCGGACGCGGCCGCGGAGGTCCAGCGACCGGCGGTAGGAGGCGGGCAGCTGGAGCCGGCCCGCGCGATCCAGCACCGCGTACTCCTCGGCGACGACGCGGGACTCGCCCGCCGCATCCACCTCGCGCCGCCGGACGACCTCGCTGGCGGTGCGGCCGTCGCGGATCGCGACCGTGCGCTCCACCTGCTCGGCGACCGCCGCGTCGTGCGTGACGATCACGACCGTGGTGCCGAGCTCGCGGTTCGCGGCGTGCATGGCGGCCATCACGTCGGATCCGGAGGCCCGGTCGAGCTCGCCCGTCGGCTCGTCCGCGAGCAGCACCTGCGGGTGGTTCGCGAGCGCGACGGCGATGGCGACGCGCTGCTGCTCCCCGCCGGAGAGCTGCGCCGGCCGGCGGTCGCCCTCGTCCGCGATCCCGAGCATCCCGAGGAGCTCGGCGGCGCGCGCGGCCCGGTCGCGGCGGGGCACGCCCGCGAAGGCCATCGGCAGCGCGACGTTCTCGGCGGCCGTGAGGTAGGGCAGCAGGTTCCGGGAGGTGCGCTGCCAGACGAAGCCGACGACCTCGCGGCGGTACGCGACGCGGTCGGCGGCGGTCATGCGGAGGAGGTCCCAGCGGCCGACGCGCGCGCGGCCGGCCGTGGGCACGTCGAGGCCGGAGATGATCTGGAGGAGCGTCGACTTGCCCGCGCCGGACGCGCCGACCACGGCGATCATCTCGCCGGCGTCGACGAGCAGGTCGAGGCCCTGCAGCGCCTGCACCTCGATGTCGCCGACCTGGTGGATCCGCACGAGGCTGTCGCAGACGATGAGCGCGCCCGCGCCGAACTCGGGGGCGCCGGGGCGCGGGGCGGTCGCGGTCGCGGCGCCGCCGGTCTCGTGCGTCGGTCGTCGGGTCATGCTGCATCCCCTTCTCGGAGCACCGCGGCGAGGCGGTCGTGGCGGTGGGCGGCGGCCTCGGCGAGGATCGCGAGGGCCAGGATCAGGAGGGCGGCGCCGGCGACCGCGAGCACCACGGTGGGCGCGATCGAGGGCGGCGGATCCGCGCGGCCGCCCGTGAGCAGCCGCAGGCCGAGCGCGGGCCCGAGCGCCAGCACGGTGACGACCGCCGCGACCGCGCCGCCGATGAGCGCGGCGATCACGGCCGGCGCGAGCTCCGCGACGGCCAGGGGGATCCCGCCCCGCCTCGGGAGGCCGAGCGTGCGGAGGAGCGCGAGCGTGCGCGCGCGTCGGCCGGCGCCCGCGACCGCGGTGGCGAGGAGGGCGAGGGCCGCGAGGATCCCGGCGGCGGCCGTCGCGAGCGCGAGCACGAGGTCCACCCCGCCCGCGAGCGCGCCCGTGGAGCGCTGCGCCTGCCAGGCGTCGCGCGTGAGGACGTCGGCGGGATCCGCGTCGAGCGCGGCGACGGCCACGGCGGCGCCCGGGCCGGTCACGAGCACCTGGTCGGCCACGATCGGCTCGCCCGCCCAGTACGCGAGCGCGCCCCGGTCGACGATCACGAACGGACCGCCGAGGTAGCCGCGCGGGCCGTCGGAGATCACGCCCGCGACACGGACGCGCACGTTGCGCTCGCCGAAGGTGAGCACGGGGTCGTCGGTGACGAGGCGGTCGGCGAGGACGCGGTCGACGAGGACGGGGAGGCGGTCGTCCTCGGCGGGCTCGCCGGCGAGGGCGCGGATCCGGTCGGGGTCCGCGGGGTCGATCGCGTCGGCGTCCGCGGGGAGGGCCGCGAGCGCGTCGGCGTACCCGGCGTCGACGGCGAGGAGGGTCGCGAAGGCCTGCACGGGTCCGTCGGCGAGGAGCGCGTCGTCGGTGACGCGGGCGGATCCGGCGGCCGTCACGCCGGGCGCGTCCCGGAGGCGGGCGACATCGGCGTCGGACACCTCGGCGTCGACGCGCGCGTCCGCCCCCACGGCCTGCCACGACGCGGCGACGCGTCCGGTCGCGACGGTCTCGGCGAGCAGCCCGCCCGTGAGCGCGACGGCGACCGCGAGCGTCAGCGCGCCGAGCGGGAGCGGCGAGGCGGGGGATCCGGTGGCGCCGGTGACCGCGCCCAGCGCGCCGCGACCGCGTCGGGCCAGGGCCGCGAGCGCCGCGAGGGCGGGCGGGATCAGGCGGACGGCGACGAGGGTCGCGGCGGCCGCGAGGAGGAGGGGCGCGGCGGCGAGCAGCGGATCCACGCCGTCGGTGCGCGCGTCGAGGAGGCCTCGGCCGCGCGCGGCGACCACTGCGGCGATCGCGAGCACGACCACGAGCGCCTCGGCGACCAGGCGGCGGATCGCGGTGGTGCGGCGCGCGTCGACGCGGCCCGGGCGGCCGAGCTGGCGGCGGCCCGCGTCGGCGGATCGGCGGGCGATCCATGCGGCCTCGGCGGGCGGGGCCAGCGCGGCGACCGCGACGAGCAGGACCACGGGCGCGGGATCCGCGAGCGGCCACGGCACCCCGAGCAGCGCGGCGGCGCCGAGCCCGGCCGCGCCGCCGACCGCCGCCAGCAGCACCGACTCGACGCCCGCGGTCAGCGCGACGGACGCCGTGCCCGCCCCGCGCGCCCGGTCGCGCGCGATGTCCTCGCGCCGCCGCCCGACGAGCAGCCGCGCGAGCAGCACGAGCACGACCGCGGCGACCCCGAGGGTCCCGGCGAGCAGCACCGACATCTGCGCGACGGCCGCGCGCGCGGCGTCGTCGTGGGCGGCGACCACGCGGTCGAGGCCGGACGTCACCTGCAGCGGTGCCGAGGATCCGCCGACCTCGGCGCCGTCGACGCCCACCGGCGCCGTGCCCGCGGCGAGCCGCTGCACGTCGCGCACGACCGCCCGCGCGCCCTGGTCGGTGAACGCCGCGGGATCGAGGCGGACGCGGATCACGCCGTCGCCGTCCGCGAGGTCGGCCGTGCGGGCCAGGTCGAAGCCGTCGGCCGCGGCGACGACGGTGATGCCGGCGGTGGATCCGGGGGCGCGGTCGGCCGCGGCCACGGGCGCGAGGAGGCCCGGGAGGTCGGGGAGGGATGTGCCCGGGGCCGCCTCGACGATGCCGACCACGCGGATCCCGAGCAGCGGCGCCCGGCCGTCGATCCGGTCGGCGCCGCCCTGCGGGACGGTGAGCGCGGATCCCACGACGAGGCCCGCCGCCTCCGCCGCGGCCGACGAGACGGCGACCTCGACGGGGCCGTCGGGGGAGGTGCCGATGGGCGGGCCGGGCTCGGCGTCGGCATCGCTCGCGGTGCCGGGCAGCACGCCGCGCACCACGCGCAGGTCGGCGGCGAGCGACGTCGTCAGCAGCGCGATGCGCACGGCCGGCGTCGCGGAGGGGCCGCCGCCGACGCCCGCCGACCCGCCGGATCCGTCGGCCTGCGCGCCGACCGTCAGCGGTCCGGTCGCGAGGGTGCCGGGCGTGACGACGGCGCTCGTGATCCCGTCGGCGGCGCGTGCCAGCGCCCGCGGCAGCTGCGCCGGCAGCCCGTCGGCGAGGGCGACGACGTCCTCGGGCTCCACGGATCCGCCCTCCTGCGACCGGCCGAGCGAGGCGCGGAGCACGACGTCCGCGGTGGATCCGGCGGCGGCGACGCGCTCGCGGACGTCGGCGTCGAGGATCCGCGTGACCAGCGCCGGCGCGCCCGCCGCCAGCAGCGACGACACGGCGACGAGCAGCGCGAGGCACGCGGCGAGCCCGCGGTCGCGGAGCAGCCGGCGCGGTGCGAGGGGGAGGACTCCCGCGGTGAGGATCCGGAGCCGCGCGCCGACGCGGGGTGCGCGACCACGCGGATCCGCCGCCCGCCGCCCGCTCACTCCCCGCCTCCCGCGCGCAGCAGCTCGGCGGGTCGCACGGCCTGCTGCGACCGGGCGACCGCGGCCACCACCAGCGCCAGCACGACCGCGAGCCCGGCCGGCAGCAGCCCGATCGCGAGCCACGGCACGTGCACCTCGACCGGGGGCACGGGTGCGGTGCCGCCCGGCGACACCGCGACGAGCGGCCCCACCGCGAGCGCCGTCGTGAGCCCGGCCGCGATCCCCGCGAGAGCGCCGAGCACCGTGAGGATCAGCGCCTCGACCGCGACCAGCTCGACCACGCCGGACGCCGAGACGCCGACCGCCCGCAGGTGCGCGAGATCCGCTCGCCGGGCCCGCAGCGACGCGACCGTGTGCAGCGCGAAGCCGGCGGCCGCGAGGATCCCCGCGGCCACGATCGCGAGGAACAGCGCGGTCGGCGTCGCGACCCGCAGCGGCGCCTCCTGGAGGTCGCGGGCGAGGGCGGCGCGCGTGACGACGGGGTCGGCGCCGGAGTCGGCGGTCGCGAGCCCGCCCGAGCCCGCCCACCACTCGTCCACGAGCGCGCCCGTCGCCCCGCGCTGGATCAGCAGGCGCGCGAGCGAGGGCCCGTCCACCACGACGGTGGTCGCGCCGCCCGCGCCCGCGAGCCCGGAGGCGCCCGCCGCGAGCGCCTCGGAGGTCGCGGATCCCGGCACGAGCGGCGCGTCGCCCGCGACCGTCACCGTGACCCGCTCGCCGGAGACCGCGAGGTCGAGCGCCATCCCGGGATCCACGCCGAGGCCGTCCGCGAGCGCCGTCGGGATCACCGCGTCGACCAGCTGCACGGGCACCCACGCGACGAGCAGCGTCACGGCCGTGCGGGTGGACGCGTCCGGCGGCACGAGCACGGGCAGGCGCACCTGCCAGCCGGCGGGCGCGGCCTCGATCACGGGCGGGCGCGCGGCCGGATCCACGCTCACGCCGCCCCAGCCCGCGACGGCCTCGGTCACGGCGGTGTCGTCGAGGGGCGCGGCGGTCGCGTCGGCGAGCGGATCCGCGGGGTCGGCCCCGCCGCCCACCCGCGCCGCGATGCCGCCCACGAGCACCTCGGTGGCGCGCTCGGACGACGTGTCGGCGTCGCGTCCGCCGACCACCTCGGTGCGGAGGCCGACCAGCCGGAGACCGTCGACGCCGGCGGGCGTCGTCGCGTCTGCTGTCCCACCCGTCGCCCCGGCCGCATCGCTCCCGCTCCCGCCGTCGAGCGCCCCCGCGACCTCGACCGTCGACCCGTCCGCGGGCGCGTCCCCGAGGTCCACGACCGCGAGCAGCCCGCGCGGATCCTCGACCACGGCCGCGACCCGCACCCGCACGTCCGCGAGGGGCGCCGCCGCGTCGCCCGCCCGCACGGTCGCGGCGAGCCCGCGCGTCCCGTCGGGCAGCGCGACGCCCGCGTCCTCGCGCGTGCGCGCGGATCCCCGCAGCAGCTCCTCGATCCGCTCGCCGCCGGCCGCGCCGCCGCGCCCGTCCGCGACCATCGTCCGCGCCGCCGCCGCCGACAGCCCGAGCACCTGCGCCCCGGTCCCCACGCCGCCCTCGGCCGGGTCGCCCGCGGGCGCGCCGTCGATCCGCATGGGCCGCCGCAGCACGGGCTCCACGCCGCCGTCCGCGCTCGCCGCGCCGGCCCGCCCCGCCGCCTCCGCGAGCCGCGCCGACTGCCCCACCGCCCGCTCCGGATCCGCGACCACCCGCGCCGTCGGCCCCACGGCCACCGCCGCCTGGTCCTCCTGCGAGATCCGCCAGGTGTGCAGGAACGTCACGCCGAACGTGCACACCGCGAGCGCGAGGCTCAGCAGGAGCACGGCCGCGGTCGCCCGCCGTCCGCGCCGCGCGAGCTCCCACGCGGCGAGCGGCAGCACGGATCCGCGAGACCGCGCCGCCAGCGCCCCCAGCCCGCGCGCCACGAGCGGCACGAGCCGCACCGCGAGCGCCGCCACCGCCACGAGCACCACGACGGGCGCGGCGACGAGCACGGGGTCGAGCCCGGTGGGCGCGCCCTCGCCCCCGGACGCCGACGCGGACCGGTACGCCACCAGCTGCGCGATCCCGAGCCCCGCCAGCACGAGCAGCGCCAGGTCGATCCCCGACCGCGCCAGCCGCGCGACCCCCGCGCGCCCGGCCGCCGGATCCTCGTCGTCCGCCCGGCGCAGCGCCGGCGCGAGCAGCACCGCGGCCAGCAGCGCGGCGACGGCGACGGCCGTCAGCACGGATCCGAGCGGCACACCGGACGACGCCGGCATCCCCGCCGCGCGCATCGCCGGCAGCGCCGCGAGCCCCCGGTACCCGAGCGCGGCGACGAGCGGGCTGATCCCCGCCACCAGCGCCCCGAGCACCGCAGCCTCGAGGCCCGCGAGCGCGATCACCTGCCGCCGCGACGCCCCGCGCGCCGCGAGCAGCCGCCGCTCGGCGTCGCGCGCGTCGGCGAGGAGCCGCCCGGCCTGCGCGATCGCGGCCAGCGCGAGCACCGCCAGCAGCAGCCCCGCGACGGCGACGGTCGCGCGCGTCACGGTCAGCGCGGCGGACGCCCCGGCCACCGCCTCCGCGACGCCCGACGAGTACGCGACGGACTGCCCCACGTCGCCGGCCGCCCGTGTGATCCCCGCGTCCGCGTCCCCGAGCCGCGCCACGAGCGGATCCAGCCCCGCCACCGTCACGCGGTCGAACGTCGGCTGCGTGCGGAGGTCCAGCGTCTCCACGCGCACGTCGGCGGCGTCGAGCGCGCCGTCGGCCACGATCAGCGGGCCGATTGCGTGCACGAAGTCGGCGAAGGACACGTCCGGCTCGGGGAACGCGGCATCGTCGCCGCGGCCCTGCAGCGGGTCGTCGAGCCAGGCCGCGCCGCCCGGATCCACCGCCCGGTACAGCCCGACGACCCGCACGGTCGCGGTGGCGTCCCCGCGCGCCGCGACCTCGAGGGTGGATCCGATCCCCAGCCCGAGCGCGGACGCCGCCGCCTCCGGGAGCGCCGCCTCCAGCTCGCCGTCGCCCGAAGGCACGGCGCCCCACGACCCGGTGACCAGCTCGGCGCGCGCGTCCCGGTCGTCGTACTCCCCGGCGTACGCGAGCACGCGCTCGGATCCGTCGCCCGCCACTCCGCCCACGTCCTCGATCTCGCTCACCGCGGATCCCGTCGGCGTCGCCCCCGCCGTCTCGCCGAGGAGCTCGCGGAGCGCCCGGTCGATCGCGTCGCGCGCCTCCGAGACGGTCCCCGTGGGGGTGTCGACCGTGACGCGCACGGCGGTCCGCTCCGCGGGCACAGCGTCGAGGGTGCGCCGCACGCCGCCCTCCTCGGTGGTGGTCACGAGCAGGCCGAGCACGGTCACGAGCGAGCAGGCGAGCGTCGCGACGGCGACCACCGCGATGACGAGCCGCCATTGCGCGGCCGCGCGCCGGAGGGCCGTGCCGAGGATCCACGATCGCGGTCCCACGCCGGCCGCCCGCCGGTGGGGTCGGTGCGCGCGCCCGTCGCCGTCGCGCGGAGCACGGGCGGAGGAGCGAGGACGCCGGGGCGCGGAGGCGTCGGGCCGGTGGCGACCGTGCGCGCGTCCTCGCGTCTGCCCCTGCATGCCTCCGTCGGCCGTGCGACGGTCGGCCCCGGGTAGGCCACGCGCGTCGCTGCGGGCTCAGCATATGGGGAAATTGGCCGCGGGAGTCCACGATCCGGGTGCCGAGCGAGGCTCGTCGCCGCCCCGACCGTCGCGCGTCCCCTCTGCCAGGCTGGAACCCATGCAGACCCCCGGCGACCCCGCCGCCCTCCCCGACGCCGCCGCCCACCCCGCCGAGATCCTCGTCCTCCGCGCCATCAAGCTCGGCGACATCCTCGTGGCCGTCCCCGCGCTCCGCGCCATCCGCCGCGCGCACCCGGACGCCCGCATCTCGCTCGCCACCACCGGCTGGCTCGCGCCCGTCGTGAAGCTGCTCGGCATGGTCGACGAGCACCTCCCGCAGCAGGGTTTCGACCACCCCATCGCGCGCGAGCCCGGCACGGTCGACCTCGCGATCAACCTGCACGGCGCAGGCCACGAGAGCCGTACCCTCCTCCACGAGCTGCGCGCCCACCGCACCCTCGGCCACGCCGCCCCCGAGCTCGACGGCATGCCCGCCGCCGACGGCCCCGCCTGGGAGGACCACGTCCTCGAGCGGTACCGCTGGGCCCGGCTCGTGTCGTGGCACGGCATGCCCGCGGATCCCGAGGACGTCGGCATCCTCGTGCCCGTCGAGCCGCCCGTCGCCGAGCACGCCGTCGTGATCCACGTGGGCGCCGCCTACGGATCCCGCCAGTGGCCCGTCGACCGCTTCGCCGCGGTCGCCCGCGCGCTCGCCGACGAGGGGCGCACGGTCGTCTTCACCGGCTCGGACAAGGAGCGCGAGCGCGCCCTAGAGGTCGCCGCCCACGCGGGCATGCCCACATCGACCGTGCTCGCGGGCGAGCTGGCCCTCGACGCGTTCGCCGGCATCATCGCGGCCGCCGACCTCGTGATCTCCGCCGACACCGGCGCCGCCCACCTCGCGACCGCCTACGGCATCCCCTCGGTCGTGATCTTCGGCCCGGCCCCGCCCGAGGAGTGGGGCCCGCCCGCGTCCGGCCCGCACATCGTGCTGACCGACGCGTCCCAGCGCCTCGGCGACACGTTCTCCGCGATCCCGGATCCGGCGCTCCTCGCGATCACGCCCGCCCACGTCCTCGAGGCGGCCCGCTCCCTCGACGGCCACCGCGTGATCCGTCCCCTCACGGGCGAGCCGCGCGACTGATCCGCCGGGTCAGCTCACCGCCGGCGAAGCCCCCGGCCACGGCACCGTCGCCGCCGGCCACGCGGACGCCATGAGCGCATCCCGCACCCGCCGCTGCGACATCACCGCGTCGAGGCTGTCGGTGCGGAAGGCGAGGGCGAGCGACGCGTCCGCCCAGTACGCGTCCCAGCCGTCGTAGGTCGCGAAGACCCGAGCAGCGATCTGCCGGATCAGCGCCCACGCATCGTCCGCGGGCAGGTACCCGGCCATGTAGGCGTAGCGGATCGCGCCGATGGTGCGCTCGCTGTCGCCCGCGAGCAGCAGCACGGGCGGGCGGCCGTCGTGCGGGCGGGTCAGGTCGATGATCTCGAACTCGCTCCGGCCGGTGAGCGCGGCCATGCGCGACACCATGCGCTCCGCCTCCTCGGACGCGGCCAGCTCCGCGAAGCGCGCCGACTGCGGCCCCTGCGCCAGCGCATCCGCCACGAACAGCTCGATGTCGTCGCGCGACGCGATGCGGAACTGCGTGTCGAGGGCGGCGCGGTGCTGCGCGAGCGTCGTCATCGGCAGGCCGATCCACTCGTGCCCGGTCGCGCCGTCGGCGTGCTTCGTGCGCAGCTCCGCGGGCATCTCGGCCCACGTCGGCTGGAACGCGAGCGACGAGTTCCAGCCGCCGAACGAGTAGTCGCTCACCGCGTCGAGGGCGAGGAGCTGCTGCTCCTCGAGCGTGACCGGCCGGATCCGCGCGGCTCCCACGTAGTCGAGCTGATCCCGCCGAGGCGCCCGCGCGTCGATCTGCTGGAAGACGATCGACGCGACGAGCATGCCGATGCCCATCCCGAGCGCGAACAGCACGACGGGCATCGCCGGTCCGCCCTCCGGCGGGCCGGACGTCGCCACGAGGATCCCGAGCCCGGCGCCGACGACGCCGAACGGCAGCGCGAAGGCCGTGATGAGCAACGCCCGTTTCCCGCTCCCGCCGCGCGGCTTCATGCGCTGCGCGTTGAGCATCTGGGCGTAGCGCACGCGCGCGCGAACGGGGAACTCGACCTCGCCGGGGTGGTTCTGCAGCGTCACGCGCGAAGCCTATCCACCGGGCGGATCCGCGCCACTGCCCGGCCGATCGCTCAGCTCAGCGCCGCAGCCGCGCGACCTCGAACGCGAGGTCCACCGGGATCGCGAGCGGCTGCTCCGTGAGCGGCACCCCGTGCCGGAAGCGCTCGTCGCCGAGCCCCGTCACGATGCGCGCGAGCTCGCCGTCGCGTTGCACCGCGACCAGGTGCAGCCCCGGCACGTTGTCATCGAGGTGACCCTCAAGCGAAGCGAGGTCGTAGTGCAGCGTCAGCCAGATCGCCCACGGCGTCATGTCGTACGGGAAGCTCTGCCAGCAGTCCGTGTCCAGCGGCGCGAGCAGCATCACGGCGGCGAGTGCCTCATGGATCTCCTCGCTCGTCGACCAGGCCGGCACGCGGATCCGGTGCCCGGAGGTCGTGATCAGCGTCGTCGAATCCTCGGCGAACTCGACGCCCTCGACGATCGCGACGCCCTCCGGCTGCGACCGCTCCACGAGCGTCAGCCGTGACAGCAGGTTGCCGCGGAACGTCGCGCCGCGCGGCAGGTTCGAGTGCTCGGGCGGCGCGGGCGGATCCGAGGTCCCGGCCGACGAGACGGCCTCATCGCCATGCTGCCCGTGCGGCGGGCCCGCGCTCCATGCGGTCGAGGTCATCCGCGCGTGCATGGCCGCCGTCATGACGACGGCGCGGCCGTCCGTCGCTCGCGCCTGGTCACCGTCCACCTCGTCCACGTCGCCCTCAGCTGTAGTCCGCGTGCACCGTCTTCGCCGCCCCGTCGAGCCGCACCGTGCCGCCGTGGGGCAGGATCCACTGCGGCCGCGTGTGCCCGAACGGCACGCCCACGCACACCACGGCGCGCGGGTTGTAGCGGGCGACCTGCTCGATGACGGTGTCGCGCTGCTCGGCCCGCAGCCGCGCGCGCTCCTCGGGCGACGGGACGGGCCCGCCCATGACGACGGTCACCGGCCGGGCGACGAGCACGCCCGCGACCACGTCGAGGATCCCGCGCTCGCCCAGCCCCCGCACCCACCGCTTCACGCTGTCGGCGGACGGCACCTCCTCGCTCGTCTCCAGCAGCAGGATCCCGCCCTCGAGCTTCGCGACCTCCGGCATGCGCCCGGCCATCGCGATCTGGTCGATCACCTCGATGCAGCCGCCCCACGTCGGCCCCTCCACCGTGCGCGCCGGCCCGGCCCACTTCCACGGCTCGGTCGCGTGACGCTCGCCGGACTCGGTGAGCGCGCGAGGATCCGTCCAGTCGATCCCGAAGTCCTCCGACTCCCCGGGCTCCGTGATCTCGAGCTTCCCGCCCTCGATCAGGGCCGCCCGCAGCGAGCGCAGGTGCACGTCGTCGATGCCGGGTCCGGCGCCGAGGTGCACCTGGGTGGATCCGCCGTAGAAGCTCGGGATGCCGAGCCCGGCGAGCAGGTTGTGCAGGTTCGTGTTGTCGCTGTAGCCGAGGAACGGCTTGGGGTTCCGGGCGAGCTCCTCGATGTCGACGTGCGGGATCACCGTGACCTGGTCGTCCCCGCCGATGGTCGAGACGATCGCGCGGATGGAGTCGTCGGCAAACGCGGCCGTGATGTCGGCGGCGCGATCGCGGGCGCTGGCGCCGAGCCGCCGGGTGGTCGGGTACTCGACGGGGACCAGCCCGGTCGCCTCCTGCAGCCTCCGCATCGCCTGCTCGTGCACCTCGGGCGCCATGCCGGGCGCGGCGAACGCGGGGCTCAGCACCGCCACCCGATCTCCCGCCTCCGCCTTGGGCACGGACTTGCGGAACCGGGACGAGGTGGAGGGGATCATGCGGGCCATGCTCCCAGAGGCGGCCGGGAGTGCAGGGCGCGGTCCTCGCGGCGCTTCCCTCCTGAGCCGATCCTCGGTATCCATGGTCCATGGCACAAGACAGCTTGAGCGGCCGGGACGCGTCCCTCTCCCGACAGGTGGTATCCGGGCGAGACCGGTCCGCAAGGGAGGTGCTGCGGGCCGCGCTGGTCGTGGGGGAAGCGAGCGGCGACGCCGCACCATTCGACGTGGAAGCGTTCATGGCGGCCAAGCGCGCCTGACCGCCTGCCGGTTCAGGCTCGTGGCGACCGCGGCGGGATCGGATGGATGCCCTACGGCCCACCCAGCCGGTGGTCGATCCGGTGGTGGTCCGGGCTGAACCCGTGCCCCACACCCCAGATCACCGCCTGGGTGCGGCTCTCCACCTGGATCTTCCGGTAGATCGAGCGGATGTAGCTCTTCACCGTGTTGGGGGAGAGGTACGTGAGCGCCGCGACCTCCTGGTTGCTCTTGCCCTGCGTGATGAGCGCGAGGATCTCCGACTCATGGATTCAGCTAATTGACTTAGTGACTCTGTAATTCCTCGTGGAGTCGGTAAATTAAGCTAGTCGCCAACATGATGCCTTGCACAGCGTTTCGCCGCGAAAATTGTTGCGGACTAATGGTGTGTGCTGTCGCGTGGCGGCTGAAGGCCCTCGGTACTACGTCTCCTTCGCTCGGAACAAATTGCTGGTACGAGCGCCAGATGGGGGCAAGGGCAATGAACTGTTTTACACCCAGATCGTCGTAAGCCGTCGTGGTTCGTTTGCCTTTGCGGTCGGGTGTGAAAGACCTTCTATACTCGCCGAAATAATCAGTGAGAAACGAATCTATGAGCGTCCCAGCCAGAGCTTGGGCAGCGCGCGTATGTCCGGATTTCAGTGCATCCAGTGCCTCATGAGCGAATAGCGCGTAGGCCGCAGTCTCCTTAGACGTACTTTCAAGTAGGAGTTCTCGGCAGTCAACTGCAATACTCGTCCATTTTCGCCCTATGATGTCGCGCCTGGCGCGATAATGGGGAGCGACAAGTAGCGCCGCTGATGTCGAAGCTCGTGGAATCCCATAGAGAGGGAGGCCTTCCTGCATCACTACCGCGTCCACCCTGCTCATGCGAATACCGTCGATGGATCGCAGGTTTTTCGGGTACATGTTGGCGTACGCGACGGCAATGGACGGCGCGATGTTGGAAATAAATGCTGATTGACGGGCTGCAAGTTCCGCCACACCCTGAATGGCCGTAGAAAAGCCGCGCAAGTCCAACCCGCTGACAAGGCTTCTGATCTGAGCGTCCAGCGATGGCATTACAATTTTTTGAAGATTCAGTAGGCCTAGATTGGCTTGGGCGGCACTGCGACTTAGGCTTGACTGCAAGCCGGCGACGGCAGACGCAAGGCCCAATATCGAGGACTGCTGGCTACGAACTATAGAAGCCACTGCCCCGATGGATGCCAACGTACTGGCCGGCAGAATGAGATTGGCTGAGATCTGCGCGTGCAGTGAACCCGTATTATTTTGAATACTCAAGAGGTTTTGCCGAGCGGTCTGGCCCAAATCACCAAAAGCTTTCCGCTCGTCATCGAGCGAGTTCGGGCCAATGCCATCGTTCACGATAGGATCCTAAGCAACAGTTAAGTCGATGTGTAAAGTCAAGCAGGCCGCTCGCGCACCTCGCTGCCCTACGGCCCACCCAGCCAATGGTCGATCCGGTGGTGGTCCGGGCTGAACCCGTGCCCCACGCCCCAGATGACCGCCTGGGTGCGACTCTGCACCTGGATCTTGCGGTAGATCGAGCGGATGTAGCTCTTCACCGTGTTGGGGGAGAGGTACGTGAGCGCCGCGACCTCCTGGTTGCTCTTGCCCTGCGTGATGAGCGCGAGGATCTCCGACTCGCGGTCCGTGATCCCCTCGCGCTTGCCCGGCCAGTCGAGCGACGGCGCGCTCGCGGCCCGCAGCGGCGCCTGGTTGAACAGCTCCTCGCCCGAGTGGATCCTCTCGAGCGCCTCCACGAGCTCGCGCGCCGGCAGCGCCTTCGAGAGGTAGCCGTGCACGCCCTGCCGGCGGGCGTCCGCGACGAGCTCGGGCTGGAAGTTCCAGGTGTAGACGACCACGCGGCGGGCGCGCGGGTTGCGCACCAGCTCCGCGATCTCGTGGTGGTCGGACTCCGGCTGCGCGAACGAGTCGTAGAGCACGATGTCGATCTCGTCGGAGAGCGCGGCATTCGCGTCGATCTCGGCGACCAGCACGCGGTCGCGGTAGTCGTCGAACATGTGGGCGAGGCCCTTCAGCACCACGTCGTAGTCGTCGACGAGCGCGATCGTGACGGGGCGGGTGCGGGTGCTGGGCATGGATCCAGGATCCCACCCCCAGGGGTGTGCTCCCACACCCCGCAGGGTGGTTGATTGAGGTCATCGCCCCGAACGGGCATCACCGCGCGTCTTCCTGACGTGCTCGCACAGAAGAGAGATCACCATGCTCGGACTCATCATCAGCCTCATCGTCATCGGCCTCATCGCCGGCTTCATCGCCCGGGCCGTCATCCCCGGACGCCAGAGCATGTCGATCCTCATGACCATCGTGCTCGGCATCGTCGGCTCCTTTGTCGGCGGGTTCCTCGCCTTCCTGCTGTTCCAGCGCGACGCCATGGACGGCTTCTTCCAGCCCGCCGGCATCATCGGCTCGATCATCGGCGCCATCATCGTGCTCTTCATCTACGTGAAGGTCGGCGGCCGCAAGTCCGTGCGTCGCTGAACACGACCGGGCGACCCGTCGATGCGCTGGCGCGCGTCTGACGACAGCCGGTAGTGGAAGCAGTGGAGGGGCGGGTCGCCGAGGAGGCGGCCCGCCCCTCCGGCGTGTGCGGGTCAGGCGCGGGCGGGCGCGCCGTCCGTCGGCCCCAGCAGCGGCGCCCGCGGATCCACCAGCACCGACCGCGCGGCAGCCCCGAACCCGCGCATCGCCCGCCGCCAGTACGCGCGCGGCGCGACCCCGCACGCACGCAGTGCAGCACGGTGGTCGACCACGATCACCGTCGCCGCGCCCGCGGCGACGACCGTCCACGCGCCGCCGATGAGCGCGCGCACCGGAGCGGGCGTCTCGCGGAAGCCGGTGCGGAGGCGGTCGATCTGGAAGCGGACGTGATTCCGCTCGTCGTCCGCGATCCGCCGCCCGAGGGCGCGCAGCGCGGGATCCGGGGCGTGGTCGGCAAGGGCGTGGAAGTAGCCCGTCGCGACCGTCTCGGCGATGAGGAACAGGCTGATCTCCGTCCGCAGCCCGATGAGGTGCCGCAGGCGGGTGAAGGCGGCGTCCGTCCAGTGCGCGGGCAGCGCGGGCGCGTCGATGTAGTCGAGCGCGCGGAGGAACAGGGCTGCGTGCTTCTGCTCCTCCTGCACGAGGAGGGCGAGCGCGTGCGTGTACGCGGGATCGCCAGCGGCGGTCGCCATCCGGAGGAGGTGCGCGCCGTCGCCGCTCTCCCCGAGCGCGAACCGCTGGAACGATCGGACGAACGCCCGGCGGGTGCGGGCGTCCATCGGCGAGGGCGTGCCGGACGGGATCAGCTGCTCGGGGCTCAGGTGCCGGTCGGCGTTGGCGTGGAAGTGGGCGATCCAGTCGGCGGCGGTGCCCATGCGGGCGTGCGCCGCGGCGGGGCGTGCGGGCGTCGGTGTCTGCGTGATCGAGGTCATGCCCTCACGCTAGGAACGACCATGCGCCGGCCTCGCCGGGCGCAGGACGGACTCCGGGGGTCGCCCCGTCGCATTCCGCAGGGGCGATGTGGTCCGCGAGGCGGACCCGGGTACGTCCTCCGCCCGACGGCCATCCGGTGACGCTTCGCCCGCTGGGCGCGATCGCGTCCGTCCGTGGCTCATGATGGGCATGCGCCCACCGGGACGATCCCTCCCGGCCCGTCCGCGGATCCGGTCACGACGACGACGTCGCGGTAGGAGCATCGACGCGGATGCCCGATCCGCCGCGGAGGACCCGACTCGCACGCACCCCCGTCCGCCCCGAGCGGCCGTCCACGAGAGGAACCACCATGAGCATGGACAGCGTCGCCTGGAGCTCGCTCTACAAGATCTCGAGCGCGCAGGACGGGTCGCGCGGCATCTCCCGCGAGTCCGTCCGTCGCATCATGACGTTCGCGGTGCCGTATCGGGTGAAGCTGCTCGTCTTCATCGGGCTGTCCGTCGTCGGCGCGTTCCTCGCGGTGGCGACGCCGGTGCTCGCCGGCCAGGTGGTCGACGTCATCGTCGCCCGGGGCGAGACCGCCACGATCGTCCGCCTCGCCGTCGTCATCGCCCTCGTGGCCGTGGCCGACGCCGCCGTGTCGCTCGTGACGCGCTGGTTCTCGGCGCGCATCGGCGAGGGCGTGATCCTCGACCTCCGCACCGCCGTCTTCGACCACGTGCAGAAGATGCCCATCGCGTTCTTCACCCGCACGCGCACGGGCGCCCTCGTCAGCCGCCTCAACAACGACGTGATCGGCGCGCAGCAGGCCTTCAGCGGCACGCTGTCGGGCGTGGTCACGAACGTCGTGGCGCTGATCCTCACCCTCATCGTCATGCTCAGCACGTCGTGGCTCGTGACCGTCCTCGCCGTGATCATGCTGCCCGTGTTCCTCGTGCCCGCGCGCCGCATGGGCGGTCGTCTCGCCGCGCTCCGCCGCGAGGCCGCCGACCACAACTCCGCCATGAGCACGCAGATGACCGAGCGCTTCTCGGCTCCCGGCGCGACCCTCGTGAAGCTGTTCGGCCGGCCCGACGAGGAGTCCGCGGAGTTCCGGGTCCGCGCCGCCCGCGTCCGCGACATCGGGGTCCGCACGGCGATGCTGCAGTTCGTCTTCGTCACCGCGCTGATGCTCGTCTCCGCCCTCGCGCTCGCGCTCGTCTACGGGCTCGGCGGCGCCCTCGCGCTCGGCGGTCAGCTGGACACCGGCGAGGTCGTCACCCTCGCGCTGCTCCTCACGCGCCTCTACGCGCCGCTGACCGGCCTCGCGAACGCGCGGGTCGAGATCATGAGCGCGGTGGTCAGCTTCGAGCGCGTCTTCGAGGTGCTGGACCTCGAGCCGCTCATCCAGGAGAAGCCCGACGCCGTCCGCGTCCCCGATGGCCCGGTGGCGGTCGAGTTCGACGACGTCCGCTTCGCCTATCCGTCCGCCGACAAGGTGTCGCTCGCCTCCCTCGAGGAGGTCTCGACGCTGGACACCCGCGGCGGCGAGGAGGTGCTGCACGGCGTGTCCTTCCGGATCGAGCCCGGGCAGACCGTCGCGCTCGTCGGCACGTCAGGCGCCGGCAAGTCGACGATCGCGCAGCTCCTCTCGCGCCTGTACGACGTCGACAGCGGCGCCGTGCGGCTCGCGGAGACCGACGTGCGCGACGTCACCTTCGCGTCCATGCGGCACACGCTCGGCATGGTGACCCAGGACGGCCACCTCTTCCACGAGACGATCCTGTCCAACCTGCGCCTCGCGCGGCCGGAGGCCACCGAGGACGAGGTGTGGGACGCCGTCCGGCGCGCGCGGCTCGAGCCGCTCATCCGCTCCCTGCCCGACCAGCTCGACACCATGGTGGGGGAGCGCGGCTACCGGCTCTCCGGCGGCGAGCGCCAGCGGATGACCATCGCGCGGCTCCTGCTCGCCCAGCCGCGCGTCGTCATCCTCGACGAGGCGACGGCGGCGCTGGACTCGACGTCGGAGGCCGCCGTGCAGGCCGCGCTGAGCGAGGCGCTCGAGGGGCGGACGGCACTGGTCATCGCCCACCGCCTCTCCACCATCCGCCACGCGGACCTGATCCTGGTGGTGGAGGACGGCACGATCGTCCAGCGCGGCACGCACGAGGAGCTGCTGGCCGCGGGCGGCCGGTACGAGGAGCTGCACCGCACCCAGTTCGCGGTGCAGAAGGCCGTGGTGGCGGAGGAGGAGGCGCTGGGCGCGCCCGGGCGCTGAGATCGGTGCCCCGCCGGCGCGCGCATCCCGCAGGCAAGTTCTGCCAAAAACGCTGACTGAGGCCGGAATCGGCCGTCGAAGCACAGCAGCGATGCGAGCCCTTGTTCGTACGGGCACCAGGAGGATGCGTCGGCACCCGCCGCGGGCGCTCGAACGTCGGTCGACAAGCAACACCCTGCCGCATGCCACTGGCCCGGGTCGACTAAGTCGACTCCGGGCCAGCTGGCGATTTATGCGGCATCACGCTCCGCGCTGGTGTGTGGCCCCGAAGGGCTTGCCGTGCGCACCCTTAGTAAACCTCATAAAGTCGCTTGCCCTGTAGAGCGGAGTACAGATCGAACCCTTCCCAGTTCACGTTCCAGTACTCCCCGTCTCCTCCTGCTGTCATCCGTGTGCCAGAGGGAGAGCCGTAGGACCTCAGTACGTTGTCCTTCATTAACTGCGACATCCAGGGGCACGTTACGACGTTCAATGCGACCAGAGCACGTTCGGCATCATTCTGATCCTTCACTTGCACAAGCATTATCCAGTCGTTACACGAATCCGCTAGCTCCTTGTACTTGATTGTGTCTCGCATGTACAACATCATGCTAAAAAGAAGAAGGGCATTCATATGCTTCGGTGGGAGATATCCGGTGTCTTTCGACTCGAAGCCGCACCAAGTCGCCACCTGTTCCTGAGTATCTGAGTAGCGCGGCCCCAAATCTGCCATGCAATCTAACAGGGTAGCTGTTACTGGCCCTGGCCAGGCGGCTTCTGCGGTACGAGTTAACTGCTGTGACAGCTCTCGGTGAATAATAAGTTCAAGTCGTTCGCGATCATCGAACTTGACAGGCAAAGATCGGCAAAAGCGTAAGGCGCTACTTACGATGCGAGCCAACTTCACAACGGGGCTCATCCGCGGCGCACCTGAGTACACAAAGAACGAGAAATCGAGTAAGTAAACTAATGCGTTAGACACCCGCTGCAGGTGCCGGCTGCGTTCTTCTTCACTATAGCTGTCGCCAACCCCGATGTCGCTGCCGACGTCGTCCTGCATGATAGATAGCGCTGGGCGAAATAGTGCTTCCATTCGTCTTTCGCACCGTGAAAGGGCATAATTGGCAAGATCAAAGTGACTCACGCCTGTGTCCATCAAAATCGCCTTATAGCCAACGATCAATGCGGCCGTGTCGATGTATGGGCTTGGAAGGGCGCCTGGTTTCATGTCCTTATCGCCGAGGGACGCGTGTTCGTGAATGAGCCGCCGCACTCTGTCTTTGGCGATAGAAAGAGGAGATAGCCAAGGCGTGTGCTCACCTTGTTCTTTCGCCGCGTTCAACCGCAACTTGTACTTGCGAAGATGGTCGGCAAGAATTTGTATCACTCGCTCGCGGTCGTCTGCTTTGGCGAGAAAAATAAAGTAGTCATCTACGTAACGTAGGATCTGATAGTCAATCCCCTGCCGAAGATGTGCCGCAAGCAAGTCTGCTTCTACTGAAACATCCACGGCCTGAAGGATCACTTCGGAAAAAATGCGAGATACTTCAGAACCAGTTGTTATGCCACTTGTCTCGTTGTGATTAAGTCGCTGCATGAGTGTGTCGAACTTGTCGCCAAAGGTCTTCTTCAGGGCATGGCGGTGGTGCATAAGGGCGGCTTTGACGGCGTCATGCCCTTCTGTCGCCCACGAAATCGAATGTGTGTATATGCTATCAAAGCATTTCGCAATATCTACTTTGACTAAGTAGCCATATTGTCGCTCACAGGCTCGATATTCTGCAGAGTCGTAGAATTTATAGATGTTCGAGTATTGCTTGTACGTAAAGTATGAGCGGATCCAGTCCGACTCCTTGTTGTCCTCTTCGACTGTTCCCAGCTCTTTAGTGAGTTTGCTTTCAAATAGCCAATCGCGCGTATTTGAGTATCGCGCGACCCTCGTCGGGCGCCGGAGCGTGTAGTTGCTCTTGTTGGTGTGATAAAGGATCAAATCTGAATGCTGCCGATAGAAATCAACAATATCGAGTTGAGCTGCCGGATGGGGGATGGTAAGAGTCCGGTAATCATTCGAGCGGTGTCTCACGGTGTATTGGAAAGGAACGGTCGAAATGCGCGCTATGTCGCCACTTTTTTCGAGTGTTACTCGATCTCCCTCGTTAGCGCCACTGGGATAAGAGACGCTTCTCCCTAAGATGATGGCAAGCAGAGACTGAAGATGGGTGCTTCCTACGCGGGCATGCGGACCGTCGTCATTCACGTACAATTTGTGCTTGTGCACAAAATCATAAAAGCCACGGTTGTTGAAGCTTGGCGGCACTTCATACGGCAGTATGTCGCTAAGTAGAACTCGAGCGTCAACCTTGCGTATTCCTTGAGTCCGCTTAGGCATTCCAGGCTCGCTTAATGCGATCAGTCTCAAATTGGGTCCAGCGGCGCATCTCACGGGTTTTGTACCCCTGTTCAAAGCTGCACTGCATGAGTTTATCCTTCAGGGGAGCGGAGATTCTGGCGGTATCTAGGCGACGCTGGAGATACCGATCTAGCCCTCGCAGCTGATCCAAGTCGGTCAAATGGGGGTTGCTAAAGTACACGCCAATCATTGCGTTGCGCTTATTGTTGGCCAGTCTTGTATTGCTTGTGATAAATCTTACCCGATCCGCAAGCCGCTTCTGAGCACCGTCCGATGGGGTGGGCTCGCGGTCCCAGACGTCGAACGTGCTTTTTACTCTGTCGTGCAGGGTCTGCTTGCGCACGTGCGACAATCTTACTTTTATTGAGCCTGAGTACGATATTTCGTAGCCGAGAAAGTCGAATCGCGGCAACACTTGGATGCTTTGCATTGAAGAGCAGTGCGTCTTATCGGACGATCGCATTAGGGATATGCTCGTCAAGCCGGCGTCAATCAGCCCTAACTGTCTGCTCGCATCCAATTCGTTGTAATATGTCTCGCCAAATACGAGCACAATATCGTCAACGTATCGAGCGTAGTACAACACTCGGGGCAGTTTGCGGAGTGTTTCGTCAAGATCTTGAACATATAGCTCAGCGAGCGTCGCACTAAGCCCTACCCCGGCGGGGATACCTGTGTCCCTCCCGGTCAAAGTTGACATCTCACGGAGGAATGCGTGTAGCAGCGTCTTAATCGTCGGCGTAAGTGGTTGGCGATCGATCAGCTTTCGAAGTATGTCGTGATCAATGCTGTCGTAAAAACTATGTATGTCCGTTCGAACCACTAACTTTGGCATATGGTTGCCTAGAGTTTGTATGAGGCCAGCTACCGCCGCCTGTCGCGAATCGGATCTGTTGCGGAGAAGTTTTCGCAGTATGTATTGCAGCTGCTTGTCTACAAAAAAGGCTTCGGCTGTGTCGCCCGTCTTGTAGAGTTGACGCCCCTTCAGTTGCCGGCTCACTTGTAGATTCCACGAGAACGTCCCTTGCGAAACCTGGTTCACAATACTGGCGCTCGTTATCTGCAGGGCTGCCGTCAGCGCCTTTTCTGCCTTCTCGCTTACGTAAGCATAGTGCTCCTGTATGTTCTTGGGCGCTGGGTCCATAGGGGAGCGCCGAAGGAAGGGTTCATCGTGAGCCTTGCGTCGATCTTTGAAGAGAAGGGCGACGGTAGGGTAGAAGACTAGTAGCTTATCTCCCTTGCGCGTTTGCGCGTCCCAAATGGCCCGAAGGTGTTGAGGGGCGAATGACTGGTGCATTGACTCATTTCAAAAAACGGTCGGTTTGAACTAATGTCGAGCCGCATATTGGTCTGCTGGCGCAGAGGTCCCTTTTCCTGGCTAGGTTGGCCGCATTGCTCGCTCGTCAATCGAAGACGCGCCGCACCACCTCGTGCTCCTGCTCGAGGCCGTCCCAGTCGTCGGATCCGTCGGGCCGGCTCGACTCGTTCACCATCGCGAGCGCCCCCGTGAAGCCGGCGTCCTGGAGCACGCGGAGGGAGCGGGCGTAGTCGACGTCGTCGAGGCGGCCGTCGTCGTGGCGGTGGGCCTTGGCGTGGCACGTGACCGCGAACTCGGCGATGCGGGCGAGCTGCTCGTGCTTGTCGGGCATGGTCCAGTTGCCGAGGTCGATGAGGAGGCGGATCTCGCCGGCGTCCGCGAGCAGGGCGAGCACGGCGTCCGCGTCGGTCATCATCTCGCGCCAGTTCTCGACGACCACCTGGATGCCCGGGTGGTCGTGCGCGAGCCGCGACAGCCGGCGCGCGCTCGACGCGAGCAGCTCGGGCGTCGGCGCGCTGCGGCCGGCGCCGACGCGGGCGTGGTCGGCGCCCAGGGCGAGGGCGTCGTCGAGCTGCCCGGAGATCCACCGCTCGTGCAGGTCGGCGTCGGTGGGGTGCGTTAGGTCGCCGTCGTCGACGAGGAACGCGTCGAGCACGACGCCGGACGACGCGAGCGCGGCCCGCAGCTCCGCGAGGTACGACGCGTCGCGCGTGGGCAGCTGGAAGTGGGCGAGCTGCACGCCCGCGTACCCGCGGCGCGCGAGCTCGGCGGGCAGGTCGAGGAGGTCGAGGGCGCCGGCCGCGCGGGTGACGGCGCCGGATCCGTCCGGGCCGGGGACGCGGGGATGCCCGAGCGTCCCGTCGAGGGACCAGGCGTGGACGGCCTTGTCGGTGGGGCCGATCATCGGATCGCTCCGCGGTCGTCGTCGCTGGCGGTCATGCGGCCTCCCGGGTCGCCCGCATCGGCGCGGGGCATGCGTACGATCGTAGGCGCGGGCATCCGCCGCGTCACGGCCGATCTCGGGCCGGAGACGTCCGGCGCACGTCCCGAACCCCCGATCACCGCCGAACGAGGAGCGCCATGGACATCGTCGTCTGGAACGAGAACGTGCACGAGAGCCGGGGGGACGCGACGGTCCTGTCGCACTACCCGGACGGGATCCACGCCGTCGTCGCGGACGGCCTCCGCGAGCTGCTCGGCGACGACGCGCGCGTGAGCACCGCGACCCTCCAGGAGGATCAGCACGGCCTCACCGAGGAGCGCCTAGCCGCCACGGACGTCCTCTACTGGTGGGGCCACGTCGCGCACGGCGAGGTGTCCGACGAGGTCGTCGCACGCGTGATCCGCCACGTGCACGCCGGCATGGGCCTCGTCGTGCTGCACTCCGGTCACTACTCGAAGGTCTTCACGCGCCTCATGGGCACGACGTGCTCGTTGAAGTGGCGGAACGACGGCGAGCGCGAGCTGGTGTGGACCATCGCGCCGCAGCACCCCATCGCCGCCGGGATCCCGCACCCGATCGTCATCGACCGGCAGGAGATGTACGGCGAGCAGTTCGACATCCCGCGTCCCGACGAGGAGGTGTTCCTCTCCACCTTCGCGGGCGGCGAGGTCTTCCGCTCGGGCGTCGCGTACCACCGCGGCCGCGGACGGGTCTTCTACTTCTCGCCCGGCGACCAGGAGTACCCCGTGTACCACCACCCCGACATCCGCCGCGTGCTCGCGAACGCCGCCCGCTGGGTCGCGCCGACGGACGGCCGCGCCGACCTGACGGCCGACGAGCACCCGCGCGACTGGTTCCTCGCCCGATGAGCGCCACCGATCGAGCAGGTTCAGCGGCGACGCCCGCCGCGCCCGCCGCACCGGGGACGCCGGCGGCCCAGGCCGCTCCCGCGTCGGCGACCGACCCGACCCCGCCCGCCTACTCCGGCCCCCGCGTCCGCGTGATCCACGTGGGCCTCGGCGGCTGGGGCGGCGACTGGGCGCGCAACGCGGTCCCGGCGGTCGCCGAGATCGAGGTCGCTGCGATCGTGGATCCGAGCGAGCCCACCCGCGAGAGGGTCCGCGCCCTGCTCGGACTCCCCGCGTCCGCCGCATTCGCCTCGCTCGCCGACGCGCTCGCCGCGGTGGAGGCGGACGCCGTCATCGTCACCGCGCCGGCCGTCACGCACGCGCCGCTCGCCCTCGAGGCGCTCGAGGCCGGCAAGCACGTGATCGTCGAGAAGCCGTTCGCGAACTCGACCGCGGAGGCCGCCGCCGTGGTCCGCCGCGGCGAGGAGCTCGGCCTCATCGTGCAGGTCAGCCAGAACTACCGCTGGTACCCGGCGCCGCGGCGCGTGCGCGAGCTGCTCGCGGCCGACGCGCTCGGCGAGGTCGCGACCATCGAGATCGACTTCCGCCAGTGGGACAACGACGAGCCCGACGACTACCCGCACTACCGGTTCCCGCAGCCGATCATCAACGACATGGCGATCCACCACTTCGACCTGATCCGCATGGTCACCGGCCGAGAGGCCGTGCGCGTGTTCGCGCGCACCAGCCGCCCGTCGTTCAGCCACTACCGCGACCCCGCGGTCGCCTCCATGGTCATCGAGCTGGAGGGCGGCCTGATCGTCGACTACCGCGGCAGCTGGCTGCACCGCGGGCCGGTCACTCCGTGGTCGGGCGAGTGGCGCATCTCCGGCGAGGACGGCGAGCTGACCTTCACGAGCCGCGGCGAGGGCGTCTCGGCCGACCGGGTCGGGATCCGCGACGCCGACGGCGCCGAGCGCGAGCTCGACCTCGAGACCCTGCCGCTCATCGGCCGCGCCGCGGGCCTGCGCGCGTTCGCCCTCTCGATCCTCGGCGGCCCGCCGCCCGAGACGAGCGGCCGAGACAACCTCGGCAGCCTCGCGCTGATGGAGGCGGCCGGCCGTTCCGCGGAGTCGGGCCGCTTCGAGGACGTGGTGGATCCGCTCGCCGAGTAGCCCGCCCGCGGGACCGGCCCGGCGACGCCCAGGAATAGCCGGGCCGCGTCCCGCATTGTGATCCGCGAGGCCCGACGGAGTGCCGCATCCCCGACATCGACAGAAGGATCCGCCATGACCCTCACCGAGGACGCCACCACCCCCTCCACCGCCCGCACCGCCGACACCGCCGTGCCGATCGTGCGCGAGCTCGACGCCCGCTGGAGCCCGCGCTCCTTCGACACGGACGCCACCGTCTCCGACCAGCAGCTCGACGCCCTCCTCGAGGCCGCGCGCTGGGCGCCGTCCGCCAGCAACCAGCAGCCGCGCCGCTTCATCGCCGCCCGCCGCGGCACGCACGCGTTCGACACCATCGTCGACTCGCTCGTCGGCTTCAACGCCGCATGGGCCGTGAACGCCTCGGCGCTCGTCGTCGCCATCGCCGAGACCTCCACCGTCGAGGGCGAGAAGCGCCCCTATGCCGCGTACGACCTCGGCCAGGCCGTCGCCCACCTCTCCGTCCAGGCGCAGGCCGAGGGCCTGCACACGCACCAGATGGCCGGCGTCGAGTTCGACAAGCTGTCCGCCGCGTTCGACCTGCCCGAGAACCTGCAGCCGCTCACGGTCACGGCCGTCGGCACGGTCGCCCCGGCCGACGCGCTCGAGGGCCCGCTCGCCGAGCGCGAGACCGCGCCGCGCTCGCGCCTGCCGCTCTCCGAGCTGGTGCTCGTCCGCGAGTAGTCCCCTTGCACGACGGCGGCCGCCGACCCACGGGTCGGCGGCCGCTGGTGCGTCCGGGAGCCGGAGCCGGGGAGGCGCCTCGGGTCAGGCGGATGCGTCAGCTCCCCAGCACGCGCCCGATGAGGTCCTGCACGAACGGGATCGCGTCCTGCACCTGGTCGACGCTCGCGATGGTGGTGGCGACGAGCGGCCAGACGGATCCGACGAGGGTCGCGACCACTGCCGACACCGCCGCGATCCACGCGACACGGCCGTCCCGGGTGCGGGCGGCGATGCCGACCATCACGACCGCGACCACGAGGGACACGCCCACGCCGAGGGCGATGAGGGTCACGGGCACGTCGAGCTGGCCGGCGGTGGCCGCGTCGGCCGCGCCGATGAAGCCCAGCACGGGCAGCAGCACGACGACCACGACCACGATCGCCACGACGAGCCCGGTGACGGCGGCCGCGCGCGTGGCCCGCGGGCGGCGGCGGAGGACGGGGCCGGCCGAGCGGGCGCTCATCGCGCGGCTCCTCGGACGGAGGCGGCTCCGGTCGGGCGCGCGGTTCCGGCGGGGCGGTGCGCTCGGGCCGCGCGGGCGGGTGCGGATGCGGTCTGCGCGGCACGTGATCCGCGGGTCGGGTCGTCCATGGCTGCTCCTGTCGGGTGGTGCGTCACCCAGGAGACGGGACGGGCCCGTCGATCGTCCCGCCCGTCCAGGAGGCACCCAGCGAGGAGCGCCAGACGTTCGCTCCGCGGATGCGGCCGGGTCCTCGCGGTTCGCTCGGCGGATCAGGCGGGGGCGAGCGCGGGTCGCGTAGAGTCCGGCACGCCCGCCGTCCCCGATCCCCGGAGCGCCCCCATGAGCGAGATCCTCGACTACGTCCGCACCTGGCTCGACCACCGCGTCTGGCAGACCCGCGTCCCCGGCGCCCAGGTCGCCATCGCCCGGCACGGCGAGGTCGTGCTGTCGGAGGCGTTCGGCGTCGCGGATCCCACCACCGACGCGCCGCTCACTCCCGGCCACCTCTTCCGCGTCGCGTCGCACTCCAAGTCGTTCGCCGCCACCGCCGTCTTCCAGCTCGTGGAGCAGGGTGCCCTCCGCCTCGACGACAGGCTCGGCCAGCACGTGCCCGAGCTGGCCGAGGCGAAATCCGAGCTCGCCGACGTCACGATCGCCGCCCTCCTCGAGCACGGCGCGGGCGTCCTCCGCGACGGGTTCGACGGCGACCACTGGCAGCACTCCGGCCCGTTCCCCGACCGCGCGCACCTGATCGCCATCGCGACCTCGCCCGGCATCGCCAAGGTCGCGCCCGACACCGCGTTCAACTACTCGAACATCGGGTACTCGCTGCTCGGCCTCGTGATCGAGGCGGCGTCCGGCCTGTCCTTCGCGGACTACCTCGCCGAGCGGATCGCCGCGCCTCTCGGCCTCCGCGACACCACCGCCGAGTACGTCCCGGAGCGCGCTGACGAGTACGCGGCGGCGTCCACCTCGCTACGCACGTCGCGCGAGCGCAGCGTCCTCCCGCACGTCGACACGCGTGCGATGGCCGCGGCCACCGGTGTCACGAGCACCGCGTCCGAGCTCGTCTCCTTCTTCTCCGCGCTCGTGCTGCCGGACGACGAGCGGCTCATCTCGGCCGCGTCGAAGCGCGTCCAGCAGCGGCCGCGCTACACGACGAGCGCGAATCCCGCGGGCACCCGCCGCTACGGCTACGGCCTCATCATCGAGCGCGTCGGATCCGGAGCCCACGAGGCCACGGTCATCGGCCACTCGGGCGGGTACCCCGGCCACATCACGCGCACGGCGGTGGATCCCGTGAGCGGCTGGGCCGTCACCGTCCTCACCAACGCGATCGACGGCCCGGCCACGGCCCTCAGCACGGGCATCCTCGAGCTGCTGCTCGCCGACTCCGCCGCCACCGAGGAGCAGCGCGCCGCGGTCGACGCCCCCTTCGCCGGCCGCTTCGCGAACGTCTGGGGCCTTCAGGACTTCCAGGTGATCGGCGACCGCTTCCTCCGCATCGACCCGACCGCGGAGCACCCGCTCGACTCCGTGGACGTGCTCGAGCGCACGGGCGACTCGTCGGCGCGCATCGTGGAGGGCGACGGGTTCGGATCCGTCGGCGAGGAGGTCACGGTCGACCGAGCGCCGGACGGCTCCGTCGACCGGATACGCGCGGGCGGCGGCATGACGCTCGAGCGCTGGACCCGGGTGATGGTGCCGCGGTCGCGCGGCTGACGCGCCGGCTGCTCGGCTCAGCGGTGGCGTGCGCTATCCGCCGCCGCACGGGGGCTCATCCCGTAGGCGGCGGATTCGCTCTCGTCTTGTTCCGCGTCCATCTCCGGATCAGCGCGGCGCTGGCGCACACGGCCGCGATCACACTCAGGGTCAGCGCATCGACATGACCTCCCAGGAGCATGAAGACGACGGTGGAGATGAGGAAGGCGAACGCGGTCGCGATGGCGGTTCTCAGATTCCTAGCCATTCGTCGGACCCAGCCACCCGAGCGCCAGGCTGACACCGACGGAAGTCACGACTGAGCAGGTGAGACTGTTGGTCGCGCACCAGTCTTGGGCAGCTTGATATCCCTGCTCTATCGCAGCCCATGCGTCTTGCCTCGGCCCCTCGAGACGCAGGAGGACAGTAGGCCGATCGCCACGGATGTCGTAGACCGTGTAATCGCTATGGCAGTCACTCGGGTTCCTGTCCTTGAAGTTCTCGCCACCGCACACTGCCGTGATGTACCAGGGCGTCGTGCCCCCTCCTCCTTCTCCCCCCGCGGGCGGAGGCGCATCGAGATGAGCGACTTCATCCGCCTGCGCGGCGGTAGCGGTGGTCATCGAAGTGATGTACAGGAGAATCGCGGCAGCGATGGAGCAGGTGCGTCGCGTCGGAGCGTGCATGGTGCTTCCCTTCTCGCGGAGGTTCGGATGCCTCATCCGAGCAGAATCCGGGACAGGAGGCAACGTGTGGATGACTCCAGCGTCAATGGGGGCCGAGTGGTGAAGCTTCTTCTTTTGTCGTCGTCTGCAAGCAGGTCCTGGGCATCGCTCGCGCTGTGGAATCGGGGCGCCGTGATGCGGGCATGAGGCGTCGAGCCGGTCCCATAGGGTCCGTACCGCAGCGGCAGGGCAGAGGTTGGTGAAGGCGCCGTTCAGGTGGCGAGGCGCGGCAGGCGGCGCCTGCCGCGCGCGGCCTGCGGGGATGACGATCTCGCCCGCGACAGCCAGGCCGCCGAGATGGCGAGGTTCTGGGCGCTGACGCAAGGGCCGCCGGGAACGATCCCTCCCCCTCGCCGGACGTCCATGCGCGGTTCACCCGGCGGAGGGCGCGCGGCCACGGCCCCTCCCTACGGTGCGGGAGGCCGATCGGCCGACGACCCCACGGAAGGCACCATCATCCCCGCCATCACGACCGTCCGTCCGCGCGCCCGCATCGCCGCGATCCTCTCCGCCACCGCGATCCTCGCGGTCGTGCTCGCGGGTCCGGGTGCGTCCTCGGCCCAGGCGGCGACCTCGCCCGCACACTTCGACCAGGCCACGATCGACCACGTCTACGCGTCGGACGCGACCTACGACTTCGTCCCCATGCTCGACGCGTTCCCGGCGCTGAAGAGCGGCCGGCCGGACATCATGCAGCTCAACGACGACATGACCGTGCAGATCAACCAGACCGCTCCGAAGGCGCAGTCGGACCGCGCGATCATCGACCAGTACGCCGACATGTCCGTGTCGATGTCCGACGGCCTGGGCGCCCGCCTCGGTGCGATCTACAAGTCCGCGCGCGATGCCGGGCAGCTGCCGAAGACGGCGGCGCTCCTCAACAAGGAGAACGGCCTCGTCGGCCGCGGCGGGTCGACGGGCCCGGCCAAGAACCACTACGCGAACCCGCGCCCCTACGTCCGCTTCCCCGAGCGCCTCCAGTACCGCGACAAGCCCGGCGGCAACGCGTGGGCCGGGCAGGACGGCTCCTACCCGAGCGGCCACACGTCGCAGGCGTTCTGGCAGGGCGTCTCGCTCGCGACGATGCTGCCGGAGCTCGCCCCGCAGATCCTCGCCCGCGCGTCCGACGCGGGGAACAACCGCATCGTCATGGGCGCGCACTACCCGATCGACGTGATGGCCGGCCACATGATGGGCCAGAAGATCGTGCAGCGCCGCTGGGCCGACCCCGAGTTCCGCGATCTCTTCGCCCAGGCCACGACGGAGCTGCGGCAGGTGCTCGAGGCCGGATGCGGCGCGACGCTCGCGGTCTGCATCGCCGCGGACACCCCCTACCTGCCGACCGACCAGGCGCTCGCGGTCTACCGCCAGCGGCTGACGTACGGCTTCCCGCTCGTGGGCACCGCCGGCCAGCCGATGACCGTGCCGGACGGCGCCGAGTCGCTCCTCCGCACCAGCCACCCCGACCTCACCGACGCGCAGCGCCGCCAGGTGCTCGCCCTCACCGCGATCGACTCGGGCGAGCCGCTCGACCTCGGCACGGCAGGCAGCTGGGAGCGCATCGACCTCGCGGCCGCGATGACCGCGAAGGTGACGGTCGCCGCTGACGGCACCGTCTCCCTCGCGGGCGCCGCGACCGTGGATCCGTCGCCCGGCTCGGCGTCCTCGGCCGCCGCGGCGGACCCCGGCGCGACGACACGTGGATCCGCCGCAGCGGCGCACCCCGCGACCCGCGGCACCGCGCACGCTGCGACGCTCGCCCGCACCGGATCCGACCTCGCTCCCGGTGCCGTCGCCGCGGCCCTCGGCCTGCTGGTCGCCGGCGGGGGACTGGTGCTCGTGCGTCGGCGCCGGCGACGGAGCGCGCGCGGCTGACGCGGGCGCGCGTCGCGGGTTCAGCCGTCGCGGTCGCCGGGAGACCGGCGGCGACGCAGGACGCCGACCGCCATGACCGCCCCGCCGACGAGCGCGAGGCACGCGGCGATCACGGCGTTCTGCGCGAGCGTGTTGACGCCGACCCCGGCGATGCGCGCAGCGCCGGCGGCCTGCGGGGCGGATCCCGGGGACCCCGCTCCGGTCGTCGTCCCGTCGGCGTCCGCCTCCTCGTCTCCCGTCTCGGGTGCCACCTCGGGCGCCGCATCCGCCACCAGCTCCGGCGTCGTCCCCGGCGCGACCCGGTGCCGGGTCGCCTGCTCGTACGCGAAGGCCATCGCGAGCAGGTCGCCATCGTGGCTGCGGGGCGCGGCGAGCTCGAGGCCGACGGGAGCGCCCGTCGAGGTGAAGCCGGCAGGGACGGAGATCGTCGGGATCCCGGTGTTCGCGCCGACGTCGCAGAACGTGGTGCCGGCCCAGGTCGGCGTGGCGGTGGTGGCGCTCGTCGGCATCGCGAGCGCGTCGATGCCCTGCTCGACGAAGAACGCGTCCATGGCGGCCTTGCCCGCGTCCTGCTCCGCGATCGACCGGTCGTGGTCGGGGTTCGGGACGTCCTCCTGGCTGAGGAAGTACGCGATGTCGGAGTCGGTGAGGGCGCTCGGCCGGTCGGCCATCACGTCGGCGAAGGAGAGCACGTCGGCGGGCTCCGTGCGAGCCGCGACGCGGGCCGGCCAGGTGGCCGGGGTCTCGCGGAGGAAGCGGTCGATCGCCGGGCGCATGTCGCGCCATCCGCCGCTCTGCAGCGTCCCCTCCACGAACTCCTGCGTGAGCGGAACGTCCACGACCTCGGCGCCCTGGGCCTCGAGGTCGCGGACGGCCCGGTCCATGAGGGCGCTCGTCTCGGCGAGGCCCGGCCGCTCGGGATCCTCCGGGATGTCCCAGCGGACGTAGCCGATGCGCTTCCCGGCGAGGGCGGTGGTCGACAGGCCGGCGACGTACGCGTCGGTGGCCTGCTGGTCGGCGATCTCGGTGAGCGGATCCGCCGGGTCGCGCCCCGCGAGCACCTCGGTGAGGAGCGCGGCGTCGGCGACCGTGGTGGTCATCGGCCCGGACACGTCCTGCCGAGGCGAGAGCGGCACGATGCCGGCCGTGCTCGTGAGGCCCATCGTCGGCCGGAAGCCGACGAGCGACTGGTGCGCGGCCGGTCCCAGGATGGATCCGCACGAGTCCGTGCCGAGGCCCGCAGGCGCGTAGGCGGCAGCCACCGCCGCGCCCGTGCCGCCGCTGGATCCGCTCGCGCTCCACGACCGGTCGTACGGGTTCGCGGTGCGGCCGCGCGCGGAGCCCAGCGTGTAGGTGCCGTGCCACGCGAACTCGGACATGTTCGTCTTCGCGAGGATGATCGCGCCGGCCGCCCGCAGCCGCGCGACCGCGGTGGAGTCGGCCGTCGTGCGGTAGTCGCGGAGCGCCGCGCTGCCGACCGTGGTGGGCATGTCGGCTGTGGCGTGGTTGTCCTTCACGACGATCGGCACGCCGTGCAGGGGGCCGCGGATCGTGCCGGCCGCGCGCTCCGCGTCGAGCGTGGCGGCGGTCGCGAGCGCCTCGGGGTTCGTGGTGATGACGGCCTGGAGGCCCGGCCCGTCGTCGCCCCGGTCGTCATACGCGTCGATGCGCGCGAGGTAGGCGCGGGTCAGCGCGACGGAGGTGGTGGATCCGGCGTCGAGGAGCGCGACCGCGTCGGCGACGCCCAGGTCGACGACGGCGGGAGCTGCCGGTGCCGCGGCGTCGGCGTCTGCCCGGGCGGGCTCCGCGACGACCCCGCCGCCCGCCGCCAGCCCGACCGCGAGCGCGGCCGTGGCGAGGGCGCGACCGCCGGCGTGGATCCGGGCACGGGCGCGGCGACGAGCGGGCATGCGATTCCATCCAGGCGGGGGAGAGGTGTCTCCCCAGTCTGGGAATCAGGTGTTGCGGGGGCGTTTCGGTCGCGGGACGATCCCGGGTCAGCGCTGCTTGGGGAAGACGATCCAGAGGATCAGGTACAGGAGCACCTGCGGGCCCGGCAGCACGATGGAGAGCACGAACAGCAGGCGGACGAGGAAGCGGCTGATGCCGAAGCGGTCGGCGAGGGCGGCGCAGACGCCGGCGATGATCTTGCCGCGACGGGGACGGGTGAGGGAGGCCATGCGTCGAGCATGGCAGGCGCGCCTGCGTCGGCACCGGACGCGCGGCCCGTGATCCGCAGCTGGGCAGCCCGTGGGAGTCCCTGGATTCCCTCGCCTGCCGGAATTAGCGTGAGGGGATGAGGATCCGCCTGCTGCCCCTGGTCCTGATCGCCTCGTCCGCGGTCGTCATGACGTCGTGCACCGGCTCGGACGAGGGGCGACCCGTCCCGCTGCCGGTCCCCGAGTCCGTCGAGACGTCGCCCGCGGGCGACGGCGACGATGCCGCGGCCCCGAGCGCGGAGGTCGCGCTCGTCGCCGCGTACCTCGACGCCGTCGCGGCCGGCGACGCCGACGCGGCGTGGGCCATGCTCACGCCCGAGGCGCAGGAGTCGGCCGGATCCCGGGAGTCCTACGTCGCCTCGTTCGGCCGGGCGGGCACCGTCTCCCCGGAGGAGGCGGAGCGCCTCCGCACGGTGGAGCCCGTCGCGGCCGAGGGTCCCGAGGGTGCGTTCACGCTCGTCTCCGCGGTGGACGGCGACGTGGCCGACGCCTGGATCGTGCGCGACACCGGCCAGGGGCTCCTGCTCGACGACCACGTCGTGCCCGCGGCCGGCGCGACGCCCTACGAGTGGCGGAACCCGGCCGCCGGACCCGAGGGATCGGCCGACCCGGCACCCGACGTCGACACCTCGCGCCCGATGTCCGTCGCGTTCGCCGCACCCGAGGGCGGCACGGAGGACGGCGGGCTCGTCGGCTACCCGGACACGGCGTGGGCGTGGATCGACGGGACCGAGGTGCCGGTCGGGCTCGCCGCCGCGGGATCCGGTCGTCTGCTCGAGCTCGACACCTCCGCCTGGACGGACGGCGACGACGCCCCGGATGCGGTCACGCTCGTGTGGCAGGTCGGCGGCGACTCGCCTGCATGGCGCAGCACGACCGTCGCGGCCTGATCCGCCGGCCTCGCGTCGCCTGCGAACGGCTCCCCGTGAGTTGTCGCGCCCAACGCTTTGGGTACAAACCCATGGTGCGATACTCGAACGGTCGAGCCGGGCTCGGCGTCTCCCCGCGACGCGGCGGGTCGGGCACGCGAACGCCCGAGGAGCCGCCGACGCCCCCTGATCGCAGCGGAGGACGGGATGGAGCAGCACCGGTCGGCCCTGCCCGCCCGCGTCGTCGCGGCGTTCCACGCCGCCCCGAGCCGCGCCGCGGGCGTCGACCTCCTGCTGGCCGCGCTCCTCGACGCCTCGACCGCGACGGGTGCCGGCGTGGTGCTGCCGCGCGCGTCCGGCGTCGCGGTCGCGGGGGAGAGCGGCGCCGCCCTCGGGGCGCTCCTCGCCGAGCCCGTCCCGCCCGTCGGCTCCCAGCTGCTGCTCGTCGCGCTGGACGCCGCCGCCGACGCGCGCCCGGATGCGGGCGGCGCTGTCGCCCTCCACCGCGCGACCGGCGCGCTCGGCACGGCCGACAGCGCCGTGGCCGAGGAGGTCGCCGTGCACGCGCGCATCGCGCTCGCCGCCTGGGACGCCGCGGACGACCTCGCCCTGGGCCTCGCCTCGCGATCCGTCATCGGGCAGGCCCAGGGGATCCTGATGGAGCGCTTCTCGCTCGACGCGGACCGCGCGTTCCAGGTGCTGCGCCGCTACTCGCAGGACGGCAACGTGAAGCTCGTCGAGGTCGCGCGCCGCGTGGTGGAGACGGGCGCGCTGCCCCGCGCCTGAGCGGATCGCGACGTCGTCGTCGCAGCCGTCGCCGTCGTTGTCCCCTCCGAGGCGCGGCGGCGCGGCGGCGCGGAGCCGCCGAGCCGCGACGGCGGGATCCGCTCAGGCCGTGCGGCGGTCGGCCTCGCGCACGCGGATCGGCGACACGGCGGCCAGCGGGGCGACCTCGGGCAGGGCCTCCGCCTCGCCGCGGGTCAGCTCGGCGCGCAACGCCCCGAGGATCCGCGCGAGCAGCCGCGACACCTGCATCTGCGTCACGCCGAGCTCGGCCGCGATCTCGCTCTGGCTGCACTCGTCGACGAAGCGCAGGTGCAGGATCCGCCGGTCGCGATCGCTGAGCACCCCGCGCGCCGCGTCCAGCAGCACCGTGCGCTCGGCGCGCGCGTAGCCGGGGTCGTCGGCGCCGAGGGTGTCCGCGAGGGAGATGCCCTCGTCCTCGTGCACCGTGAAGTCGAGCGACGCGGGCCGGAGGCTGGAGTGCGCGGCGAGCGCCTCGGCCACCTCCTCGCGGGCGTGCCCGGTGTGCGCCGCGAGCTCGGCGTCGGTGGGCGTGCGGCCGAGTCGCTGGGTGAGCGCGGGCACGACCGCGAGCAGCGCGTGCCGGAGCTCCTGGATCTGGCGGGGCGGGCGGACCACCCACCCGTTGTCGCGCAGGTGGCGCTTGATCTCGCCGGAGATGGTGGGGATCGCGAACGACACGAACGGCGCGCCGAAGCCCGGGTCGTAGCGGCGCGCGGCCTTCACGAGGCCGAGGTAGCCGACCTGGCGCAGGTCGCTCCAGTCGTGCGCGCGGCCCGAGTGCTGGCGCGCGAGCTGGTCGGCGAGCTCGAGGTGGTCGAGCACGATCTGGTCGTGCAGGCGGCGGCGCTCGGCGTCGCCCGCGGGATCCTCGGCCGCGGCTGCGGCGCGGACGAAGCGCTCGTGGGTCACCCGGCGCTTCTCGTCCCGCGCCGCCGTGACATCGGGTGCGAGGACGGTCGCGCGCTGGGGCAGGACCTCCGGCGCGAGCGGCGTCGGTCGGGGGAGGCGCGACGCCCGCGGGATCGCCGACGCGGATGCGCGGGAGGTGGATCCGCGCGAGGCGGGCGGGGCGGTGGCGAGGGCGCGCGTGCGCAGCGTTCCGGTCACTCAGGACCTTCCGGACTCGTGTCGGATGCGGCACGCTGCTTGACCGCTCCTCCAGAGAAGCACTGCTCCTCATGGGTGCCTAGGTCCTCCGATCACTTCTCCTCGGCGCTTCTCACGCTTCTCCGCGGGCCGGGCGTGTCGAGGGCCCGCGCATCCGCACCAGCACGGAGCAGCGCCCCCGGTCGGGGGCATTCCCCCACCCGCCGGTAGGCTCGATCCCCGTTCCCCGAGCCCGCCTACCGAACGGACGCCCCATGAGCCTGTTCCGCACGAAGAGCATCGAGTCGTCGCTCGCCGACGCCGCGGGAGGCGAACGCAGCCTCACCCGCTCCCTCGGCACCTGGGACCTCATGCTCATGGGCGTGGCCGTCGCGGTCGGCGCCGGCATCTTCTCCGTCGGCGCGAAGGCCGCCGGCAACTACGCGGGCCCGTCGGTCACGCTGGCGTTCGTGCTCGCCGCCGTCACGTGCGGCCTCGCGATCATGTGCTACGCCGAGTTCGCCTCCGCCGTGCCCGTCGCGGGCAGCGCGTACACGTTCACCTACGCGACCATGGGCGAGCTGCTCGCGTGGATCATCGGCTGGGACCTCATCCTCGAGATGCTCACGGCGGCCGCGGTCATCGCGAAGTACTGGGGCATCTACCTGGAGTCGGCGCTCGAGCTCGCCGGGCTCGACATCCCGTCCACCATCACGGTCTTCGGCCTCGGGATCAGCTGGGGCGCCGTCCTCATCACCGCGATCTTCACGGTGCTGCTCGTGCTCGGCACGAAGCTGTCCAGCCGCGTCTCGAGCGTCTTCACCGTGCTCAAGGTCGGGGTCGTCCTGTTCGTGATCGTCGTCGGCGCGTTCTACGTGAAGGCGGAGAACTACTCGCCGTTCATCCCGCCGCAGCGCCCGACCGAGGGCGGATCCGCCGACGTCTGGACCCAGTCCCTCTTCTCCTGGGCGAGCGGCCAGGAGCCCACGCAGTACGGCCTCTACGGCCTGCTCGCCGGGGCGTCGCTCGTGTTCTTCGCGTTCATCGGCTTCGACGTGGTCGCCACGAGCGCCGAGGAGGTCAAGGACCCGCAGCGCACGCTGCCGCGCGGCATCTTCGCGGGCCTCGCGGTCGTCACCGTGCTCTACGTGCTCGTGACCCTCGTGCTCACCGGCATGGTCCCCTACACGGTGCTCGCGGATGCGGAGGAGCCGTCGCTCACGACCGCCTTCACCGCGGTCGGCGCCGGATGGGCGGCGCAGGTGATCTCCATCGGCACGCTGCTCGGCCTCACGACCGTCCTGATGGTGCTGCTGCTCGGCCTCGCCCGCGTCGTCTTCGCGATGAGCCGCGACGGCCTGCTGCCGCGCGGCCTCAGCCGCACTTCGGCGAAGCGCCGCACGCCCGTGCGCGTGCAGATCATCGCGGGCGTGGTCGTCGCGGCCCTCGCCGGGTTCACCGACGTGGGCGTGCTCGAGGAGATGATCAACATCGGCACGCTGTCCGCGTTCGTGCTCGTGAGCATCGGCGTGATCGTGCTGCGCAAGAAGCGCCCGGACATCCGCGCGTCGTTCCGCGTGCCGCTCATGCCGTGGCTGCCGATCCTCTCGGCCGTGCTCTGCGTGTGGCTGATGCTCAACCTCACGACCCTCACCTGGGTCCGCTTCGTCGTCTGGCTCGCGCTCGGCTTCGCGGTCTATTTCCTCTACGGACGCCGCCACTCGCTGGTCGGCAAGGAGGAGGCGCGGATCGCGGCGGGCGGCGCACCCGCGCCCGAGCTGCCGTCGGCATCGACGCCGCGGGACTGATCCCCCGGTGCCCGCGCGTCAGGTCTGGCAGCGCGGGCACCAGTAGGTGACCCGGTCCTGCGCTCCCATGCCGGGGCGCACCGGGTCGCCGAGCTGGCCCTGCTGGATCCTGGTGCCGCACCGCAGGCACGGCTTGCCCTTGCGCCCGTAGACCCAGTCGGTGCGGCCGCGGCGGAGGTCGCCCGTGGTGGTGCGCTCGATGCGGTCGCGGTTGGCGCGCATGGTGCGACGCGCGAGCGCGACCATCGCGGGCAGGTCCGGCACCTCGGCGACGGGCCGCGTGGGCAGCACCCCGCGGAGGAAGCAGAGCTCGGCCCGGTAGACGTTGCCGATCCCGGCGGCGTTCTGCTGGTCCAGCAGCGCCAGGCCGATCGCCCGCTCCGGCTGCGCGGAGATGCGGCGCACGATCTCCTCGGCCGCCGCGTCGCCCCAGTCCGGCCCGAGGATGTCCGGCCCCAGGTGCCCGACGACCGTGTGCTCCTGGTCGCGCGGGAACACCTCGAGCACCCCCAGCGAGAACCCCACCGTGACGCGCTCCGCCGTCTCGAGCACGACGCGCGCCTCGAACGCCGGCCGCCGCCACGCGGTGCCGTGCTGGTAGATGTGCCAGGAGCCCTCCATCTTGAGGTGGCTGTGGATCGTGAGGTCGCCGACGCGGTGCAGGATGTGCTTCCCGACGCTCACCACCTCGTCGACCTCCTGGCCCGCGAGATCCAGCGTCGCGAACTTCGGCACACGGAAGTCGCTGCGCGTGAGCACCTGGCCGCCGATGGCCTCGTGCAGGTGCGACGCGGTGCGCCAGACGGTGTCGCCCTCAGGCACGGGCGGATCCCGGCGCGGGGGCGGAACGGCCGTCCGCGCTCGCGGCCGTGCGCGCCGTGGTGCCCGTGCGCGCCGCGGTGCCGGTGCGCGCCTCGCTGCGTGCGCTCACGACCGCATCCGCAGCCCGCGCGGCGTCGCCGAGAACCCGTGCTCCTGGAGCGCGGTGCCGAGCGGCGTGCCGAGGATGAAGGCGCCGTTGACCTTCTCGATCGCGAGCTTCGCGACCCCGCCGCGCCGCACGACGCCGCCGAGCGACTCGGCCGCCGCGCGGATGACCGCCTCGTCGTCGTCGAAGAGCAGCACGGTCTTGCCGCCGCGCTCCACGTAGAGTACGAGCTCGCCGTCGACCAGCACCACGAGCGCGCCCGCCTTGCGGCCCGCGCGATGCCCGGTGGGGCGCTCGCCGCGCGCGTCGACGCTGCCGGACTCCGCGATCGCGGACGCCGCATCGCTGACTCCCGCGTCGCCGGTCACTTCCGTGCCAGCGCCCGTGACCGCGCCGCCGTCCCCGTCGGGCGACGACCCGTCGAGCCGCGGCCAGGGCAGCGCCGCCCCGTACGCGTTCGCCGGATCCGTGGCCGCGAGCGTCAGCGCGACCAGCGGCCGCTCGCCCGCGTCCGGATCCCGCGTGAAGCCGCGCAGCCGATCGACCGTGCCGCCGGTCGAGAACTGCGCCGCGCCGAGCGTCTCGATGAAGTAGCCACGGCGCGCGCGCCCGGTGTCCTCGAACCCGGCGAGCACCTTGTAGGTGAGCGCGAAGCCGCCGGGCACCCGCTCGGTCATGACGGATCCTCGCGTGACGACGCCGTACCGCTCGAGCAGCAGCTCGGCCGTGCCCGCCGCGCGCACGGTGGCGTCGGTCTCGGCGAGCGGCACGATGGACCAGCGCCCGGCCGCGGTCGGTGGCCCGGTGCGGGTGGGCATGTCGGGCCGCGGCATGCGCCCGCCGCGGTACATGCGCCCGCGCGGCGCCCGCTGCGGCGTCTTGTGCGCCGTGGATCCGCCGGCGAGCAGCGCCCGCAGCGGCGACAGGGTGTCGTTCGTGACGAGGCCCGCCCACACGAGGTCCCACAGCGCGGTGACGAGGGCCGCGTCGTCCGTGGACCCCACGGCGTCGCTCAGCTGCCGGAAGAAGTAGCCGCCGCCCGTGCCGAGCGTCGTGAGGATCTCGCGCTGCAGCTCGTCGGTGTCGTGCGCGTCGGGCTCGGGCAGCGTGAGCGCGACCTGGTCGGCGAGATGCAGGCTCACCCAGCCGTCGGCGCCCGCGAGCGTGCCGGCGCCCGACCAGATCACCTCGCCCGTCGACGTGAGCTCGTCGAGCATGGCGGGCGTGTAGTCGCGTACCCGCGCGGGCAGCACGAGCGTCTCCCACGCGGAGGCGGGCACGGGCGCGCCCGCGAGCTGCTCGATGACCTGCAGCACGCCGTCGACCCCGCGGAGCCCGCGCTCGCGATCCGCACCGGCCACGTGCTGCCACGCCGGGAGGAACCGCGCGTACGCGGCGCGCTCCACGGGCTCGACCTCGCTGCGGAGCGCCGCGAGCGAGCGGCTGCGCAGGCGCCGCAGCACCTCGACGTCGCACCACTCGCTGCCGGACGCGCCCGGTCGGAACTCGCCCTCGACCACGCGCCGCTGCGCGCCGAGCCGGGCGAGCGTGTCCGCGATGACGGCGGATCCGAGGCCGATGCCGGTCGCCGCGTCGGCGATGGTGAACGGCCCGTGCGTGCGGGCGTACCGGCCGACGAGGTCGCCGAGCGGATCCGCGACCGGCTCGACGAACGCCATCGGCGTGCCGATGGGCAGCGGCACACCGAGCGCGTCGCGCAGGCGGCTGGCGTCCTCGATGGCGGCGACCCGCGGCTTCCCGCCGAACGACACCCGGAGCGCCCGTCGGCCCGCGACGAGCGCGTCGAGGTGGTCTGCCGCGGATCCGGCCTCCTCGGGCTCGAGGCGCGCGGCGACCTCCTCGGCGTCGAGCGGCCCGAGGATCCGCAGCAGGTCGGCCACGCCCTCGAGGCCCTTCGCCCGCCGGTCGGGCGCGGTGCGCTGCAGCTCCAGCTCGGTGCGCGCGATGACCGCCGGATCCAGTAGCTCGCGCAGCTCCGCCCGCCCGAGGAGCTCCGAGAGCAGCCCGGCGTCGAGCGAGAGCGCGGCGGCCCGGCGCTCGGCGAGCGGGCTGTCACCCTCGTACATGAACGCGCCGACGTAGCTGAAGAGGAGGCTGCGCGCGAACGGCGACGCGTCCTCCGTGGTGGTCTCGACGATCTTGATGCGCCGCGCCTCGATGTCCTTCGCGAGCGACGTGAGCGCGGGCAGGTCGTAGACGTCCTGCAGCACCTCGCGCACGGTCTCGAGCACGATCGGGAACGCGGGGAACTTCCGCGCGACGTCGAGCAGCTGCGACGCGCGCTGGCGCTGCTGCCAGAGCGGCGAGCGGCGGCCGGGGTTGTAGCGGGGCAGGAGCAGCGCACGGGCCGCGCACTCGCGGAAGCGCGACGCGAACAGGGCGGATCCGCCCACCTCGCGCGTGACGATCGCGTCGAGCTCGTCCGGCTCGAACACGAACAGGTCGGCCCCCGGCGGCTCGCCGTCGGTCTCCGGGATGCGCACGACGATGCCGTCGTCGTTGGCCATGGTGGCGCCGTCGATGCCGTACAGCTCGGTGACCCGCGCGCCGACCGCGAGCGCCCACGGCGCGTGCACCTGCATCCCGTAGGGGGAGTGCAGCACCACGCGCCAGTCGCCCAGCTCGTCGCGGAAGCGCTCGACCACGAGGGTGCGGTCGTTCGGCACGTGGCCGGTGGCCTTCTTCTGGTCGTCGAGGAACGCGAGCAGGTTGTTCACGGCGCGGCCGTCGAGGCCCACGCGGCCGGCGCGCGCCCGGGCGTCGTCCACCGCGGATCCGGACAGCTCCCGCACGAACGCCCCGATGGCGCGCCCGAGCTCCAGCGGCCGGCCGAGCCCGTCGCCCTTCCAGAACGGCAGCTTGCCGGGCTCGCCGAACGCCGGCGTCACGAGCACGCGGTCGTGCGTGATCTCCTGGATCCGCCAGCTCGTGGCCCCCAGCGCGAACACGTCGCCGACGCGCGACTCGTAGACCATCTCCTCGTCGAGCTCGCCCACGCGCGACGCCTTCTCGCCCACCATGAACACGCCGAAGAGGCCGCGGTCGGGGATGGTGCCGCCGGACGTGACCGCGAGCCGCTGCGCGCCCGGCCGCCCCTCGATGGTGCCCTCGTCGCGGTCCCACACGATGCGGGGCCGCAGCTCCGCGAACTCGTCGGACGGATAGCGGCCGCTCAGCAGATCGAGCGTGGCCTCGTACGCGGAGCGCGGCAGGGTGGCGAAGGGCGCGCTCCGCCGCACGATGTCGAACCACTCCTCGACGCCCACGGACTCGAGCGCGACGGCCGCGACCGTCTGCTGCGCGAGCACGTCGAGCGGGTTGGCCGGCACGCGCAGCGACTCGATCTGCCCGCTCGCCATGCGCTCGGCGGCGACGGCGGAGTGGATGAGGTCGGCCCGGTGCTTGGGGAAGATGACGCCGCGGGAGACCTCGCCCACCTGGTGCCCCGCGCGGCCGACGCGCTGCAGGCCGCTCGCCACCGACGGCGGCGCCTCCACCTGCACCACGAGGTCGACGTCGCCCATGTCGATGCCGAGCTCGAGGCTCGAGGTGGCGACCACGCAGCGGAGGCGCCCGGACTTCAGGTCGTCCTCGATGAGCGCGCGCTGCTCCTTGGAGACGGATCCGTGGTGCGCCTTGGCGAGCACGGGATCCGCGCCCTCGGTGCTCCCCGCCTGCGCCATGACCTCGGCGGGAGGGCGCGCGGCGGTGCGGCGCATGGCGGAGAAGGCGGTGGCGTCGGCCCCGCCGCCCGATGCGGTGGAGGTCGCCGACGTGAGCGCCGCGGCCCCCGCGAGCACGGGCACGGCCTCCGCCCCCGCCCCCACCCCCGCGGAGCCGGACGCGATCGCCCGCCCCTCCGCGTCGATCCGCCCCTCCTCGATGCGCCCCGTGTAGATCTCGTTGAGCCGGGCCGTGAGCCGCTCCGCGAGCCGCCTGCTGTTCGTGAAGACGATGGACGACGTGTGCTGGAGCACGAGGTCGACGATGCCCTCCTCCACGTGCGGCCAGATCGACCCCTGCTGCGGCTGGTCGCCCTGCGCCGCCGACCCCTCGAGCGGCGCCGTGGTGCCGAGCTCGGTCATGTCGTCCACCGGCACGATGACCCGCAGGTCGAACTCCTTCGTGTTCTTCGGCGACACGATCGACACGGGCGATCGCCCGCCGAGGAACCGCGCCACCTCCTCGGGGGGCCGCACGGTGGCCGACAGGCCGATCCGCTGGGCCGGCTTCTCCAGCAGCGCGTCGAGCCGCTCGAGCGAGAGCGCGAGGTGGCTGCCGCGCTTGGTGGCCGCGACCGCGTGCACCTCGTCGACGATGACCGTCTCGACCCCCGCGAGCGTCTCCCGCGCGGCGGACGTGAGCATCAGGAACAGCGACTCGGGCGTGGTGATGAGGATGTCGGGCGGCGTCTTCGCGAGCGCCCGCCGGTCGCCCGCCGGGGTGTCGCCCGAGCGCACCCCCACCGTGACCTCGGGCGGCTCGGCACCGAGCCGCTTCGCCGTATGCACGATGCCCACGAGCGGCGAGCGGAGGTTGCGCTCCACGTCGACCGCGAGCGCCTTGAGCGGCGAGATGTAGAGGACGCGCGTGCGCCGCATCGGATCCTCCGGCGCGGGCCGCGACGCGAGCCGGTCGATGGACCACAGGAACGCCGCGAGCGTCTTGCCGGATCCGGTGGGCGCCACGACGAGCGCATGCGACCCCTTCTGCACGGCCTCCCACGCGCCCACCTGCGCGGCGGTCGGGCCGGGGAACGCGCCCTGGAACCACTCCCGGGTGGCCGGGGAGAAGCGCGCGAGGACGGGATCCATCTGCTCATCCTCCTCCGGACCACCGACATCCGCGCCTGGCCGGACGCTCGCCGGACGACCGCCGAGACGGCCGGATCCGCGCGGCTGGGCCGCGGGGACGCTCACGGGACCGGCGGTCCGGTCACGCGGTATCGCAGGGGCAGCCGCTCCCTCATGCGGAGGACCTCGTCGGGCAGCGCCGCCGGACGGCCGTCCACCAGGGGCGGCTCGACGTACAGCCGGGTGATCTCCTGCGACGGCCACGCCGCGGACCCTTCCCGCGGAACCGGAATCGGAGCCCCGGTGTCCGGATCGGCGCGCCATGCCTCCGGCGTCGTCAGGAGCAGTCCGGCATGCGCACCGGTGCGCGGATGCCGCAGCAGCCGGGCCCACAGCTCGTCATCGGTCATGGCCTCCAGCCCGGTCCCGGCCGCGGTCGACCCGTGCAGTCCGGCGGCGGCGAGTCCTCGCACGGCCGCGTTCGCCGCCACGTTCTGCGGGGACGTCTGCCGCGTCGCCTCCTCCCGCGCCAGGTGGATGAGGTACGTCGCCGTCTCCCGGTCGGTCGCCACTTGCCCGTCGACGATGGACACCCTGCCCAGCAGCTCGCGTGGCCACAGGCGCGACCGGCCGTGGACGTGCGCGCTCCGCACGAACGACTCGAGATGATCCGGCTGCATCGCACCCGGCCTCCCGAGGGGCGTCGGCCCCCTTCCGCTCACGGAAGCCAGCACGTCGTCCACGTCGACGCCATGCTCGGTGAGGAGAGGGGCCAGGCTCCGGATGATCCTGTCGCCGACGCGATGGTGGTCCTCGCCCATGGCGTGTTCGAGGGAGTGGCTGAGAGGCGAGTGGCCGACATCGTGGACGAGCGCGGCGATCCGGAGCAGGGGCTGCTGCGGTTGCAGGACGCTGAACACGGCGAGGAGTCCGAGCGAGTGCTCGAGTCGTGAGTACGTCTGGACGGAGTAGATCGAGGAGGCCCCGGCGTGCACGATGCGGAAGAGGCGCCTGATCTCGGGACGCCGGAGGAGCGCGAACTCGAGCGGGGTGAGCGCGACCTGCACCTGCCAGACGGCGTCAAAGTACGTGTCCGCGTCTCCGAGCAATGGCACGTCCGCGCGCGGGATGACGGCATCGCCCGCCGCGTTCTCCCGAGCGAGCCGAGCGCCGTCGCCATCCGTGTCGCGATTCACGATCAGCCCGCGTGCTCCCGGATGAACGCCGACACGTCCCGCAGCTCCGGCGCCGAGACCGAGTGCGGGAGGTCCTCGTAGATGCGCTCGGTGAGGTCGGTGTGGGTGCCGATCCACGCGCTCGTGCGCGCGACGGCCGCGTCCGGGATCACCTGGTCGGCCGTGCCGCGGCCCCAGAACACCGGCGTCGGCGCGGCCGTCAGCGTCGCGTCCCCCGCGTGCTCGCCGCGCACCGAGAACCCGCTGAGCTGCACCGCGTACGAGAACCGGCCGGGCGCGAGCCGCAGCAGCTGGAGCGCGGTCGCGCCGCCCTGGCTGAAGCCGAGGAGGCCGACGGATCGCGGCGGCACCGGCAGCGCGTCGAGCCAGTCGAGCACGCCCTGGGCGGCGGCGTCGGCGGCGTCCGGATCCGGGTCGCCGGTGGATCCGGGCACGATCGGGAACCACGCGAACCCGCCCTGCAGCGCGATCGGCGCGCGCAGCGACGCGACCACCGGCCCGAGCGGCAGGTACGGCGACAGCCCGAAGAGGTCGCCCTCGTGCGATCCGTAGCCGTGCAGCAGCACGAGCAGCGGCCGGTCGGCGAGCTCGGCGGTGGAGGCCGACCAGAGGACGGCGTCGGGATCCAGCGGGAGAGCGGTCACGGGTGTCCTCGTCGACGGGCCGGGCGGCGGCGGATGCGCGGACGCGGGGATCGGCCGGCGCGCCCATCCTCGCATCCGCCCCTGGGCGGCGCCGGTCCGGCGGCACCCGTCGACGGGCCGCGCTGGCGCCACGCGCCGCCCCGCCCAGCGCGCCGGGTGGCGGCCGCGCTCCGGCCGTGGGTCACAATGGACCATGACCGTTCGCACCCCGGACCCGAACATCCCCGACCCGAACTCCGGCTGGCTGTCGGACGTGGAGCTCGCGCAGATCCGGCAGCGGCTGCCCCTCCTCTACGTGGAGGCCGTGCCCGTGCGGGTCGACGGCATGGGCCAGGTGAAGGACATCGGCGTGCTGCTGCGCGCCACGGTCACCGGGCAGATGACCCGCATGCTCGTCTCCGGCCGCGTGATGTACGGCGAGACCCTGCGCGACGCGCTCTTTCGTCACCTCGAGAAGGACCTCGGGCCGATGGCGTTCCCGCAGCTCCCCGCGAGCCCGACGCCGTTCTCGGTCGCCGAGTACTTCCCGTTCCCCGGCGCGAGCCCGTACACCGACGACCGGCAGCACGCCGTGTCGCTCGCGTACGTGGTGCCGGTCACCGGCACGTGCGATCCGCGCCAGGACGCGCTCGAGATCACGTGGATGACGCCCGAGGAGGCGGCGTCCGACGCGGTCTCGGCCGACATGGAGGGCGGCCGGGGCGCGCTGCTCCGCGCGGCCCTCGCCTCGGTGGGCGTGCTGCCCTAGTCGCGTCGCGCCAGCCGGGATGCGGCGGGCGCGGACCGCGGACCGCGGCCTGTCGGGTCAGACGGCCGCGGCCCGCTCCGCGAACTGCGGCGGCTCGAGGTAGTGCCGGCGGAGGTCCTCGAAGGCCTGGCTGGCGCCCGCGCCGACGCCGTAGCAGCGCTGCACGTGCAGGCCGTCCATGGCGGAGAGCACGACGGCGGCCGCCGCCTCCGGGTCGAGGTGGGGGTCGATGAGGCCGCGCGCCTGGTCGACGACGACGCCCGCGGTGATGCGCTCGAGCTCGCGCGCGCGGCGCTCGCGGAAGAGCTCGTGCAGCGGGTGGCCGGCGGCCGAGGCCTCCGACGAGACGACGGCGATGACGCGCGTGAGGCAGGCGCTCTGCTCTCCGTCCGCGATGACCACGGCCGCGTGCTCGGCGACGCTCCGCGGCCGGTGCAGCTCGATGGCCGCGGCGAGGCGCTCCTCGCGGCGCTCGAGCACGGCGAGCAGCAGCTCCTCCTTGCCGCTGAAGTGGTGCAGCAGGCCGGCCGGCGTGATCTCGGCCCGGGACGCGATCTCGCGCAGCGAGCTGCTGCGGTACCCCTGCTCGGCGAAGACCTCGATGGCGGTGCGGATGAGGAGCTCTCTGCGCTCCACGCCCTTGCGGTACGGGCCACGGGTGGCGAGGGCGGCACGAGTCATTGGCTCACCGTAACCGGATGCCGCCGAGGGCCCGCGCGACCGTCAACAGGCACTGCCTCAGCTGTGGAGACTCGGGGCACGGACGCGTCGTCGTGTGTCCCTCCCGGGACGACGGAGGGCCCCCGTCCGTGGACGGGGGCCCTCGATGTCATGCCGGCGCGCGGTGCGCGCCGCGCGGTCTAGCGTCCGCTGGAGACGCGGCGGTGGGTGCGCTCGCGGCCGCCGGCCGAGGCGCCGCCGGACGCGGCGGGGCGCTCCTGGCGGGGACGCGCGGTGCCGACGGACGAGCCGCCGCCGAAGCCCTCGGACGAGGTGCTGAAGTTCCGGGGCGCGCCTCCGCGCTGTCCGCCCGATGCGCCGTCGCGGCGACCCGATGCGGCACCTTCGCGACGGCCGCCGCCGACGGGCGCGCCGTCGCGGGCCGCGCGCTTGCGCTGCGCGTTGGCGCCCTGCGAGCGTCCGCCGCCGTTCGCGCGGCCGCCCTGCGACTGGCGCTGGGTGGACTCGCGGACCGACTTCGTCTCGCGCGGCGCGGGCTTGACGTACGCCGCGACGGCGCCCGTCAGCTCGGCCACGGCGGGGGAGGACTCGGTGACCTGCTGCGGCGTGACGTGGATGTCGGCCTTGCGCATCAGGAGCTGCACGTCCTTGCGCTGCGCCGGCAGCATGATCGTGACGACGTCGCCCGCGGAGCCCGCGCGCGCCGTGCGTCCCGAGCGGTGCAGGTACGCCTTGTGCTCGGCCGGCGGGTCGACGTGGATCACGAGCTCGATGTCGTCGACGTGCACGCCGCGCGCCGCGACGTCGGTGGCCACGAGGACCTTGACGTCGCCCGCGGAGAACGCCGCGAGGTTGCGGTCGCGGGCCACCTGCGACAGGTTGCCGTGCAGGTCAACCGACGGGATGCCCGCGTCGGTGAGCTGCTTCGCGAGCTTCTTCGCGTGGTGCTTGGTGCGCATGAAGAGGATGCGACGGCCGGTGCCGCCGGCGAGCTTCTGGACGAGGAGGCGCTTGGCCTCGACGTCGGTCGCCTCGAACACGTGGTGCGTCATGGCGGCGACGGGCGAGTTCGCCTCGTCGACGGAGTGCAGCACCTGGTCGTGCAGGTAGCGGCGGACGAGCTTGTCCACGCCGTTGTCGAGCGTGGCGGAGAACAGCATGCGCTGGCCGGTGTTCGGGGTCTTGTCGAGGATCCGCGTGACGACGGGCAGGAAGCCCAGGTCGGCCATGTGGTCGGCCTCGTCGAGCACGGTGATCTCCACGGCGTCGAGGTTCACGAAGCCCTGCTTCATGAGGTCCTCGAGGCGGCCGGGGCAGGCCACGACCACGTCGACGCCGGCCTTGAGGGCCGCGACCTGGCGCTGCTGCGAGACGCCGCCGAAGATCGTGGTGGTGGTGAGGTTGTACGCCTCGGCCAGCGGCGCCATGGCGGCCGTGATCTGCGTGGCGAGCTCGCGGGTCGGCGCGAGGATCAGGCCGAGCGGGCGGCCCGGACGACGACGGCCGCCGGCGAGACCGCCGCCGAGGCGCGCGATCATCGGGATGGCGAACGCCAGCGTCTTTCCGGAGCCCGTCTTGCCGCGGCCGAGCACGTCGCGGCCGTTCAGGGTGTCGGGGAGCGTGTCCACCTGGATGGGGAACGGCGTCGTGATGCCGTTCGCCGTGAGGGCGGAGACGAGGGGGGCGGGCACGCCGAGCGCGCCGAAGGTGTCAGTGGTCATGCGGGGGAGTTGCCTTCCAGGCAGGGGTCCGCCCCGGTGTGCGTTCTCGGGATGTGCGACGACGCACGGAAGCGGAGGATGGCGAAGGCGCCGATGGGCGCATCCGTTCGCCAAAAGAAAGATGTCACTCGACCCCGTCGGCCTGTTCGGCGATCTGATCGGGGTGAGGAGGGAACGCGTTCTCTCGACGCAGGGAGCACGGTGATGTGCTCGCAAGTGGTGCCACCGTAGCAGGTCAGGCCGGGGAGAAGCCCATCTCGCCGACGGGGACCTCGAATCCGAGCACGTTGCCGGCCGGCGCGAGGGGGCAGGCCCAGGCCGGGTCGTAGGCGCAGGACGGGTTGTAGGCGAAGTTGAGGTCGACCACGATCGAGCCCGGCGCGCCCGGGCCGAGGTCGGATCCCTTGACCGTGTCGAGCAGGTAGCGGCCGCCCCCGTAGGTGCCGCCCTCGCGCCGGTGCGACGCGTCCTTGACGGGCAGGTGCAGGCCGCCGCCGTAGCTGGCGAGGCGCCAGACGTCGAGGCTGCCGGCGTCGCGGCCCTCGGTGGCGGGCAGGTGCACGGATCCGAGCAGCTCGAACGGGACGACGCCGTCGGTGCCGGTCTCGACGTCGTGGCGCTCGACGCCGCGGTCGTCCTGGATCTCCAGCTCGAACCGCCAGGCCGGGTCGTAGTCCTTGACGTCCAGGCGGTCGAAGCCGTCGCGGTGCTCGGGCAGGAGCGGCGTCGCGGGGTGGCTGCGGAACATGTCGTCACGCGTACGGCGCCAGAGGTCGTGCGCGGCGCCCGGATCCGTCTGCGCGACCCAGCGCACCTCCGCGTACATCTCGTGCGTGCGGCGGCGCCAGTCGGCGACGTGGAGGGCGGTGACGGCGGAGGGCATGCGCCCACCGTACGCGGACGGGCGGCGCTGGTCCGCGGGAGGTCGTGCCGCGGATGTCCGGATGCGGGCAGGCCCTGTCGCGGATGCGCCCGCCGACGTAGCGTCGTCGTCACGGACGCCGTCGACCCGCGCGGCGCCGCCCTACGGATCGGATGCCGGCCATGCGCGCTCCCCGCCTGCTGCTCGTCCCGGCGCTGGTCGCGGCGCTCGCCGCGTGCTCGGCCGCGTCACCCGCGTCACCCACGTCACCCGCGGATGAGGCGCGGCCGCTCGTCGAGCGCGGCGCCGAGCCCGCGTACCAGGACGCGCCGGAGACGCTGCCCGTCGAGGACGCGGCGATCCCGCTGGACCCCGGGTCGCTCGTCGCGTGGTCCCCGTCGGACGCCCCCGTGGCCGACGCGCACGTCGACATCTCCTGGGCGGACGCCGCCCTCGAATGCGACCACGCCGTCGACCGGGTGCGCGTGGATGAGACGGCCACGCGGGTCGTCGTCGACCTCCAGCAGGGAGCGGACGTCGACGACGGCATCGAGTGCGGCGACTCCCAGAGCCTCCGGACGGCGCGCATCCCGCTGGCCGAGCCCCTCGGCGACCGGGAGCTCCTGCAGCACGCCCCGCCCGCGGGCTGAGCCGGGGGTCAGGCCGCGGGCGTCCTGCCGGCAGCCGCGTCGTCGTCGGAGGCATCCGGCTCCGGCTCCCAGTCGTACGCCCACGTCGGCGCGAGCTGGCGCAGGCGGAACGCGCGCCACTGCCAGAAGGCCCAGAAGGTCGGCCACATCGCCGGGCCGAGGAGCCCGGCCTCGAACTCGAGCTGGTCGCGGAAGAGGGTCTTGACGCGGCCGTCGGCGTCGGGGCCGGCGGGATCCGCCGAGACGGCCATGCTGTGCCGCATGCTCGTGGGGATCGACATGAGCCCGGAGAGCCCGTGGCCGTCGTCGCGCACGATGCGCACGCCCTCGACGCGCGGCCTCATGTCGCGGAGCCGGATGCTCTGGCGTCCCGCCGTGAAGGGTCCGGTCTGCATCGCGGCGACGTGCTCGCGGCCGTCCCAGCTGGAGGGGAAGCCGCCGTCCTCGAGCGGCACGAAGTCGACGAGCGGGCCCGCGACCTCCCGCATCACGGTGGGCGAGTGGAGCGCGCGCCAGGCGGCGTCGGGATCGCAGTCGAGGATGGTCTTCAGCAGCACGCGCATGACCCCAGTGTGCTCCGCGCGGCTGGGCGTGCCCGGCGTCCGCCCGCCGTGGGACAGGATGGGACGGACATGATCAGGTACTGGGTGGGCGTCGTCTCGCGCGACCGCGTGCTCGACGGCCTGGACCTCGGCATCGCGCAGGTCAACCGCGGCGCGCGCGAGCCGGTCGAGCGGCTCGGCGAGGCCGACGGGTTCGTCTACTACTCGCCGCGCGAGTCGTACCCCGACGGGCAGCTCCTCCGCGCGTTCACCGCGATCGGCCGGGTCGCCGACGCCGCGCCCTACCAGGGTCGCGTGGGGGAGTGGCGGCCGTGGCGACGGCGGATGGACTGGGACCTCGGCGCCGTCGACGCCCCCATCCGCCCGCTCGTCCCCGTGCTCGACTTCACGCGCGACTCCCTCGAGTGGGGCCGGAAGCTCGCGCCGGGGCTCCTCGAGATCACGCGCGACGACTTCGAGGTGATCCGCCAGGCGATGCGCCGCGGGGCGCCCGAGCCGTCGCGGCGCGTCATCCGCGGAGGATCCGGCCCGTGGACGCCCGTAGCATCGGATCGTGACCTCCTCCGCTGACGCCGCGCACCCCGACCCGTCGACGCAGGCCCGCTACCAGGTCCGGCTCGACGGCGGCGTGGCCGGCGCCCGCCGCATCGCGGCAGGGGCCGACGTCATCGTCTGGGTCGACGCCCTGCCCTCCGTCCCGCCGCCCACGGCCGCCCGACGCGACGAGGTCCTCGCGACCATGCCCGCGCGCCCGGCCGTCGTGAGCGCCGGGCTCGCCGACGCCCCGGCCGTCGCCGACTGGATCCTCGCCCTCCAGACCGCGCTCGGCCGCCGCGCGTACGTCGCCGTCGTCGCCGCGGGCGCCGTGGAGGCCGACGGATCCTGGCGCGCCTGCGCCGAGGACCAGCTCGCCGCGGGCGCCGTGGTCGACGCGCTCGCCGCACTGGGGATCGACGCCGCGTCGCCCGAGGCCGCCGTCACGTGCGCCGCGTACCAGCAGCTCCGGCCGGCCGTCGGGCACCTGGTCACCGCGAGCGTCTCCGCGCGTCGGCTCGACGCCGCGGGACACGACGGGCTGGTCGCCCAGGCGCTCGCCGCAGGCCCCGTCGACGTCGTCGTGCACCGCCTGCACCGCGACGCCTGAGTCCGCGCAGGATCCGGTCGCCGTACCCGCGGAATGGGCGTCCAGGAGCGCGTGTTCCCCTGTGCATCAGGCGCCGCACCCGTGACGACGCCACGCAACCGGAAGGTCATCACATGAAGGCACTCATCAACGGCGTCACCGTCGCGGAGGCCCCCGAGGACGAGCTCATCGAGATCGAGGGCAACTGGTACTTCCCGCCCCAGAGCGTCGACATGTCGCTCCTCGCGGAGACCAGCACGCCGTACCACTGCCCGTGGAAGGGCGACACGCAGTACTACTCCGTCAAGGACGGCGACACCGTCCTGCAGGATCGCGCCTGGTCGTACCCGACGCCCATCCCGTCGTCGTTCGACCGCGTCGGCCGCGACTACAGCGGCTACGTCGCGTTCTGGAAGGAGGTCCGCGTCAGCGAGTGACGCGGATCCGCGCGCACGGCCCGGGAGCTCAGGCTCCCGGGCCGTCGTCGTACCCGGGGGAGGTCGCGGGACGCACCGGCGCCACGCGCGCCGGGATTCCCGTGCGCCGCTCCCGCAGCTGCCTGGCGCGGTGGGCGCGCACCTTCGCGCGGTTGCCGCAGCGCCGCATCGAGCACCAGCGCCGGGTGCCCGAGCGCGTGGTGTCGAGGTAGAGGACGGTGCAGTCGTCGGCGGAGCAGCGGTGGATCCGCTCTGATCCCGCCCCGAACACGGCCACCGCGTCGCGCGCCGCCGACGCGAGCGCCTGCGCGGGCCGGGCGAGCGCGCGGCCGGCCTGGCGGGATCCGCCGCTGAGCGCGGGCGGCAGGTCGGGCGTGGCCGCGTAGAGGTTGAGCACGTCGACGTCCCGCGGCGACGGCTCGCCGCCGTCGGCGATGGCCGCCGCGATGTCGCCGATCGCCTGCCGGAGCGTGCGGGCGTCCGCGAGGTCGCGTTCGCCGGGCTCCGAGACGGGCGCGAGATGCTCGCTCAGCCACGCGCCGAGCGCCGCCGCGTCGGGCAGCGTCTCGCGCGGCTCAGGATCCCCGAGCGCGCCCGTGTACGCGAGGTCGAGGCTCACGGCGCCCGTGTCGAGGAACCAGCGCAGCCCGTCGGGGTCGGTGATCCACTGGCCGGTGGGCCGCTCGGATCCCGGCGCCCGGCTCACGCGGCCCCCTCACGCCGGCCGGCGGCGGACGCGGCGGCGCCCGACGGCACCTCGCGCTTCGTCCACGCGATGAGGTGCGCCCTGTCGAACCGCTTCGAGCACAGCCCGCAGGCGAGCGGCCGCGTCGGCTTCCGGTAGCGGAAGTGCGCGTGGCCGGCCGGGCAGGCGCCCACCCAGGGCGCGAGCTCCTCGGCCACGGCGCCCGAGTGCAGCCGGGATCCCTCGTAGCCGAGCTCGGCGGCCACCTTCTTCCACTTCGGCCCGTGGCCCGCGCGGGATCCGGCGAGCGCGTGCGCGACCTCGTGCAGCAGCACCTGGTGGATCTCGTCGTCCTCGAACCGCCCCGCCAGGTGCCGGGAGACCGTGATGCGCTTGTCGCCGTAGTGGCAGGCGCCGGCGCGCGTGCGTGCGTGGTCGAACGCGAAGGTCCACGAGGGGTCGAGGTGCAGCGCGATCAGGGCATCGGCCCAGATCCGCACGCGGGCGAGGTCAGCCACGGCCGGCCGCCGTCGGCCGGGGAGCGAGCGGGCCCATCACGCGGGCTGGGCGGCGATGCGCTCCTTGGCGACGTCGATGGCGAGCGCCGAGCTCTCGAGCTGGTCGCTCGGCAGGCCCTCGCGGGTGCGCAGCGTGTACGCGTCCTCGAAGTCGGAGAGCGCGAGGCGGTAGTCGCCCCGGTCGAAGTGCACCTTGCCGCGATGCTGCAGCGCGAACGCCTCGAGCGCGTACCACTCGTGCGCGCGGGCCTCGTCGACGCAGCCGCCGAGGTCCTGCAGCGCGATGTCGAGCTTGCCCTGGTACTGCTGCACCTGCGCGCGGCGGATGCGGCACGCGAGCAGCGTCTCCCGGTCGCCCGTGAAGCGCGCCTGACGCACGGCGGCGTTCGCCATGTCCCACGCCTCGTCGAGCCGGCCCAGCATGCGCAGCAGCGCGACCTTCTCGGTGATCGCGGAGAGGCTCCGGAGCACCTCCAGCTCGTCCAGGCGCTCGCCGGCCGCCCGCAGGTCCACCTTCTCCCGGAGGGTGTCCCTGTCGTAGCCGATGATGATCGCGGTGCCTGTCACGAGGTAGAGATTATCCCGCCTGGATCGGCATGAGCTCGACCCGGAGCAGCTTGTCGTCGCCCGCGCGCGGCGTCCCGCGGCCGTCGGTGTTGCCGGTGAGCATGCGCAGCGAGCCGTCGGGCGCGGCCTGCACGTCGCGGATCCGGCCGAACTCGCGCGTGTAGAACTCGGTGACGCGGTCGTCGGGGATGGGGTCGGTGACCACGGCGCCCGGCCGGATCACCCAGAGGCGCTGGCCGCCGAGGCCCGCCATGAAGATCGTGTCGCCGGAGATCGCGATGCCGCTCGGGCTCGCGTCGTCGGTGGCCCACTGGCGGACGGGGTCGATGTACGCGTCGTCCGCTGCGTCGTCCGTCGCGCCCTCGACGACCGGCCAGCCGTAGTTCCCGCCGGGCTCGATGAGGTTCAGCTCGTCCCAGGTGTCCTGCCCGAACTCCGCCGCCCAGAGGTTCCCCTCGGCGTCCCACGCGATCCCCTGCGGGTTGCGGTGCCCCATCGAGTACACGGGCGACCCCGGCGTCGGGTTGTCCTGCGGCCCCTGCCCGTCGGGCGTGAGGCGGAGGATCTTGCCCGCCAGCGATATCGGGTCCTGCGCGGCGTCGCGGAGGTTCGCGTCGCCGGTGGTGGCGTAGAGCATGCCGTCGGGGCCGAACGCGATGCGGCCGCCGTTGTGGGTCGTGTCACGCGGGATCCCCGTGACGACGTCCTCGGCCGTGCCGAGCCCGAGGGATCCCGGGTCGCCCGTCACGTCCATGCGCACGATGCGGTTGTCGGTGGCGCTCGTGAAGTAGGCGTAGAGCTGCGTGCCGCCGTCGGCCTCGCGCACCGCGATCCCGAGCAGCCCGCCCTCGCCCTGCGGCCCGACGCCCGCGATCGTGCCGGCGACCCGCGTCGTCCCGTCGGCCAGCACCTCCACGATGCGCGACGTGTCGCGCTCGCTGACGAGCAGGGATCCGGACGGCAGCTCGGCGACGGACCACGGCGAGACGAGGTCGGACGCGAGCGCGGTCGGCGTGCCCGACGGCGCGACGCCGGCCGGCGCGGCGTCGGTGCTGGTGGGGGAGGGCGCTGGCGGCTCGGTGGCGCGCATGTCCACGGGCGAGCCGTCGTCGTTCGTGCATCCCGTCAGGGCGACGAGGGCGGCGAACCCGAGCGCGGCGACGCGCGCCGGGCGGGTGCGGGAGCGGCGGTTCATGGGGACTCCGGTGGTTCGGCGGGCCTCGGTGCCCGGCCGGTCATGGCTTCGTCTGGAAGACGCTGCGGGCGGGGGAGGGGGACGGGACGGCCGTGGCGTCGGTCACCACGGACGCGCCGGCGATGAAGTCGGCGAGCTCGCGGCCCTCGACGACCTTGGCGGGGTGCGGGCCCCCGGCGAGCAGGCGCGGCACGAAGTCGAAGGGCAGCGGCGTCGCGGACGCGGCGAACACGACGTTGCCGAACCGCCTGCCCTTCAGCACCTGTGTCTCGGCGAGCGCGGCCACGTGCGGCAGCACGTCCTGGATGGTGGCGGCCTGCCCGCGCGCGAAGCGCAGGCCGTGGCCGTCGGCGACGTTCACGGTCATGATCCCGCCGGGCGCGAGGAACGCCGCCGCGTCCGCGTAGAAGTCGCGGCTCGTGATGTGGGCGGGTGTGCGGGCGCCGCTGAAGACGTCCACCACGACGAGGTCGACGGCTCCGCGGAGGCCCTCCGGCAGCCGCCCCATCACCTCGCGCGCGTCGCCGTAGCGGAGCCGGATGGAGGCCTTCCGCGACCAGGGCAGGTGCTCGCGCACGAGGTCCACGAGGTCCTGCTCGAGCTCGATGACCTGCTGGCGGGATCCCGGCCGGGTCGCCTCGACGTACCGCGGGATGGTGAGCGCGCCGGCGCCGAGGTGCAGAGCGGTGATCGGCTGTCCGGGATCCCCGACGAGGTCGATGACGTGCCCCATGCGCTGCACGTACTCGAAGAAGAGCTCGCCCGGGTCGTCCATGTTGACGTGCGACTGGGGGGTGCCGTCGACCACGAGCTGGTACGCGCCCGGCACGAACCTGTCGGGCTCGATGACGGCCCGGTGCCCGCTCAGGGACAGGACGGTCGACGGGTGCTCGGGCATCTCCTCAGCCTAGGCGTCCGTCCGGCGCCGGGACCCGGCCACCGGGCGACCCGTCACCAGCCGCGCGAGCGCCACGCGGCGAGGGATCCGCGCTCCGCCCCGAGCGTCGTCGAGTCGCCGTGGCCGGGGTGCACGTGCGCGTCGTCCGAGAAGCGCGCGAACAGGCGCTCCTCCACGTCGTCGAGCAGCTGGGCGAACCGGCCGGCGTCGCCCTGTGTGTTCCCGACGCCGCCGGGGAAGAGCGAGTCGCCCGTGAAGAGGTGCGTGCTGCCGTCGCCCGGCTGCAGCACGAGCGCGACGCTCCCCGGCGTGTGGCCGCGGAGGGCGACGACCTCGAGCGTGACGCCGCCGAACGCCACCCGGTCGCCGTCCGCGAGCCGCCGGTCGGCGTCAACGGGCAGGTCGCCCGCGTCCGCGTCGCCCACGGCCGAGGATGCGCCGGTCGCGTCGAGCACGGCCGCGAGCGCGCCGTGGTGGTCGGCGTGCCCGTGCGTCGTGACGACGACGGCGAGGCGGCCCACGGGATCCGGCTCCTCCACGAGGGCGAGCAGCCGGTCGACGTCGGCCGCCGCGTCGACGAGCAGGCGCTCGCCGGAGTCGAGGTCGGTGAGGAGGTACGCGTCGTTGTCCATGGGCCCGACGGACGCCTTCCGGATCTCCACGTCGCCCGCCACGTGCACGTGCGAGGGGCCGCCGGGGGACACGTGCCAGGGTGCGCTCATCCCCCGACGCTACGCGGCCGAAGGGGTCGCCCGGCAGGGCAGCCGCACGTTATACACCGAGACACGCCGAGGATGCAAGATTCCGCTGGACATGGCGCGTCGCGACCCGTATGGTGATCCTTTGCGCTCCCACTCCCTTTTGCCTTCATATTGCGGTCGGTCATCGTGTGCGCTCGGGTCCATCCCGAGCCCATCCCGCGAGGTGTGGCGAGCAACTCCATCAGGATCGGCACGGGTCACGTCCCGGGTCGGTCTCGGCGTATCGACGACATCGGAGCCCGACGGGGCCCACGGAGGTAATTTCCTTGGCTGCTGCGCGCAACGCAACTCCCACTCCCCAGAACGGTCGCGACGCATCGCGGCTCTCGTTCGCGAAGATCACTGACACCCTCACCGTCCCCGACCTCCTCGCCCTGCAGACCGAGAGCTTCGACTGGCTCGTCGGCTCGGACGCGTGGAAGAAGCGCGTCGAGGAGGGCACCGCGCAGGGTCGCACCGACCTGGCGCTCAACTCCGGCCTCGAGGAGATCTTCGAGGAGATCTCCCCCATCGAGGACCTGGGCGAGACCATGCAGCTCGGGTTCACGAACCCGTACCTCGAGGAGCAGAAGTACTCCATCGACGAGTGCAAGGAGCGCGGGAAGACCTACTCCGCCCCTCTCTACGTCGAGGCCGAGTTCATGAACCACCTCACGGGTGAGATCAAGACCCAGACGGTCTTCATGGGCGACTTCCCCCTCATGACGGAGAAGGGCACGTTCATCATCAACGGCACCGAGCGTGTCGTCGTGTCCCAGCTCGTCCGCTCGCCCGGCGTGTACTTCGAGCGCCAGCAGGAGAAGACCTCCGACAAGGACATCTACTCCGCCCGCGTCATCCCGTCCCGCGGCGCCTGGCTCGAGTTCGAGATCGACAAGCGCGACCAGGTCGGCGTGCGCATCGACCGCAAGCGCAAGCAGTCGGTCACCGTGTTCCTGAAGGCTCTCGGCCTCACCAGCGAGCAGATCCTCGAGGAGTTCAAGGGCGTCGCGTCCATCGAGCTCACGCTCGAGAAGGACTCCATCCTCACCAAGGAGGAGGCCCTCAAGGACATCTACCGCAAGCTCCGTCCGGGCGAGCAGGTCGCCGCCGAGGCCGCCCGCGCGCTGCTCGACAACTTCTACTTCAACCCGAAGCGCTACGACCTGGCGAAGGTGGGTCGCTACAAGATCAACCGCAAGCTCGGCATCGACAAGCAGCTCACCGACTCGGTGCTCACGGTCGAGGACATCCTCGCGACCATCAAGTACCTCGTCTCGCTGCACGCGAACGAGACGAAGATGAACGGCACGCGCGACGGCAAGCCCGTCGAGCTGCGCCTCGACGTGGACGACATCGACCACTTCGGCAACCGCCGCATCCGCGCGGTCGGCGAGCTCATCCAGAACCAGGTCCGCACCGGCCTGTCCCGCATGGAGCGCGTCGTCCGCGAGCGCATGACCACGCAGGACATCGAGGCCATCACGCCGCAGACCCTGATCAACGTGCGCCCCGTCGTCGCGGCGATCAAGGAGTTCTTCGGCACGAGCCAGCTGTCGCAGTTCATGGACCAGAACAACCCGCTCGCGGGTCTCACCCACAAGCGCCGCCTCTCGGCGCTCGGCCCGGGTGGTCTGTCCCGTGAGCGCGCCGGCGTCGAGGTCCGCGACGTCCACCCGTCGCACTACGGCCGCATGTGCCCGATCGAGACCCCGGAAGGCCCGAACATCGGCCTGATCGGCTCGCTCGCGTCGTTCGCCCGCATCAACTCGTTCGGCTTCATCGAGACCCCGTACCGCCGCGTCGTCGACGGCGTGGTCACGGACACGATCGACTACCTCACGGCCAGCGAGGAGGACGAGTTCCTCGTCGCCCAGGCCAACGCGCCCCTCACGAAGGACTTCCGCTTCGCGGAGGACCGCGTCCTCGTCCGCCCCAAGGGCGGTGAGGTGGAGCTCGTCGCGAAGGAGAACGTCCACTACATGGACGTCTCCCCGCGCCAGATGGTGTCGGTCGCGACCTCGCTCATCCCGTTCCTCGAGCACGACGACGCGAACCGGGCCCTCATGGGCGCGAACATGCAGCGTCAGGCCGTCCCGCTGCTGCGCAGCGAGAGCCCGCTCGTCGGCACCGGCATGGAGGGCTACGCGGCCATCGACGCCGGCGACGTCCTCACCGCCGACGCCTCGGGCGTCGTGCAGGAGGTGTCGGCCGAGGTCGTCACCATCCAGCTCGACGAGGGCGGCACGCAGACCTACTACCTGCGCAAGTTCGACCGCTCCAACCAGGGCACGAGCTACAACCACCGCGTCCTGGTCTCGGCCGGCGACCGCATCGAGGCCGGCGAGGTCATCGCCGACGGCCCCGCCACGGAGAACGGCGAGCTCGCGCTCGGCAAGAACCTGCTCGTCGCGTTCATGCCGTGGGAGGGCCACAACTTCGAGGACGCGATCATCCTGAGCCAGAACCTGGTCAAGGACGACACCCTCTCCTCCATCCACATCGAGGAGTACGAGGTCGACGCGCGCGACACCAAGCTCGGCAAGGAGGAGATCACCCGCGACCTCCCCAACGTCAGCCCGGAGCTGCTCGCCGACCTCGACGAGCGCGGCATCATCCGCATCGGCGCCGAGGTCCGCCCCGGCGACATCCTCGTGGGCAAGGTGACGCCGAAGGGCGAGACCGAGCTCAGCGCCGAGGAGCGCCTGCTGCGCGCGATCTTCAACGAGAAGAGCCGCGAGGTCCGCGACACGTCCCTGAAGGTGCCCCACGGCGAGCAGGGCACGATCATCGGCGTCAAGGTCTTCGACTCGCAGGACGGCGACGACGAGCTCGGCTCGGGCGTCAACCAGCGCGTCGTGGTGTTCATCGCGCAGAAGCGCAAGATCACCGAGGGCGACAAGCTCGCCGGCCGTCACGGCAACAAGGGCGTCATCTCCAAGATCCTGCCGGTCGAGGACATGCCGTTCCTCGCCGACGGGACCCCGGTCGACGTCATCCTCAACCCGCTCGGCATCCCCGGCCGCATGAACTTCGGCCAGGTCCTGGAGACCCACCTCGGGTGGATCGCCAAGCAGGGCTGGGAGGTCGAGGGCAAGCCGAAGTGGGCCGAGCGCCTGCCGGACCACGCGCGCCAGGCCCCGGCCGGCACGAAGGTCGCCACCCCGGTGTTCGACGGAGCGCTCGAGGAGGAGATCGCCGGCCTGCTCGACTCGACGACGGTCACCCGCGACGGCGACCGCCTCATCGGGTCCAGTGGCAAGACGCGCCTGTTCGACGGCCGCTCCGGCGAGCCGTTCCCGGAGCCCGTCTCGGTCGGCTACATGTACATCCTGAAGCTGCACCACCTGGTGGACGACAAGATCCACGCGCGCTCGACGGGTCCCTACTCGATGATCACGCAGCAGCCCCTGGGCGGTAAGGCCCAGTTCGGCGGCCAGCGGTTCGGCGAGATGGAGGTCTGGGCGCTCGAGGCCTACGGCGCCGCGTACGCGCTGCAGGAGCTCCTCACCATCAAGTCGGACGACATCCTCGGCCGCGTGAAGGTGTACGAGGCCATCGTCAAGGGCGAGAACATCCAGGAACCGGGTATCCCCGAGTCCTTCAAGGTCCTGATCAAGGAGATGCAGTCCCTCTGCCTGAACGTCGAGGTCCTCTCGGCCGACGGCCAGGCGGTCAGCCTGCGCGACACGGATGACGAGGTCTTCCGCGCGGCGGAGGAGCTCGGCATCAACATCTCCACCCGCTTCGAGTCGTCCAGCATCGACGACATCTAAGCCCGCTCAAGACTTTCGACTCGAAGCTTTCCAAGGAGAGAAGGAAAATTGCTCGACGTAACAACTTTCGATGAGCTGCGGATCGGCCTGGCCACGGCCGACGACATCCGCCGCTGGTCGCACGGTGAGGTCAAGAAGCCCGAGACCATCAACTACCGCACGCTGAAGCCCGAGAAGGACGGCCTCTTCGGAGAGCAGATCTTCGGGCCCAGCCGCGACTGGGAGTGCTCCTGCGGCAAGTACAAGCGGGTGCGCTTCAAGGGCATCGTCTGCGAGCGCTGCGGCGTGGAGGTCACCAAGTCCGCGGTCCGCCGCGAGCGCATGGGCCACATCGAGCTCGCCGCGCCCGTCACGCACATCTGGTACTTCAAGGGCGTCCCGTCGCGCCTCGGCTACCTGCTCGACATGGCGCCGAAGGACCTCGAGAAGGTCATCTACTTCGCCGCCTACATGGTGATCAGCGTGGACGAGGATGCTCGCCACGAGGACATGCCGGGCCTCGAGAACGAGCTCCGGCTCGAGATCAAGACCCTGCAGGACCAGCGCGACAGCCAGATCGCCGAGCGCCTCGGGCGTCTCGAGACCGACCTGGCCGCGCTGGAGGCCGAGGGCGCCAAGAGCGACCAGAAGCGCCGCGCGAAGGACGGCGCCGAGAAGGAGATGGGTCAGACGCGCAAGGCGTTCGACGAGGACATCTCCCGTCTCGAGCGCGTCTGGGAGGAGTTCCGCAGCCTCAAGGTCGGCGAGCTCAAGCCCGAGGACGCCGTCTTCCACGAGCTGCAGGACCGCTTCGGCATCTACTTCGAGGCACACATGGGCGCCGAGGCGATCCAGAAGCGCCTGGAGGCCTTCGACCTCGAGGCCGAGGGGGAGCTGCTCCGCGAGCAGATCGCCACCGGCAAGGGACAGAAGAAGATCCGCGCCATCAAGCGCCTGCGCGTCGTCAGCTCCTTCCTCGCCACCGGCAACTCGCCGGCCGCGATGGTGCTGCAGGTCGTCCCGGTCATCCCGCCGGAGCTGCGCCCGATGGTGCAGCTCGACGGCGGCCGCTTCGCGACCAGCGACCTGAACGACCTGTACCGCCGCGTCATCAACCGCAACAACCGCCTCCGTCGTCTGCTGGATCTCGGCGCCCCCGAGATCATCGTCAACAACGAGAAGCGCATGCTGCAGGAGGCCGTCGACGCGCTGTTCGACAACGGCCGCCGCGGTCGTCCCGTCACGGGCACCGGCAACCGCGCGCTCAAGTCCCTCAGCGACATGCTGAAGGGCAAGCAGGGCCGGTTCCGCCAGAACCTGCTCGGCAAGCGCGTGGACTACTCGGGCCGCTCGGTCATCATCGTCGGGCCGCAGCTCAAGCTGCACCAGTGCGGTCTGCCCAAGCAGATGGCGCTCGAGCTGTTCAAGCCGTTCGTCATCAAGCGCCTGATCGACCTGAGCCACGCCCAGAACATCAAGGCCGCCAAGCGCATGGTCGAGCGCAGCCGCGGACAGGTCTGGGACGTGCTCGAGGAGATCATCCGCGAGCGCCCCGTGCTGCTCAACCGCGCGCCCACGCTCCACCGCCTGGGCATCCAGGCGTTCGAGCCCCAGCTCGTGGAGGGCAAGGCCATCCAGCTGCACCCGCTCGTCTGCGCCGCGTTCAACGCGGACTTCGACGGCGACCAGATGGCCGTCCACCTGCCCCTGTCGGTCGAGGCCCAGGCCGAGGCGCGCATCCTGATGCTCGCCTCGAACAACATCCTCAAGCCGTCGGACGGACGCCCGGTCACCCTGCCCACGCAGGACATGATCATCGGCCTGCACCACCTGACCACCCTCAAGGAGGGCGTCGCCGGTGAGGGTCGCGCGTTCAGCTCGGTGGCCGAGGCCATCCTGGCGAAGGACCAGCTCTCGCTGGACCTCAACGCCAAGGTGCGCATCCGCCTGCACGACATCTACTTCGGCGAGGGCGAGGCGCCCGAGGGCGTCGAGCTCGACGAGAAGGGCAAGACCGTCGGCCCCGTGCTGCTCGAGACCACCCTCGGTCGCGCGCTGTTCAACGAGACCCTGCCGGTCGACTACCCCTACATCGAGGCCGTCGCCGACAAGGGCAAGCTCTCCGAGATCGTCAACGACCTCGCGGAGCGGTACCCCAAGGTCGAGGTCGCGGCAGCGCTCGACCGGATCAAGGACGCGGGCTTCTACTGGGCCACGCGCTCCGGCGTCACGGTCGCCCTCTCCGACGTGCTGACCCCGCCCACCAAGGCGGCCATCCTGTCGGGCTACGAGAAGCAGGCCGCCAAGGTCCAGGGCCAGTTCGAGAAGGGACTCACGACGAACGCCGAGCGTCGTCAGGAGCTCATCGAGATCTGGAACAAGGCCACCGCCGAGGTCGCCAAGGCGATGGAGGACAACCTCCCCGCCGACAACAACATCAACCGCATGGTGTCCTCCGGGGCACGAGGCAACTGGATGCAGGTCCGCCAGATCGCCGGCATGCGCGGCCTCGTGTCGAACCCGAAGGGCGAGATCATCCCCCGCCCGATCGTCCACTCGTACCGCGAGGGCCTGACGGTGGCGGAGTACTTCATCTCCACCCACGGTGCTCGCAAGGGACTGGCCGACACCGCGCTGCGCACCGCCGACTCCGGGTACCTCACCCGTCGTCTGGTGGACGTGTCGCAGGACGTCATCATCCGCGAGGACGACTGCGGCACCGGCCGTGGGCTCGACCTGCCGATCGCCACGAAGGGCGCTGACGGCTCGTCCGTCCGCGACTCCAACGTGGAGAACTCGGTGTACGCCCGCTCGCTGGCCGCTGACGCGGTCAACGAGGCAGGCGAGGTCGTCGCCCCCGCGGGCAGCGACGTCGGCGACGTCATGATCGACCACCTGATCGCTGCCGGCGTGCACGAGATCAAGGTGCGCTCGGTCCTCACGTGCGAGTCCGCCGTCGGCGTGTGCGCGGCCTGCTACGGCCGCTCGCTCGCCACGGGCAAGCTCGTCGACATCGGCGAGGCTGTCGGCATCATCGCGGCCCAGTCGATCGGCGAGCCCGGCACGCAGCTCACGATGCGCACCTTCCACACCGGTGGTGTGGCATCGGCGGACGACATCACGCAGGGTCTGCCCCGCGTGCAGGAGCTCTTCGAGGCCCGCACCCCCAAGGGTGCGTCGCCCATCGCGGAGGCCGCCGGTCGCATCACGATCGAGGACACGGATCGCAGCCGCAAGGTGATCCTGACCCCGGACAACGGCGACGAGCCGCACATCTACCCGGTGCTCAAGCGCGCGACCCTCCTCGTCGAGGACGGCCAGCACGTCGAGCTCGGGCAGCAGCTGCACGTCGGCGCCATCGACCCGAAGGAGGTCCTCCGGGTCAAGGGCGTGCGCGAGGTGCAGAAGCACCTCGTGGGCGGTGTCCAGGGCGTCTACCGCTCGCAGGGCGTCCCGATCCACGACAAGCACATCGAGGTCATCGTGCGGCAGATGCTGCGCAAGGTCACGGTCGTCGAGCACGGCGACACGGACCTCCTCCCCGGTGAGCTCGTCGACCGGGCCCGCTACAACGAGGTCAACCGCGCCACGCTGACGGAGGGCAAGAAGACCGCCTCCGCCCGCCAGGAGGTCATGGGAATCACCAAGGCCTCGCTCGCGACCGAGTCGTGGCTGTCGGCCGCGTCCTTCCAGGAGACGACCCGCGTGCTCACGCAGGCCGCCATGGAGGGCAAGTCCGACCCGCTGATGGGCCTCAAGGAGAACGTCATCATCGGCAAGCTGATCCCGGCCGGCACGGGGCTCGCGAAGTACCGCGACGTCACCGTCACCGCGACGGAGGAGGCCAAGGCCGAGCGCTACCCGAACCGCATCTTCACGGATGAGTCGGTGTTCAACGAGTCCGACCTGAGCTTCGTCGACTTCGACAGCTTCAGCTCGGACGACTACACGCCCGGCACCTACAACTAGGACCGCCGGCGCGTGAGCGCACGATGAGAAGGGCCCCGCTCCGGCGGGGCCCTTCCTCGTCCCAGGGGGGCGTCTCGTCTCCGGGGGCGCGGGCCGCGCGCCCCCGTCCCGCACCGCCGGGCTCCCGGACCGGGCCCCCTCCCGGCGATACAGTGGGCGGACCCGGTGCCGGCCGACGCCCGGGGACCCGAGGAGGCGTCGTGCGGATGCTGGAGGACGTGGTCCTGGCATGGCGGGCGCACGCGCTCCGCCACGCCACGGACACCTCGACCTCGTCGGGCAGCGGGTCCGGATCCGGATCCTGCCCGGCCTGCGACGCATCGCCGTTCACGGATCAGGAGGCGATCCCGCGGGACGCGCCCCACACGGCGATCCACCCGCTCGTCGCCGCGCTCGAGGCCGCACGCGCCGAGGCGGCCCGCGATGCCGCGGAGCGCCTCTACCGCGAGACCCGAGGCCCCCTCTACCGCGACCACCCCTTCGGCATGCCCGCGTTCGTCGACTACGGGGAGCGCGAGGACGACATCCAGCGGGTCGTGGACGACGCGATGGCTCGTGAGCTCGCCCCGCTCGCGCCCGTCATCCGCCAGGCACTCGACCGGGTCGTGGCCCTGCGCCTCCAGGAGCTCGAGGGAGAGATCGGGCCGGTCCCCGACGGCGGCGACGGGACCGAACCCGAGCCGCTCTTCTAGGCACGGCGCGCGCGGCCGGCGGACGCCGTCCGTCATCCGGCGACACGGGAATACCGACACGGCGAGGGCGTTGAGACCATGGCGGTCGGCGCACCCGGACGGGTTCCGGGCATCGGGCGCCGCATCACCGCGAACACAGCACAAGCACCAGCACCCGCACGAGGCGATCCCGCACCGGGGATCCGCCGTGACCGCAAGGACCCCCATGACGCTCCGCTCCCGCATCCGTCCCTCCCTCGCCCTCACCGGCCTCCTGGCCGTGGCCGCCCTCGGCCTCGCGGGCTGCGCCTCGGGCGACGCGGGCACCGGATCCGCTGGCGGCACCTCCGGCACCCCCGCCGCCGCGACGAGCCTCTCCGACGTCAAGGCCAAGGGCGAGCTCGTCATCGGCACCGAGGGCACGTACTCGCCCTTCTCCTTCCACGAGGGATCCGGCTCGGGCGCCCTCACGGGCTACGACGTCGAGGTCGCGACGGCCGTCGCCGACGAGCTCGGCGTGAAGCCGGTCTTCGAGGAGACCCAGTTCGACGGCATCTTCGCGGGCCTCGAGGCCGGGCGCTGGGACGTCATCGCCAACCAGATCTCCATCACGGACGAGCGCAAGACGGTCTACGACTTCTCCGAGCCGTACACGGTCTCGCCCGGCGTGATCATCGTCAAGGGCTCCGACTCGGGCATCAGCTCGTTCGCCGACCTCGCCGGCAAGACCACCGCGCAGTCGCTCACGAGCAACTGGAACGAGCTCGCGACCCAGAGCGGCGCCAAGGTCGAGGCCGTCGAGGGCTTCGCGCAGGCGGTGACGCTCCTCCAGCAGGGCCGCGTCGACGCGACGATCAACGACCGCCTGACGCTGCTCGACTACCAGAAGCAGCAGGGCGACTCCGACCTGGAGGTCGCCGCGGAGACCGACGACCCGTCGCTCAGCGCGCTCGTCTTCCGCAAGGGCAGCGACGACCTCGTGACCGCGGTCGACCAGGCCCTCGCCGACCTGCGCGCCGACGGCACGCTCGCGTCGATCTCCGAGAAGTACTTCGGCGCGGACGTCTCGCAGTAGTCCGCCGCGTACGCTGACGGACGAGGACGAGACGAGGGGATCGCATGTCGAGGGAGTGGGACCTGTTCTGGTCGTCCTTCGGGCCGCTCGCGCTCGAGACGATCCGCGGCACCATCCCGCTCGCCCTCGTCACCTTCGCCCTCGGCCTCGCCATCGCGCTGGGCCTCGCGCTCATGCGGCTCTACGGCAACCGGCTCGTGTCCGGCATCGCGCGCTTCTACATCTCGGTCGTGCGCGGCACCCCGCTCCTGGTGCAGCTCTTCGTGATCTTCTACGGCCTGCCGTCCATCGGCGTGGTCCTGCCGCCGTGGCCGAGCGCGGTCATCGCCCTGTCGGTGAACGTCGGCGGGTACGCGGCGGAGATCATCCGCGCGTCGATCCTCTCGGTGCCGCGCGGGCAGTGGGAGGCCGGCCACACCATCGGCATGTCCCGCGCCCTGACGCTGCGCCGCATCATCGTGCCGCAGGCCGCCCGCGTGTCCGTGCCGCCGCTGTCGAACACGTTCATCAGCCTGGTGAAGGACACGTCCCTCGCCTCGGTGATCCTCGTGACCGAGCTCTTCAAGCAGGCGCAGCTCATCGCGTCGTCCACCTTCGAGTACATGCTGCTGTACCTCGAGGCGGCGCTGATCTACTGGCTCGTCTGCCTCGTGCTGTCGTTCGCGCAGACCCGACTCGAGAGGAGGCTCGACCGGTATGTCGCCCACTGATCCCGTCGATCCCGCGCCCGCCCCGCACCGGACGCCCGGCGAACCCGTCCTCACCGTCCGCGGCCTCCGCAAGTCGTTCGGCGACAACGAGGTCCTCCGCTCCATCGACCTCGAGGTCCGCCGCGGCGGCGTGACCGCGCTCATCGGCCCGAGCGGATCCGGCAAGACGACGGTCCTGCGCTCCCTCAACGGCCTCGAGGTGCCCGAGGAGGGCGTCGTCGAGGTCGCCGCGGCCGACGCCGACTCCCGATCCCGCACGACCGGCCCCCTCCGCGTCGACTTCGCCGCGAAGCCGAGGCACCGCGAGCTGCTCGCCCTGCGCGACCGCTCGGCGATGGTCTTCCAGCAGTACAACCTGTTCCCGCACAAGACCGTCCTGGAGAACGTCATCGAGGGCCCCGTGCAGGTCCAGCGACGACCCGTCGCCGAGGCGACCCGGGAGGCTGAGGAGCTCCTCGCGCGCGTCGGCCTCGCCGACAAGCGGGACCAGCACCCGTTCCAGCTGTCCGGCGGGCAGCAGCAGCGCGTGGGGATCGTGCGCGCGCTGGCGCTCCGGCCGCAGATCCTCCTGTTCGACGAGCCGACGTCCGCCCTCGACCCCGAGCTCGTGGGCGAGGTGCTCAGCGTCATCAAGGAGCTCGCCGACGAGGCGTGGACGATGGTGATCGTCACGCACGAGCTGGCCTTCGCCCGCCAGGTGGCAGACGAGGTCGTGTTCATGGACGGCGGCGTGGTGGTCGAGCGCGGGCACCCGTCCGAGGTCCTGCAGCACCCGACCGAGGAGCGCACGCGCCGCTTCCTGCAGCGGCTCCTCGAGCCCTTCTAGCCGCTCGCTCCCATCTCGCCCCTCCCCGGCACGCCGCCCGGGCAGCGGAGCGCCGCCGAGGTAGGTTCGTGCCATGACCGACGACAGGCCCGCCCCGCACCGACAGCCCGACGAGGCCGACCAGCCGCTGGATCCCCGCACCCCGGACGAGCGCGCCGCAGCCGCCTTCGACGACGGCCCCGCCGACCGGGGCGCCGACTCCGACACCTCGACCTTCGACCAGACGGCGTTCGCCGCCCCGGTCGACGAGGACCACGACGCGCGCGAGCGCGAGCGACGCGAGTCCGAGGCCCGCGTGGCGGAGGCCCGAGCGCGCGACGACCGCGAGCGCGAGGCCCGCGAGGCGGAGGCGCGTGAGGCGGAGGCGCGTGAGGCGGAGGCCCGTGAGGCCGAGGCCCGCCAGCGCGACGTCGAGGACCGGGAGCGCCGCGAGCGTGAGGCTCGCGAGGCCGACGCCCGCGAGCGCGAGGAGCGCGACCGCCGCGCCCGCGACGAGGAGACCGCGCGCCAGTCGCAGTCGCAGCCCATCTACGTGCAGGCCCCCGTCCCGCCGGAGAAGCGCGGCAACCGCGGCTTCGGCGTGCTCATCGCGATCGTCGCCGCCATCCTCTTCGCCCTGCTCTACTCGCTGGGCACCGCGCTCCTCGCCTCGGTGCGCAACCCCGACGCGTTCGGCGACGTCTTCGGCCGCTACATCGCGTCGCCCGTCTTCTACGTGCCCACGATCGCGTTCCTCGTGTTCTTCGTCCTGCTCGCGCTCCTGGTCAACCGGGGCAAGTGGTGGGCGTTCGTCCTCGGGGGCCTGCCGGTCGCGATCCTCGTCTACGCCGCGTACGTCGGCACGCGCCTCCTCCAGGGCGGCGTCATGGACCTCGCCCCGTCGGAGCAGGCGCTCCTGCTCCAGCGCACCGTGACCTTCCCCGACGGGATCCTCGCGGGCTTCCTCGCCCGCGAGCTCGTCACGTGGCTCGGCGCCGGCATCAGCGCGCGTGGCCGCCGCGTCAAGGCGAAGAACGCCGAAGCCCGCGCCGAGTACGACCGCAAGCTGGCGGAGCAGCCGGACCACCGCTGACGCGTGTCAGGCTGGGGGAGTGATCCCCCTCCTGGCCGCCGTCATGCACGTCGCGCTCGTCGTGTGCGTCTTCGGCTTCGTGGCCCTGCTCGGCGGTGACGAGGTGATCCCCGAGCGCGACGCCGGGGTCCTCCTCGGACCCGTGATGGTCGTGAGCGCCACGCTGGTCTTCGCCGTCGGCCTGATCCGCACCACGCGCGAGGCCGACCGCGAACGGCGAATTCCCGTCCTGCCCGTGATCGGCTGGGGCGTCGGCGCCTGGCTCGCGTACGGGATCGTCGGCGCCGTGCTCCGCCTCCTGGGCGGGACGGACGTGTTCGCGAGCCTCGCGTTCGCCGTCCGCCACCTCGTGGATCCGTTCGGCGTCGCCGTGCTGGGGATCTCGGCGCTGCTGGGCCTCGGCGCCGTCGCGCTGGCCACCCGCGGCCCCTCGTCCACCGTTTGACCGGCGAGTCGCGGAACTGTATCGTTGCGGGGGTGTGCGCTCAGGCGTGCGCTCGTGTCGTGCCGTGAAGTCGGTGCGCCGAGCGGGCCAGGAGCGCACCGACCAGGGTTCGTCCATTCGGCCGGCCCCCACGGCATACCCGCCGGCGCCTCCCACTCCCGTGGGCGACGGACGCGCGGGTCCAGTTGAACTCGATCCCCGCTCGCGGGCGTCGAATGCTGACCATCAACCCGCTGTCACCGTGCAGCATCGAGGAGTCCCGTAGTGCCCACCATCCAGCAGCTGGTCCGCAAGGGCCGCACGCCCAAGGTCGTCAAGACCAAGGCGCCCGCCCTGAAGGCGAACCCCCAGCAGCGCGGCGTCTGCACCCGCGTCTACACGACCACGCCCAAGAAGCCGAACTCGGCCCTGCGCAAGGTCGCCCGCGTCAAGCTCAGCAACGGCCAGGAGGTGACGGCCTACATCCCCGGTGAGGGCCACAACCTGCAGGAGCACTCCATGGTCCTCGTCCGCGGCGGTCGCGTGAAGGACCTCCCCGGCGTGCGCTACAAGATCGTCCGCGGCGCGCTCGACACCCAGGCCGTGAAGAACCGCAAGCAGGCTCGCAGCCGGTACGGCGCGAAGATGGAGAAGAAGTAATGCCTCGCAAGGGTCCCGCCCCCAAGCGCCCTGTCGTCGCAGATCCCGTCTACGGTGCGCCGATCGTCAGCCAGCTCGTCAACAAGATCCTGCTCGACGGCAAGAAGGGCCTCGCCGAGAAGATCGTCTACGACGCCCTCGCCGGCGTCGCCGCGAAGAACGGCCAGGACGCCGTCGTCACGCTGAAGAAGGCGCTCGACAACGTCCGCCCGGCCCTGGAGGTCCGCTCGCGCCGCGTGGGTGGCTCCACCTACCAGGTGCCGATCGAGGTCAAGCCGCACCGCGCGAACACCCTCGCGCTCCGCTGGCTCACGACGTACGCCAAGTCGCGTCGCGAGAAGACGATGACCGAGCGTCTCACCAACGAGATCCTCGACGCGTCGAACGGCCTCGGTGCCGCGGTCAAGCGCCGCGAGGACACCCACAAGATGGCCGAGTCGAACAAGGCCTTCGCGCACTACCGCTGGTAGTCGTCCACCTCGTTCGACAGCACCACCAACCCCTTTCGGAGGAACCTGTGGCACAGGACGTGCTCACCGACCTGAACAAGGTCCGCAACATCGGCATCATGGCTCACATCGATGCCGGCAAGACCACCACCACCGAGCGCATCCTGTACTACACGGGCATCACTCACAAGATCGGCGAGGTCCACGACGGCGCCGCCACGATGGACTGGATGGCCCAGGAGCAGGAGCGCGGCATCACGATCACGTCCGCCGCGACGACGTGCTTCTGGAACAAGAACCAGATCAACATCATCGACACCCCCGGGCACGTCGACTTCACCGTCGAGGTGGAGCGTTCGCTCCGCGTCCTCGACGGTGCGGTCGCCGTGTTCGACGGCAAGGAGGGCGTCGAGCCCCAGTCCGAGACGGTGTGGCGCCAGGCCGACAAGTACGACGTGCCGCGCATCTGCTTCGTCAACAAGATGGACAAGCTCGGCGCCGACTTCTACTTCACGGTCGACACGATCATCAACCGCCTCGGCGCGAAGCCGCTGGTCATCCAGCTGCCCATCGGCTCCGAGAGCGGCTTCGAGGGCGTCATCGACCTCGTCGAGATGCGCGCGCTGACGTGGCGCGGCGACTCCAAGGGAGACGTCGAGCTCGGTGCGAAGTACGACATCGAGGAGATCCCCGCGGATCTGCAGGACAAGGCGGACGAGTACCGGGCCAAGCTGCTCGAGACCGTCGCCGAGACCGACGACGCGCTGCTCGAGAAGTACTTCGGCGGCGAGGAGCTGACGGTGGCGGAGATCAAGGCCGCCATCCGCAAGCTCACCGTCAACAGCGAGATCTACCCCGTGCTCTGCGGTTCCGCGTTCAAGAACCGCGGCGTCCAGCCGATGCTCGACGCGGTCATCGACTACCTCCCCAGCCCGCTCGACGTGCCCCCCATGGAGGGCCACGACGTGCGCGACGAGGAGAAGATCATCATCCGCAAGCCCGACTCGACCGAGCCCTTCTCGGCGCTCGCGTTCAAGGTCGCGGTGCACCCGTTCTTCGGTCGCCTCACGTACGTCCGCGTCTACTCGGGCACCATCGCGAGCGGCTCGCAGGTCATCAACTCGACCAAGGGCAAGAAGGAGCGCATCGGGAAGATCTTCCAGATGCACTCCAACAAGGAGAACCCGGTCGACTCGGTCACCGCCGGTCACATCTACGCGGTCATCGGCCTCAAGGACACGACCACGGGCGACACGCTCTGCGACCCGCAGGACCAGATCGTCCTCGAGTCGATGACGTTCCCCGAGCCCGTCATCGAGGTCGCGATCGAGCCGAAGACGAAGGCCGACCAGGAGAAGCTGGGTGTCGCCATCCAGAAGCTCGCCGAGGAGGACCCGACCTTCCGCACCGAGCAGAACCAGGAGACCGGTCAGACGGTCATCAAGGGCATGGGCGAGCTCCACCTCGACATCCTGGTCGACCGCATGAAGCGCGAGTTCAACGTCGAGGCGAACGTCGGCAAGCCGCAGGTCGCGTACCGCGAGACCATCCGCGGCACGGTCGACAAGCACGACTTCACGCACAAGAAGCAGACGGGTGGATCCGGGCAGTTCGCCAAGATCCAGATCAAGATCGAGCCCATGGAGGTGACCGCGGAGAAGACCTACGAGTTCGACAACAAGGTCACCGGCGGTCGCGTCCCCCGGGAGTACATCCCGTCGGTGGACGCGGGCATCCAGGACGCGCTCCAGGTCGGCATCCTCGCCGGCTACCCGATGGTCGGCGTGAAGGCGACGCTGCTCGACGGCGCCGCGCACGACGTCGACTCCTCGGAGATGGCGTTCAAGATCGCCGGCTCGATGGCCTTCAAGGAGGCCGCGCGCAAGGCGAAGCCCGTGCTGCTCGAGCCGCTCATGGCCGTCGAGGTCCGCACGCCCGAGGAGTACATGGGCGACGTCATCGGCGACCTGAACTCCCGTCGCGGCCAGATCCAGGCCATGGAGGACGCGAGCGGCGTGAAGGTCATCACCGCGAACGTCCCCCTGTCGGAGATGTTCGGCTACGTCGGCGACCTGAGGAGCAAGACCTCGGGCCGCGCGGTGTACTCGATGAGCTTCGGCAGCTACGCCGAGGTCCCGAAGGCTGTCGCCGACGAGATCGTCCAGAAGAACAAGGGCGAGTAGCCCTCCAGTTCGAGCGGCATCCGCCGTTTCAGTACCATAAGCAAGATCTCCAACACGCAGGGCGTCCGGGAACACCCGGACGCCCCGCAACCGAGTCCTGAGGAGGACCCACAGTGGGTAAGGCCAAGTTCGAGCGGACCAAGCCGCACGTCAACATCGGAACGATCGGTCACGTCGACCACGGCAAGACGACGCTGACGGCAGCGATCTCCAAGGTCCTGGCGGACAAGTACCCGTCGGCGACCAACGTGCAGCGCGACTTCGCGTCCATCGACTCCGCTCCCGAGGAGCGCCAGCGCGGCATCACGATCAACATCTCGCACGTCGAGTACGAGACGCCCAAGCGTCACTACGCTCACGTCGACGCCCCGGGTCACGCTGACTACATCAAGAACATGATCACGGGCGCCGCCCAGATGGACGGCGCGATCCTCGTGGTCGCCGCCACCGACGGCCCCATGGCGCAGACGCGCGAGCACGTGCTGCTCGCGAAGCAGGTCGGCGTGCCGTACCTGCTCGTCGCGCTCAACAAGTCGGACATGGTCGACGACGAGGAGATCCTCGAGCTCGTCGAGCTCGAGGTCCGCGAGCTGCTCTCCAGCCAGGACTTCGACGGCGACAACGCCCCCGTCGTCCAGGTCTCCGGCCTCAAGGCGCTCGAGGGCGACGAGAAGTGGGTCGAGCAGATCGTCAAGCTCATGGAGGCCGTCGACGAGTCCATCCCCGAGCCCGTCCGCGACAAGGACAAGCCGTTCCTCATGCCCGTCGAGGACGTCTTCACGATCACCGGTCGTGGAACCGTCGTCACGGGTCGCGCCGAGCGCGGCACCCTCGCCATCAACTCGGACGTCGAGATCGTGGGCATCCGTCCCACCGTCAAGACCACCGTCACGGGCATCGAGATGTTCCACAAGCAGCTCGACGAGGCCTGGGCCGGCGAGAACTGCGGGCTCCTGCTCCGCGGCACCAAGCGCGAGGACGTCGAGCGCGGCCAGGTCATCGTCAAGCCGGGTTCGGTCACGCCGCACACGGACTTCGAGGGCACCGCGTACATCCTCTCCAAGGAGGAGGGCGGGCGTCACAACCCGTTCTACGCGAACTACCGTCCCCAGTTCTACTTCCGCACCACCGACGTCACCGGCGTCATCACGCTGCCCGAGGGCACCGAGATGGTCATGCCCGGCGACACCACCGACATGAACGTCGCGCTGATCCAGCCGATCGCCATGGAGGAGGGCCTCGGCTTCGCCATCCGCGAGGGTGGCCGCACCGTCGGCGCCGGCACGGTCACGAAGATCGTCAAGTAGCACCCAGCTCCACCAGCACCACCTCCGACAGGGTCGGGCCGTCATGGCCCGGCCCTGTCGGCCGTTGAGGCGTGGCGATGTGTCACGGCTGGCCGGGAGCTGTCGCATCGTGCCCTAATCGATGGCCGCGCTGCGCGTAGGTTCGACCAATGGTCAGACTCCGGCGCAGCGACGCCACCGGCAAGGGCTACACGCGCAGGCGCTCGGGCAAGGGCTGGACCTACCTCGACTCCGACGGGAACCGCGTCACCGACAAGGAGCTGCGCGCGCGCATGGACCACCTCGGCATCCCGCCGGCTTGGACCGACGTCTGGATCGCGCCCTACGAGAACGGCCACGTGCAGGCCACGGGCATGGACAGCGCCGGACGGCGGCAGTACATCTACCACCCGACCTGGCGCGAGCAGAAGGACCGGATCAAGTTCGACCGCGCGCTGCAGCTGGCCGAGTCGCTCCCCGCCGCGCGGCGCCAGGTCACCATCCACCTCCGCCAGGACGGCTTCACCCGCGAGCGCGCGTTGGCCGCCGGCTTCCGGATGCTCGACACGGGCAGCCTCCGCGTCGGCAGCGAGCGCTACACCGAGTCGAACGGCAGCCACGGCCTGTCGACGCTGCTGTGCTCGCACGTCACTGTGCACGAGGACACCGTGCACCTCGAGTTCCCGGCGAAGAGCGGGCAGGAGTGGTCGAGCGACATCCGGGACCACGACCTCGTGCAGGTCGTCGGTGGCCTGCAGGAGCGCGGTCCGAACGCGCGGCTGCTGGCCTACGAGGACGGCGGCGAGTGGCACCCGCTCGGCGCGGCCGACATCAACGACTACGTGCGCGAGCGCACGGGCGGCGAGTTCACCGCCAAGGACTTCCGGACGCTGCACGGCACTGTCGCCGCGGCGATCAGCCTGGCGAAGCACGGTCCCGAGGCGACCAAGGGCAAGCGGCAGCGCGCGCTCGCGCAGGCGTACCGCGACGCCGCCGAGGTGCTCAGCAACACCCCGACGATCGCGAAGAACAGCTACGTGGATCCGCGGCTCGTCGACGAGTACGCCCACGGCCGCACGATCGACCCGCAGCGCCTGGCCTCGGGTGAGACGGAGTTGCGGAACCTGCTGTTCCGGTGACCGGAGCGGCAGCTCCTCGCCATCCGCGCGAGGCACCGAGAGCCCCGGAAACACGGGGGAGTGGGCGCGACACGCCCGGGTTGCACGCATGGCCGGACTATGACAAACTCGTCTAGTTCAACATTCCGGTGCACGCCGCCCTGCGCGCGAGACATCGGATCACTGCCAGGCAGTGCATAGCCGCTCGGAGCGCTCGTCGCTCCCGGAGCAGGTTAGGCCGCGGGCAGCAGAGCAGAAGCACACGACACCCACCGGATGAGCACCGCTCGTCCGCGCCCGCATGCGGGCGGGTGCACGAGCTGCCCGAGGCCGCGTCCCACGATGCGCGCCCGGGTGCACCACGGATGGGGCGCGCCACGAGGCCGGGCCATCCGAGCGAGGGACACACGCGTCCAATACGGTCCGAGGCCGCATGACGCACGAAAGAGAGAGAGTCACACATGGCGGGACAGAAGATCCGCATCCGACTTAAGTCGTACGACCACTCGGTCATCGACTCCTCGGCCCGGAAGATCGTCGACACGGTGACCCGCGCGGGCGCCACGGTCGTCGGCCCGGTGCCGCTGCCCACGGAGAAGAACGTGATCTGCGTGATCCGTTCCCCCCACAAGTACAAGGACAGCCGCGAGCACTTCGAGATGCGCACGCACAAGCGTCTGATCGACATCGTCGACCCGACGCCGAAGGCGGTCGACTCGCTCATGCGACTCGACCTCCCGGCCGACGTCAACATCGAGATCAAGCTCTAAGGGAACCCATGTCTACCGCTAACAGGACTTTCACCGGTCTGCTCGGCACGAAGCTGGGCATGACGCAGGTGTGGGACGAGAACAACAAGCTCATCCCCGTGACCGTCGTGCAGATCACCCCGAACGTCGTCACCCAGGTGCGCACGCCCGAGGTCGACGGCTACGGCGCCATCCAGATCGCCTACGGGCAGATCGACCCCCGCAAGGCCGACAAGCCGAGCACCGGCCACTTCGAGAAGGCCGGCGTCACGCCGCGCCGCCACCTCACCGAGGTCCGCACGGCCGACTTCGCCGAGTACACGCTCGGCCAGGAGATCACCGTGGGCGCCTTCGAGCCCGGCTCCAAGGTCGACGTCGTCGGCACCAGCAAGGGCAAGGGCTTCGCCGGCGTCATGAAGCGCCACAACTTCAAGGGCGTCTCCGCTTCGCACGGTTCGCACCGCAACCACCGCAAGCCCGGCTCCATCGGCGCCTCCTCGACCCCCAGCCGTGTCTTCAAGGGCATGCGCATGGCCGGTCGCATGGGCGGCGAGCGCGTCACCGTGCTGAACCTCGTCGTCCACAGCGTGGACGCCGAGAAGGGCCTCCTGCTCGTCAAGGGCGCAGTGCCCGGCGCGCGTGGCCGCATCGTCTTCGTCCGCAACGCAGTGAAGGGGAAGTAGTCATGGCTACCGACACCCAGCTCGACGTCCTCGACGCGACCGGTGCAGTCACCGGCTCCGTCGACCTGCCCGCGTCGCTCTTCGACGTGCAGACCAACGTCCCGCTCATCCACCAGGTCGTCGTCGCCCAGCTCGCCGCGGCGCGCCAGGGGACGCACAAGACCAAGGGCCGCGGCGAGGTCTCCGGCGCCGGCCGCAAGCCGTTCAAGCAGAAGGGAACCGGTCGCGCTCGTCAGGGCTCGATCCGCGCCCCCCAGATGACCGGCGGTGGCATCGTCCACGGACCCACGCCCCGCAACTACTCGCAGCGCACCCCCAAGAAGATGATCGCCGCGGCTCTGCTCGGCGCCCTCTCCGACCGCGCGCGCGGCGCCCGCCTCCACGTCATCGAGAGCCTCTCCGCTGGAGACGTCCCCTCGACGAAGACCGTGGTCGCGCTGCTCGAGGGCATCGCCACGAGCAAGCACGTCCTCATCGTCCTGGAGCGCACCGACGAGGTCAGCCTCCGCAGCGTGCGCAACATCCCGACGGTCCACGTGCTGTCCTACGACCAGCTCAACGCGTACGACGTGCTCGTGAGCGACGACATCGTCTTCACGAAGGGCGCGTTCGACGCGTTCGTCGAGTCGAAGACGGCCAAGGAAGAGGTTGCCGCATGAGCGCCACCCAGAAGGATCCCCGCGACATCATCATCGCGCCGGTCGTCTCCGAGAAGAGCTACGGCCTGATCGACCAGGGCAAGTACACGTTCATCGTGGACCCCCGCTCGAACAAGACCGAGATCAAGCTCGCGATCGAGAAGATCTTCGGCGTGCAGGTCGCGTCGGTCAACACGCTCAACAAGCAGGGCAAGACCCGCCGGACCAAGTTCGGGATGGGCAAGCGCAAGGACACCAAGCGCGCCATCGTCTCCCTCAAGTCGGGCTCCATCGACATCTTCACGACTGTCGGCTGAGACCGGGACTAGGAAAACACCAATGGCCATTCGCAAGTACAAGCCCACGACCCCGGGTCGTCGCGGTTCGTCCGTCGCCGACTTCGCGGAGATCACGCGTTCGACGCCCGAGAAGTCCCTGCTGCGCCCCCTCCCCAAGCACGGTGGTCGCAACAACGCCGGTCGCATCACCACCCGCCACATCGGTGGTGGGCACAAGCGCCAGTACCGCGTCATCGACTTCAAGCGCAACGACAAGGACGGCGTCCTCGCCACCGTCGCGCACATCGAGTACGACCCCAACCGCACGGCGCGCATCGCGCTCCTGCACTTCATCGACGGCACGAAGCGCTACATCATCGCGCCGAACAAGCTGAAGCAGGGCGACAAGATCGAGTCGGGCGCCCAGGCCGACATCAAGCCCGGCAACAACCTGCCGCTGCGCAACATCCCCACGGGTACCGTCATCCACGCCATCGAGCTCCGCCCCGGCGGCGGCGCGAAGATGGGCCGCTCCGCCGGCGCCTCCGTGCGCCTCGTGGCGAAGGACGGCCCCTACGCCCAGCTGCGCCTGCCCTCCGGCGAGATCCGCAACGTCGATGCGCGCTGCCGCGCGACCATCGGCGAGGTCGGCAACGCCGAGCAGTCGAACATCAACTGGGGCAAGGCCGGCCGCATGCGCTGGAAGGGCGTCCGCCCGACCGTCCGCGGTGTCGCCATGAACCCGGTCGACCACCCGCACGGTGGTGGTGAGGGCAAGACCTCCGGTGGTCGCCACCCGGTCAGCCCGTGGGGCCAGAAGGAAGGCCGCACGCGCCACATCAACAAGCCCAGCGACAAGCTCATCGTTCGCCGCCGCAACGCCGGCAAGAAGCGCAAGTAGGAGTTGTAGAAGATGCCACGCAGTCTGAAGAAGGGCCCCTTCGTCGACGACCACCTGCTCCGCAAGGTGATCTCGGCGAACGAGGCCAGCAGCAAGAACGTGATCAAGACCTGGTCGCGCCGCTCGATGATCATCCCGGCGATGCTGGGTCACACCATCGCGGTGCACGACGGTCGCAAGCACGTCCCCGTGTTCGTCACGGAGTCCATGGTCGGACACAAGCTCGGCGAGTTCGCGCTCACGCGCACCTTCCGCGGCCACGTGAAGGACGACAAGAAGGGTCGTCGCCGCTAACGCGGCGACGAGAAGGAGGAGAGAAATGGTGGAGTCGATCGCACGCGTGCGTCACATCCGCGTCACCCCCCAGAAGGCCCGTCGCGTCGTGGACATGATCCGTGGCAAGCAGGCCGAGGAGGCCCTGGCCATCCTGAAGTTCGCGCCGCAGGGCGCGAGCGAGCCGATCTACAAGCTGGTGGCCTCGGCCATGGCGAACGCGCGGGTCAAGGCCGACGCGTCCAACAGCTTCCTCGCGGAGCAGGACCTCTACATCGCCAAGGCGTTCGTGGACGAGGGCACCACCCTCAAGCGGTTCCAGCCGCGCGCACAGGGTCGCGCATTCCGTATCAACAAGCGCACCAGCCACATCACGGTCGTCCTCGCGACGCCGGATGAGGCGGACGTGGCGACGACCACGAAGAAGGCGAGCAAGTAATGGGACAGAAGGTCAACCCGTACGGGTTCCGTCTCGGGATCACGACCGACCACGTGTCGCGTTGGTTCTCGGACAGCACGAAGAAGGGGCAGCGTTACAGCGACTACGTCGCCGAGGACGTGCGCATCCGCACCATGCTCAAGACGAGCCTCGACCGCGCCGGTGTGGCGCGCATCGAGATCGAGCGCACCCGTGACCGTGTCCGCGTGGACATCTACACGGCCCGCCCGGGCATCGTCATCGGCCGCCGCGGCGTCGAGGCCGAGCGCATCCGCGCCGACCTCGAGAAGCTCACGGGCAAGCAGATCCAGCTGAACATCCTCGAGGTGAAGAACCCCGAGGCCGAGGCGCAGCTGGTCGCCCAGGGCATCGCCGAGCAGCTCGCGGGTCGTGTGGCGTTCCGCCGTGCGATGCGCAAGGGCCTGCAGGGCGCGCAGCGCGCCGGCGCCAAGGGCGTCCGCATCCAGGTGTCGGGCCGCCTCGGCGGCGCCGAGATGAGCCGCTCGGAGTTCTACCGCGAGGGCCGCGTGCCCCTGCACACCCTCCGCGCGAACATCGACTACGGCTTCTACGAGGCCCGCACGTCCTTCGGCCGCATCGGCGTGAAGGTCTGGGTCTACAAGGGCGACATCACCAACAAGGATCTCGCTCGGGAGCAGGCGAACCAGAAGTCGTCGCGCCCGGAGCGTCGTAACGACCGTTCCGACGGTCGAACCGGAGATCGCCGCACCAACGCGCCGCGCACCGCGCCGGCCGCCGAGGCAGCGCCGGTCGCCGCAGCAGGAGTTGAGGCGTAATCATGTTGATCCCCCGCAAGGTCAAGCACCGCAAGCAGCACCACCCGGGTCGTACCGGCCACGCGACCGGCGGCACCGTCGTCTCGTTCGGCGAGTACGGCATCCAGGCCCTCACGCCCGCCTACGTGACCAACCGCCAGATCGAGTCCGCTCGAATCGCCATGACGCGATACGTCAAGCGCGGCGGCAACGTCTACATCAACATCTTCCCGGACCGTCCGCTCACCAAGAAGCCCGCCGAGACCCGCATGGGTTCCGGCAAGGGCTCGGTCGAGTGGTGGGTCGCGAACGTCAAGCCGGGTCGTGTGCTCTTCGAGCTCTCCGGCGTCGACGAGGAGACCGCGCGTGCGGCGCTCACCCGGGCCATCCACAAGCTGCCCCTCAAGGCACGCATCATCAAGCGCGAGGAAGGCGACGCATAATGGCGATCGGTTCCAAGGAGCTCGCCCCCGTCGAGCTGGACACTTTCGAGGACGAGCGACTCGTCGAAGAGCTGAAGAAGGCCAAGGAGGAGCTGTTCAACCTGCGCTTCCAGTCGGCCACCGGTCAGCTCGACAGCCACGGCCGCCTCCGCGCGGTCAAGCGCGACATCGCTCGGATCTACACGGTCATCCGCGAGCGCGAGCTGGGCATCCGTGCCACGCCCGCCCCCGTCGAGGTCCCCGAGAAGCCCGAGAAGAAGAAGGCGACGAAGAAGGCCGCGAAGGCCGACGACACCGCCGTCACCGAGAAGGCTGAGGAGGCTTGATCATGGCGAACGCCGAAGAGAAGAACACGGCTGACACCGCGACGGCCGAGCGCGGCTACCGCAAGTCCCGTCGTGGCTACGTCACCAGCGACAAGATGGACAAGACCATCGTCGTCGAGGTCGAGGACCGCGTGAAGCACCCGCTGTACGGCAAGGTCATCCGCCGCACCTCCAAGGTCAAGGCGCACGACGAGGCGAACACCGCCGGCATCGGCGACCTGGTCCTGATCAACGAGACCCGTCCCCTCAGCGCCTCCAAGCGCTGGCGCCTGGTCGAGATCCTCGAGAAGGCCAAGTAGCCCCGGCTGCTTGGATAAGGAGCAACAGTGATTCAGCAGGAATCCCGCCTCAAGATCGCGGACAACACGGGTGCCAAGGAGATCTTGACCATCCGCGTGCTCGGTGGCTCGGGTCGCCGCTACGCCGGTCTCGGTGACGTCATCGTCGCGACCGTCAAGGACGCGATCCCCGGCGGAAACGTCAAGAAGGGCGAGGTCGTCAAGGCCGTCATCGTCCGCACCAAGAAGGAGACGCGCCGTCCCGACGGCTCGTACATCAAGTTCGACGAGAACGCCGCCGTCATCCTGAACAGCAACGGGGAGCCCCGCGGCACCCGCATCTTCGGACCGGTGGGCCGCGAGCTCCGGGACAAGAAGTTCATGAAGATCATCTCGCTGGCACCGGAGGTCATTTAGTCATGGCGAACATCAAGAAGGGTGACCTCGTGCAGGTCATCACGGGTCGCACGCAGGCCAAGGGCGGCGACCGGGGCAAGCAGGGCCGCGTCCTGTCCGTCCTGGTCGAGCGCAACCGCGTCGTCGTCGAGGGCGTGAACTTCGTCACGAAGCACGTCCGCGTCGGCCAGACGCAGCGCGGCTCCAAGACCGGCGGCATCGAGACCATCGAGGCGCCCATCCACATCTCCAACGTCGCGCTCGTCGACCCCGAGTCCAAGAAGCCCACGCGAGTCGGCTTCCGGACCGAGCAGGTCGAGAAGGACGGGGTCTCCAAGACCGTCCGCGTCCGCTACGCCAAGAAGTCAGGTAAGGACCTCTAGCAATGACCGACACCGCAACCGCTGACACGGCCGAGGGCACGCAGCTCCCGCGCCTGAAGCAGAAGTACCGCACCGAGATCGTCAGCCAGCTGACCGCTGATCTCGGCTTCACGAACGTGCACCAGGTGCCCGGGCTCACGAAGATCGTCGTGAACATGGGCGTCGGCGACGCCGCACGTGACGGCAAGATCATCGACGGCGCGGTCGCCGACCTCACCAAGATCACGGGCCAGAAGCCGCAGGTCACGAAGGCCCGCAAGTCGATCGCCCAGTTCAAGCTGCGTGAGGGCCAGGCCATCGGCACCCACGTGACGCTGCGCGGCGACCGCATGTGGGAGTTCCTCGACCGCCTGCTGTCCCTCGCCCTGCCCCGCATCCGCGACTTCCGCGGGCTCAGCCCGAAGCAGTTCGACGGCAACGGCAACTACACGTTCGGTCTCAACGAGCAGTCCATGTTCCACGAGATCGACCAGGACCGCATCGACCGGGTCCGCGGCATGGACATCACGGTCGTCACGACCGCTCGGACGGACGACGAGGGACGCGCGCTGCTCAAGGCGCTCGGCTTCCCGTTCCAGACGCCCGAGAACACGCCGTAACCAGCTGCGTCAGACGCAGCACCAGCTCCACCCGCACGACCAGCACGACCGCATCACCGCACGATCGGCGCCGGGCACCTCCGCCCGGCGCCGCCACCACCACAGGTCGTCATCCGTGTCCGGATGAACGAAACCAGGCGAGAGAGGCACCACCAGATATGACAATGACCGACCCGGTCGCTGACATGCTGACCCGACTCCGGAACGCGAACTCCGCGCACCACGACACGGTCTCCATGCCGCACTCCAAGCTCAAGTCGCACATCGCCGACATCCTCAAGTCCGAGGGCTTCATCGCCGGCTGGGACGTCGCGGACGCCCGCGTCGGCCAGACGCTGACGCTCAGCCTCAAGTTCGGCCCCGACCGCGAGCGCTCCATCCGGGGCATCAAGCGCGTGTCGAAGCCCGGACTGCGCGTGTACGCGAAGTCCGCGGAGATCCCCCAGGTCCTCGGTGGCCTCGGGGTCGCCATCCTGTCCACCTCCTCGGGGCTCCTCACGGACCGCCAGGCTGCGAAGAAGGGCGTGGGTGGGGAAGTCCTCGCCTACGTGTGGTAACGCCATGTCACGCATCGGAAGACTCCCCATCGACGTCCCCGCAGGGGTCGACGTCGCCGTGGACGGCCAGCACGTCACGGTCAAGGGCCCGAAGGGCGAGCTGAGCCTCACCATCGCGCAGCCCATCCGCGCCGAGGTCCAGGACGGACAGGTGCTCGTCACCCGTCCCGACGACGAGCGCGAGTCGCGTTCGCTCCACGGCCTCACGCGCAGCCTCATCGCGAACAACATCGTCGGCGTCACCACCGGCTACACCAAGGGCCTCGAGATCGTCGGCACGGGTTACCGCGTCGCGCTCAAGGACAAGGGCGTCGAGTTCGCGCTCGGCTTCTCCCACCCGGTGTACGTCGAGGCGCCCGCGGGCATCAGCTTCACCGTCGAGGGCGTCAACAAGATGACCGTCGTCGGCATCGACAAGCAGCTCGTCGGCGAGACGGCCGCCAACATCCGCAAGATTCGCAAGCCCGAGCCCTACAAGGGCAAGGGCGTCCGCTACGCCGGCGAGAACGTTCGCCGCAAGGCCGGAAAGAGTGGTAAGTGATCATGGCTCTCGGAGTTAGAGGAAAAAGCAAGTCCGCCGCCCGCGGCCGCAGGCACGCACGCCTGCGCAAGAAGGTCGAGGGTACCGAGCTGCGTCCGCGCCTGGTCGTCACCCGTTCGGCCCGTCACGTCTTCGTGCAGGTCGTCGATGACAGCCGTGGTCACACCGTCGCGTCCGCGTCGACCCTCGAGGCCGACATGCGCACGTTCGACGGCGACAAGACCGCCAAGTCGCGCAAGGTCGGCGAGCTCGTCGCCGAGCGCGCCAAGGCGGCCGGCGTGGAGAGCGTCGTATTCGATCGTGGTGGCAACCGCTACGCAGGACGCGTCGCGGCCATCGCCGAAGGAGCTCGAGAGGGTGGTCTGAGCCTGTGAGCGCAGCCGAGAACAACAACAAGGAGCCCGAGGTCGTGGCAGTGGCGGAGACGCCCGTCGAGACCGCGGCGTCCACCGCACCCGCGCAGAACGAGGGCCGTGAGGGCCGTCGTGGCGGACGCGATCGCAACCAGGGCGGCCGCGACAGCCGCGGTGGCCGTGATGCCGACAAGAGCCAGTTCCTGGAGCGCGTCGTCACCATCAACCGCGTGTCCAAGGTCGTCAAGGGCGGTCGTCGCTTCAGCTTCACCGCGCTCGTGATCGTCGGAGACGGCAACGGACTGGTCGGCGTCGGCTACGGCAAGGCCCGCGAGGTCCCGACCGCCATCTCCAAGGGCGTCGAGGAGGCGAAGAAGAACTTCTTCCGCGTCCCGCGCATCGGCCTGACCATCCCGCACGCCGTGCAGGGTGAGGCATCCGCCGGAGTCGTCCTCCTGCGCCCCGCGTCCGCGGGTACCGGCGTCATCGCCGGTGGCCCCGTCCGCGCGGTGCTCGAGTGCGCCGGCATCCACGACGTGCTGAGCAAGTCGCTCGGATCGTCGAACACGATCAACATCGTGCACGCCACGGTCGAGGCGCTCAAGCAGCTCGAGGAGCCGCGCGCCGTCGCAGCTCGTCGTGGGCTCGAGCTCGAGCAGGTCGTCCCGGCCCGCATCCTCCGCGCCCAGCGCGCCGAGGCCGACGCGAAGGCAGGTGTCTGATGGCTCAGCTCCGAGTGACGCAGATCAAGTCCAAGATCAGCGAGAAGCAGAACCAGCGCGACACCCTGCGGAGCCTCGGGCTCCGTCGCATCGGTGCCGTGGTGGTCCGTGAGGACAACGCCCAGAACCGCGGGTACGTGAACACCGTGGCGCACCTGGTGAAGGTGGAGGAGATCGACTGATGGCTGAGAAGAACGAGTCGGCCGAGGCGCCCGTGAAGGCGCCCAAGGCCGCACCCAAGAAGACCGCGAAGGCGCCCGCCGCCGCTGCGGCCGCTTCCGCCGAGACGACCACGGTCGGCTCGACGGAGACGGTCAAGCGCGAGCAGGTCCTCAAGGTCCACCACCTCCGTCCCGCCGCCGGGGCCAAGAAGGCACGCCAGCGTGTCGGCCGCGGTGAGGGCTCGAAGGGCAAGACCGCGGGTCGTGGCACCAAGGGCACGAAGGCCCGCTACACGGTCCGCGTCGGCTTCGAGGGTGGGCAGATGCCGCTGCACATGCGCACCCCGAAGCTCCGCGGGTTCAAGAACCCGTTCCGCGTCGAGTACCAGGTCGTGAACCTGGAGAAGCTCGCCGCGCTCTACCCCGACGGCGGCGACGTCACCACGAGCGACCTGGTCGCCAAGGGTGCCGTGCGCAAGAACGAGAAGGTCAAGGTCCTCGGGGACGGCGACATCTCGGTTAAGCTGACGGTTGCGGTCGACAAGGTCTCCGGCTCCGCAGCGGAGAAGATCGTCGCAGCAGGCGGCTCCGTCAAGTAGCACTACAGGACGCAACGGCAGGGGCGGTCGGGCAACCGACCGCCCCTACCGGCACCTGGGGCCGCATCGGGTCGGCCCGACCCCCGCCTCCCGGCGGACCTCCCACAGAAAGCAGGACACCCTCCGTGTTGAGCGCCGTCGTCAGGATCTTCCGCACCCCCGATCTGCGCCGCAAGATCGGGTTCACGCTGGGCATCATCGCCCTCTTCCGCCTCGGATCCTTCATCCCGGCGCCGTTCGTCGACTTCGCCAACGTGCAGTCGTGCCTCGCGGCCAACCAGGGCACCTCGGGCCTCTACGAGCTCGTCAACCTGTTCAGCGGCGGTGCGCTGCTGAAGCTCTCCATCTTCGCGCTGGGCATCATGCCGTACATCACGGCCTCGATCATCGTCCAGCTGCTCCGCGTGGTCATCCCGCACTTCGACACCCTCTACAAGGAGGGCCAGTCCGGCCAGGCCAAGCTCACGCAGTACACGCGCTACCTCACGATCGCCCTCGCGGTCCTCCAGTCCACGACGCTCATCACGGTCGCGCGCAGCGGTGCGCTCTTCGGCCAGACCAACGTCAGCGCCTGCACGCAGCTCGTCACGAACGACGCCTGGTACGCGATCATGCTCATGGTCATCACGATGACCGCCGGCACCGGCCTCATCATGTGGATGGGCGAGCTCATCACCGAGCGCGGCATCGGCAACGGCATGTCGCTCCTCATCTTCACGTCGGTCGCGGCCGCGTTCCCGACCTCGCTCATCGCCATCCAGCAGAGCCGCGGCTGGGAGGTCTTCCTCCTGGTGATCCTCGTCGGCCTCCTCGTCGTCGCCGCCGTCGTCTACGTCGAGCAGTCGCAGCGGCGCATCCCGGTGCAGTACGCCAAGCGCATGGTCGGCCGCCGCACCTACGGCGGCAACAACACCTACATCCCGATCAAGGTGAACATGGCCGGCGTCGTGCCCGTCATCTTCGCGTCGTCGCTGCTGTACCTGCCCGCGCTCGTCGCGCAGTTCAACCAGCCGCCCGTCGGCCAGCCGCCGGCGCCGTGGGTGCAGTGGATCACCGACAACCTCACCACGGGCGACCACCCGCTCTACATGGCGATGTACTTCCTGCTCATCGTCGGCTTCACGTACTTCTACGTCGCCATCACCTTCAACCCGGAGGAGGTCGCCGACAACATGAAGAAGTACGGCGGCTTCATCCCCGGCATCCGCGCGGGACGCCCGACGGCCGAGTACCTCGACTACGTGCTCACGCGAATCACGCTGCCGGGCTCGCTGTACCTCGGGCTCATCGCGCTCCTGCCGCTCATCGCCCTGTCGCTCGTCGGCGCCAACCAGAACTTCCCGTTCGGCGGCGCGAGCATCCTGATCGTGGTCGGCGTCGGCCTCGAGACGGTGAAGCAGATCGACTCGCAGCTGCAGCAGCGGCACTACGAGGGGCTGCTCAAGTGACCCGGCTCCTGATCGTCGGCCCTCCCGGTGCGGGCAAGGGCACGCAGGCGAAGCGCATCGCGGGCGACTACGGGATCCCCGACGTCTCCACCGGCGACATCTTCCGCCAGAACATCAAGGACCGCACCGAGCTCGGCCAGCAGGTCCAGGCGCTCGTCGACGCCGGCAACTACGTGCCGGACGAGCTCACCAACAGCCTCATCACCGCGCGGCTCGAGGAGGAGGACGCCCGCGAGGGCTTCCTGCTCGACGGCTACCCGCGCACGCTGGCCCAGGTCGCGTACCTCGAGGAGCTGCTCGAAGGGTGGGGACAGCGCCTCGACGCCGTCATCCAGCTCGTCGCCGACGAGGAGGAGGTCGTGGCCCGGCTCACCCGCCGCGCTGCCGAGCAGGGCCGCGCCGACGACGGCGAGGAGGAGATCCGCCACCGCCAGGAGGTCTACGTCCGCGAGACGAGCCCCCTCATCGACGTGTACCGCGAGCGCGGCCTGCTCCTCGAGGTCGACGGGCTGGGCGAGGTCGACGAGGTCGCCGAGCGCATCCGCGCGGCCCTCGCGGGTCGCGGCGTGCGTCCCTCCTCCGACGCCGGCCGCGCGTAGCGGCGTGGGCGCGCTCCGCCGCACGCCGGGGATCTACAAGACCCCGGACGAGATCCGCCGCATGGTCGCGCCCGGCCTCGCGACCGCCGCGTCGCTCGACGCCGTCCGCGGGCTCATCGCCCCCGGCGTCACGACGGGCGAGCTCGACGCCGCAGCCGACGCCGCCATCCGCGCGCTCGGCGGCCACTCCAACTTCCAGCTCGTGCCGGGCTACCGCCACACGGTGTGCGTCTCGGTCAACGACGAGGTCGTGCACGGCATCCCCGGCGACCGCGTGCTGCAGCCGGGCGACATCGTCTCGGTGGACAGCGGCGCGGAGATCGACGGCTGGAACGGGGACTCGGCCATGACGGTCGTGGTGCCGGATCCCGCGCGCCCCGACGTCGTCGAGGCCCGCGAGCGGCTGTCCCGCGTCACCGAGGACTCGCTCTGGGCGGGCATCGCCCGGCTCGCGACCGCGTCGCACCTCAACGAGGTGGGCGAGGCCGTCGAGGAGAGCGTCGAGGCGGCGGGCGCCTTCGGCATCGTCATGGACTACACGGGCCACGGCATCGGCCGGAGCATGCACGAGGATCCGCCGGTGTTCAACTACCGCGTGCGCGGCAGGGGCCCCGCGGTGAAGCCCGGGCTGGTCGTCGCGATCGAGCCGATGATCACCGACGGCGAGGCGGAGACGCGCGTCCTCGACGACGACTGGACCGTCGCCACGGTCGACGGCAGCATGGCCTCCCACTGGGAGCACTCGGTCGCCGTGCACGCGCGCGGCATCTGGGTGCTCACGCTCGCCGACGGCGGGGCGTCGCGCCTCGTGCCGCTCGGCGTCACGCCCGTCGCGCCCTGATCGCCGCGGCCGCCTGACCCGCTCCGTAGGCGGGGCGGCTCGGGGGCGGCCGGTCAGGTGTCCATGACGTGGACGAGCTCCTCGATGAAGGAGCCGTGCGATCCCGACGCCCGCATGATCGCCTGCACGTCGCGGTGGTCGGAGAAGACCTCGACGAACTGGTCGAACACGTGCTGGAAGCTCGTGCGGCCGCTCGCGCTGAAGGCGACGAGCGCGACCACGTGCACGCGGTTGCCGCCCCACTGCATCGCCTCGTCGTTGACCACGATGGCGATGGCCGTGCGGTGCGCCGTCATGGCGAGCGAGTGGGGCACGGCGAGCGTGTCGGTGAACGCCGTCGACGACAGGCGCTCGCGCTCGATGGCCCCGTCGATGTACTCGGGCTCGATGATGCCCTGCTCGACCATCCTGCCGCCGAGCAGCCGGATCATCGCCTCCTCGTCGGGCGCGTGCAGGTCGCGGAAGAAGAGCGACTCGTCGAGGAAGCGCAGCAGGTCGTGCTTCATGGAGCTGCGGCGCGCGTGGCGGCGGACCCGCGCGACGGCCCGGCGGATCGACTCGATGTCGTCGGGCGTCGGCAGCGGCTGGACCACCACGACGTCGTCGGCGGGCGGACGCGTGCCGGTGGCGTCGATCACGAGCTGGACCCCCAGGGCATCTGCGTCGACGTCGGTGCGCGTCACGACGGCGTCCACGCTGATGTCCGCGCCGAGGGCCTGCTCGATGCGCTGGCGCATGATCTGGTGCAGGTCGTAGTAGTTCGGGCAGACGAGCGCGCACGCGACCCGGTCGTCGCGTCGGGCCACGCGCTCCCGGTGGGATCCGACGTGCAGGGCGATGTACGCGATCTCGTCGTCGTTGATCGCGATCCCGCGCCGCCGCTGCACCTCGCTCGCGATGAACACCGCGATCTCGTAGGTCATCGGGTAGGAGGTCTTGATGGATCGGGCGAGCGGGTTGCGGGAGAAGGAGCGGTCGGCGGCGCGCGCCACCAGGTTCCCGAGGTGCAGCGAGAAGCGGACCGTGAAGTCCTCGTCCTCGAGGTCCACCAGGTACTCCTGCTTCACGCGGCGGACGATGGCGCGCACCACGTCCAGGTCGCTCTCGACGACGTGCTCGCGCATCACGGTGGCGAGCGACTGCTCGTTGCCTGGGGTCACGACGCGCGTGCGGACGAGGAGCGCGAGGTAGGCGACGTCGCCCGCCGGCACCGGCACGTCGAAGTGGGCGGCGAGGAGGCGGGCGAGCACGGCGCGGATCGCGAGGGCCGTCGGGTCGGCGGAGGGGGCCGCCGTCGACGCGTCATCGGCCGTCGGGTGCGCGGCACCCGGCGCGCCGTCGTCCGCGGGGTCCAGGTCCGCGTCCGCGTCCGTCCGCCGCGGTGCCCGGGCCAGCCGGTCGACCGCGATCGCCACGTGCAGCAGCACGTTGTCGACGCCGTACTCGTTCACGAAGAAGCCGCCCTCCGTGAGCTCGCGGACGAGATCCGTCTTGAAGGCGCGCAGCGAGTCGGACGCGAACTCCCGCTGCACGGTCTCGAGCGGCAGGAAGCCCTGCGCGCTCTCGTCGCGGAACATGCGCGACAGCAGCCGGCGGAAGTCGCGCTCCGAGCCCTCGAGCACGACGGTGGATCCCGTGCGGCGGAGGGCGAGACCGGCGTCCTCGACGAGCGCGCGCACCTTGCGGAGGTCCGCCTCGACGGTGGAGTCGCTCACGTGCAGCTCGCCCGCGAGCGCGAAGACGTCGAGGCCGTCGGGCGCGTCGCCGAGGCGGCGGACGAGCGCGTGCAGGCGGTCGCGCGGGGTGCCCTGCTGGTCGCCGGTCGGGCGCGTCCCGAGGTGGCGGGCGTAGCTGCCCGCGTCGATCCGGTAGCCGTCGGGGGAGGAGGCGATGGCGACGGTCGAGCGCTCCCGCACCGCCTGGACGTAGGTGCGGACGCTGCGCGTGGTGACCCCGAGGCGGTCCGCGAGCTCGCCGGCCTCGACCCAGCGGTCGGCCGCGGACAGGTAGTCCAGCAGCCTCTCGTGGTTCTCGCTCAGCATGTCCGTCTCCCTGCGCGGCGGCTCGCGTCCCCTCGGGCGGCGGACGGAGAGCGCCGCTCTCGGAGACGAGTCAACCATCCGCTCCCGCCCCCGATGCCCGCCGGGACGCGCGCCGGCCTCGTCTTCCTACCCCGCGGAAGCGGATCTGCTGGCACGCGGCGCGTCCCGGGGAGCACGATGGGACGACCAGCGACGACGCGAGGAGGCACAGCATGACCGGGAGGATCCTCGTCGTCTGCGGCTCCGGCGCATCCAGCACCTTCCTCGCCCAGCGCCTCCGCGCGCTCGCCGAGGCCGACGGGCTCGAGATCGAGGCCGTCGCCGGATCCATCGCCCAGGTGCGCCTCGACGCCGCCGGCATGGACGTCGTCCTGCTCGGCGCCCACCTCGCCGACCGCCTCGACGCCGTGCGCGAGGCAGCCGCCGACGAGGGCGCGACCGCCGTCCTCCTCGACGCCGACGCCGCGCGGCCCGAGGGCGCGCGCGCCGCGCTCGACCGGGCGCTCGCGGCCATGCGCCAGGGCGCCCGATCGCTCCGCCTCGCGCCGGGGCTGCACGGCCGCCCGCTCGGGGGATCCCCGCCCGTCGCCTGACCACCGGCCCGCGCCGAGACCGGACGACCCGCACTACCCGCACGACCGCATGACGACCGCCCACCAGGGCCCCCGCCGGGGCCGACCGAAGGAGCCACCATGGCAGAACGCACCGTCACCATCGCCTCGTCGCACGGGCTGCACGCCCGCCCCGCCTCGCTGTTCACGCAGGCCGCCGCGAAGGCCGGGATCCCCGTGCAGCTCGCCAAGGGCGACCGCAGCGTCAACGCGGCCAGCATCCTCGGCGTGATCTCCCTGGGCGTCGACACGGGCGACGAGGTCGTCGTCTCCGCCGAGGGCGAGAACGCCGAGCAGGTCGTCACCGACCTCGCGACGCTCCTCGAGTCCGACCTGGACGCCGCATGAGCTCCCGCACCCTGAACGGCATCGGCATCGGCCGGGGATCCGCCGTCGGACCCGTCGTCCGCATGCCCGACCCGCTGCCCGAGCCCGCCGACACCGCGAGCACCCTGACCGCCGACGAGGAGCGGATCCGCGTGAGCGCGTCGCTCGCCGCGACGGCCGCCGACATCCGCATCCGCGGGGAGAAGGCCGGCGGCGCCGCCAAGGACGTGCTCGAGGCGCAGGCCTTCATGGCCGAGGACCCCACGCTCGTCGACGACATCACCGCGCGCCTCGCGACGGGCCGCACCGCCGAGCGCGCCGTGCACGAGGCGTTCGCCGGCTTCCGCGACCTGCTGCTCAGCATGGGCGGCTACATGGGGGAGCGCGCCACCGACCTCGACGACGTCTCGCAGCGCGTCGTCGCGCACCTGCAGGGCGTCGCCGCCCCCGGCGTGCCGGATCCCGACCACGCCTTCGTGCTCGTCGCCCGCGACCTCGCCCCCGCCGACACCGCGCTCCTCGACCTCGACAAGGTCCTCGCCCTCATCACGACCGACGGCGGCCCGACCTCGCACACCGCGATCCTCGCCCGCGAGAAGGCCATCGTCGCGGTCGTCGGCGTCGCGGCCGCGAAGGACCTCGCCGACGGCGAGACCGTCGTGGTCGACGCGCTCACGGGCGCCGTCACCGTCGACCCGAGCGCCGACGAGGAGTCCGCCGCGCGCGACGCCATCGCGGCACGGAAGGCCCGGGTCGACGTGCCCACCGGCCCCGGCGCGCTCGCCGACGGCACCGCGATCCCGCTGCTCGCCAACCTCGGATCCGCCGACGGCGCGGCAGACGCGGTCGAGAAGGGTGCAGAGGGCGTCGGTCTCTTCCGCACCGAGTTCCTCTTCCTCGACGCCACGAGCGCGCCGACCGTCGACGAGCAGCGCGCGCACTACACGCGCCTGCTCGAGGCGTTCCCGGGGCAGAAGGTCGTCGTCCGCGCGCTCGACGCCGGCGCCGACAAGCCGCTGAGCTTCCTCAACGACGCCGACGAGGAGAACCCGGCCCTCGGCCTCCGCGGCCTCCGCGCGCTGCGGGCGAACGAGCAGATCCTCCGCGACCAGCTCACCGCGCTGGCGCAGGCCGACGCCGCCACTGACTCCGACCTGTGGGTCATGGCGCCCATGGTCTCGACCGTCGAGGAGGCGCGCTACTTCACGGCCCTCGGCCGCGAGCTCGGCCTGAAGACGGTCGGCGTGATGGTCGAGGTCCCGTCCTCGGCGCTCCTCGCCGACCGGATCCTCGCCAACGCCGACTTCGCGAGCATCGGCACCAACGACCTCACGCAGTACACGCTCGCGGCCGACCGGCTGCTGGGATCCGTGGCCGCGTTCCAGGACCCGTGGCACCCCGCCGTCCTCCGCCTCGTGCAGGAGGTCGGCACCGCCGGCCGCGCGCTCGGCAAGCCCGTGGGCATCTGCGGCGAGGCCGCGGCGGACCCGCTGCTCGCCGTCGTGCTCGTCGGCCTCGGCGCCACCAGCCTCTCGATGTCGCCCGCGGCCCTCGCCGACGTGCGCGCCGAGCTCGCCCTCCACACGCGCGAGGAGGCGGAGGCCCTGGCCGCCGTCGCCCTCGCCGCCGACAGCGCCGTCGAGGCGCGCGCCGCGGTCACCGCGGCATCGGCGCCCGCCACCGTCTGACCCGCACCACCGGCCCAGCCGCACCGCACATCCCTCACCCGCAGCACGGCGGGCCGCAGCAGGCCCGCCACCACCACGACAGGAGCACCACCCCATGACGACGACGTCACCCACCCGCAGCACGGGACAGTCCGTGCGGCTCGGCGTGCAGAAGTTCGGCACGTTCCTCAGCGGCATGATCATGCCGAACATCGCGGCGTTCATCGCCTGGGGCCTCCTCACGGCCCTGTTCATCCCGGACGGCTACCTGCCCAACGAGCAGCTCGCCGGCCTCGTCGCGCCCGTGCTGTACTTCCTCCTCCCGCTGCTGATCGCGAACACCGGAGGCCGCATGGTCTACGACGCGCGCGGCGGCGTCGTCGCGAGCATCGCGACCATGGGCGTCATCGTCGGCACCATCGGCGAGCCCTACTTCGAGGGCGGCAGCCCGATGTTCCTCGGCGCCATGATCACGGGCCCGCTCGCGGCGTACCTGCTCAAGGTCATCGAGCGGCTCTGGATCGACCGGATCCGCCCCGGCTTCGAGATGCTGGTCAACAACTTCTCCGCCGGCATCCTCGGCGCGATCTTCGCGATCGGCGCCTTCTTCGGCCTCACCCCGGTGATCCGCGGCATCACGTCGGTCCTCGGCGGCGGCGTCGGCTTCCTCGTCGACAACGGCCTGCTGCCTCTCACGAGCATCGTGATCGAGCCGGCCAAGGTCCTGTTCCTCAACAACGCCATCAACCAGGGCATCCTCACGCCGCTCGGGACCGAGGAGGCGACCCGCACGGGCAAGAGCATCCTGTTCCTGCTCGAGGCGAACCCCGGCCCCGGCCTCGGCGTGCTCCTCGCGTTCACGATCTTCGGCGCGGGCGTCGCCCGCAGCACGGCCCCCGGCGCGATCCTCATCCAGTTCGTCGGCGGCATCCACGAGATCTACTTCCCGTACGTGCTCTCCAAGCCGCTCCTGTTCCTCGCGGTCATCGCGGGTGGCGCCTCGGGCGTCGCGACCAACGTCGCGTTCGGCTCCGGCCTCCGCGGCCCGGCATCGCCCGGCAGCATCATCGCCGTGCTCGGCCAGACCGAGCGCAACAGCTTCCCCGGCGTGATCCTCTCGGTCATCATCTCCGCGGCCGTCACCTTCGTCATCGCGGCGGTCATCCTCCGCACCGGCAAGAAGACCGACGGCGACTTCGGCGCCGCGGTCCAGGCGACGCAGGCCAACAAGGGCAAGGAGTCCTCGATCCTCTCCGGCCTCGGCGCCGAGACCGGCACCGCGGGTACGGTCGGCGGCCTCGCCGACGGCGCGAGCGCGACCGGCACGGGCACCGCCACGACGACGCGGATCACCGACATCGTGTTCGCCTGCGACGCCGGCATGGGCTCGTCCGCCATGGGCGCCTCGGTGCTCCGCAACAAGATGAAGAAGGCGGGCGTCACCGACGTCACGGTCGTCAACAAGGCGATCGCGGCCCTCGACGGCACGGCCGACCTCGTGATCACGCAGCGCGAGCTCACCGACCGCGCCCGCGAGAAGAGCCCGTCCTCCGAGCACGTCTCCGTCGACAACTTCATGAACTCGCCGCGCTACGACGAGATCGTGGAGCTGGTCCAGAAGCAGCGCTCGGAGAGCTGATCATCCGGGGTCCGCCCTCGCGGCGGACCCCGCACCACCGCACCGCGGGGGCCGGGCCATGCTGGAAGGCACCCGGCCCCCGCACCACGCACACACGTCAGGAGCACCATGTCGAACGTCCTCGAACCCGCCCAGATCCGCGTCAGCGGCACCGCGTCGAGCGTGGAGGAGGCCATCGCCGAGGCGGCGGGCATCCTCGTCGCCGCGGGCGCCGTCACCCCCGAGTACCAGGGGTTCATGCTCGAGCGCGAGAAGAGCGTGTCGACCTACATGGGCAACCTCCTCGCGATCCCGCACGGCACCAACGAGGGCAAGGACACGATCCTCGACTCCGCCCTCTCCTTCGTCCGCTACGACGCCCCCATCGACTGGGCGGGCAACGAGGTGCGCTTCGTCGTCGGCATCGCCGGCAAGGACAACGGCCACCTCGACATCCTCAGCAAGATCGCGATCATCTTCAGCGACGACGACGAGGTGCAGAAGCTCGTCGACGCCCCCGACGCCGAGGCGCTCTACGCCCTCCTGGCCGAGGTGAACGAGGCGTGAAGGCCGTCCACTTCGGCGCCGGCAACATCGGCCGCGGCTTCGTCGGGCTGATCCTGCACGAGGCCGGCTACGAGGTCGTCTTCGCCGACGTCAACGCCGAGCTCATCGGGCACCTCGCGTCCGCCGACTCCTACCGCGTGACCGAGGTCGGCCCGCACGCGCGCGACTGGACGGTCACCGGGTTCCGGGCGATCGACAGCGCCGCCGACGGCGAGGCGCTCATCGCCGAGATCGCGACGGCCGATGTCGTGACGACGGCCGTGGGCCCCAACATCCTCCGCTTCGTCGCCCCCGCGATCGCCGCCGGCCTCCGCGCGCGCTCGGCCGACCTCGGCCCCGTCGCCGTCATGGCGTGCGAGAACGCGATCAACGCGACCGACACCCTCCGCGACGAGATCGCGAAGGCGCTCGGCGACGAGACCGTCGCCCTCGGACGCGCGGTCTTCGCGAACACGGCCGTCGACCGCATCGTGCCGAACCAGGATCCCGCCGCGGGCCTGGACGTGACCGTCGAGGACTTCTCGGAGTGGGTCGTGGAGCGCACGCCGTTCGGCGACGCCGTGCCCGAGATCGCCGGCGCCACGTTCGTCGACGACCTCGCGCCCTACATCGAGCGGAAGCTCTTCACCGTGAACACGGGCCACGCGACCGTCGCCTACCACGGCTACGCGCGCGGCGCCGTGAGCCAGTCGGACGCGATGGCGATCCCCGAGGTCGCCGACGAGGTCCGCCAGGTGCTCGAGGAGACGAGCGCGCTGCTCGTCGCGAAGCACGGGCTCGACGAGGGGGAGCAGGCGGCGTACCGCGCGAAGAACCTCGCGCGCTTCGCCAACGCGGCCCTCGCGGACACCGTCGAGCGCGTCGGCCGCCAGCCCCTTCGCAAGCTCTCCCGCGAGGAGCGCTTCGTGGGTCCCGCGTCGCAGCTCGCCGAGCGCGGGCTCCCGCACGAGGCCCTGGTGCGCGCGATGGGGCAGGCGCTCCGCTTCGACCCGGCGGGGGACCCGCAGGCGCTCGAGCTGCAGGGGCTGCTCGCGACCGACACGGCCGCCGACCTCGTGCGCCGCGTGACGGGCCTGGACGACCAGCACCCGCTGACGGCCGACCTCGTCGCCGTCGTCGACGCCGCGCAGGCCGACCGCCGCAGCGCCCCGCGCCACCGCGCGTAGCCGTCGCAGCGAGAGCACCACGGGCACGGGCCGGACGGGCGACCGTCCGGCCCGTCGTGCGTCCGCTAGCGCAGGATCCGCGGATCCGCCCGCGACACGCGGGGAGAATTGCGACACGCCCGGGGATGCCGTACTCTCGACCCTTGGTGCTCGGCCGCCTCCCGGCGTGCCCGGCATCTGCGTCTCACCATGATGCGCATCCGCACGAACAGCAGACACCACCTCTAGCGACAGTGAGTATATGGCCAAGAAAGACGGCGTCATCGAGATCGAAGGCGGAGTTGTCGAAGCTCTGCCGAACGCGATGTTCCGCGTTGAGCTGAGCAACGGGCACAAGGTCCTCGCCCACATCTCGGGCAAGATGCGTCAGCACTACATCCGCATCCTCCCCGAGGACCGCGTGATCGTGGAGCTGAGCCCGTACGACCTCACCCGCGGCCGGATCGTCTACCGCTACAAGTAGGCCTGCTGCACAAGGAACGGCCCCGCATCCGCGGCGGCACGAGGCCAGCGAGAACGAAAGCAAGGAAGCATCATGAAGGTCAACCCCAGCGTCAAGAGGATCTGCGAGAAGTGCAAGGTCATCCGACGCAACGGCCGCGTGCGCGTCATCTGCGACAACCCCCGCCACAAGCAGGTCCAGGGCTAGTCAGCACGACCGCACGGCACCACCGCACCACCTGAAGAAGAACGACAGCAGCGCCGGAAGCCGGGGTCCTGAGGGATCCGGGGGACACCATCGGTCGGAGGCCGATGCACAGGCTCTGCTGCAGACCTCCATCCATCACCAGGAGAAGCCTCAATGGCACGTCTAGCAGGCGTCGACCTCCCGCGCGACAAGCGCGTCGAGATCGCACTCACGTACATCTACGGCGTCGGCCGCACCTCGAGCGTCAAGACCCTCGAGGACACCGGCATCGACAAGAACATCCGCGTCAAGGACCTGAGCGACGACCAGCTCATCGCCCTCCGCGACTACATCGACGGGAACTTCAAGGTGGAGGGCGACCTCCGCCGCGAGGTGGCCGCCGACATCCGACGCAAGGTCGAGATCGGCAGCTACGAGGGCATCCGCCACCGCCGCGGCCTCCCTGTCCACGGGCAGCGCACGAAGACCAACGCTCGCACCCGCAAGGGCCCGAAGCGCACCGTAGCCGGCAAGAAGAAGGCGCGCTAGGCCTTCGGCCCGCGCCTCGCCACCCGTAGACACAGGAGAATTCCATGGCAGCACCCAAGTCGGCTGTTCGCAAGCCGCGCCGCAAGGACAAGAAGAACATCGCCGTGGGCCAGGCCCACATCAAGAGCACCTTCAACAACACCATCGTCTCGATCACGGACCCCACCGGTGCCGTCATCAGCTGGGCGTCCTCGGGCGTCGTCGGCTACAACGGCTCGCGCAAGTCGACGCCGTTCGCCGCACAGCTCGCCGCCGAGTCGGCCGCCCGCCAGGCGCAGGAGCACGGCATGAAGAAGGTCGACGTGTTCGTCAAGGGACCCGGCTCCGGCCGCGAGACCGCGATCCGCTCGCTCCAGGCCGCCGGCCTCGAGGTGGGCTCGATCAACGACGTCACCCCGCAGGCGCACAACGGCTGCCGCCCGCCCAAGCGCCGCCGCGTCTAGCTCGCGCTGATCGGCCGCTGCCGTCCCGCTCCACCAGGAGGGGACGGCGTCGGCCGATCCGCCGTGTGTCCGATCGACCAATTCACTACCCGCCCGGGCCGCCACCCGGGGGGCATCGCAGGCGTCATATAGCGGACGCCTCGCCGAAAGGAAACAACACAGTGCTCATTGCGCAGCGCCCCACCCTCACCGAGGAGTCCATCTCGGAGTTCCGCTCGCGGTTCGTCATCGAGCCGCTCGAGCCCGGCTTCGGCTACACGCTCGGCAACTCGCTCCGCCGCACGCTCCTCTCGTCCATCCCCGGCGCGGCCGTCACCAGCATCCGGATCGACGGCGTGCTGCACGAGTTCAGCACCGTCCCCGGCGTGAAGGAGGACGTGACCGAGATCATCCTCAACATCAAGGGCCTCGTCGTCTCGAGCGAGCACGACGAGCCGATCACCGCGTACCTGCGCAAGCAGGGTGCTGGCCAGGTCACGGCCGCCGACATCTCGGCTCCGGCCGGCGTCGAGATCCACAACCCCGAGCTAGTCATCGCCACGCTCAACGAGAAGGCGAAGTTCGAGCTGGAGCTCACGATCGAGCGCGGCCGCGGCTACGTCTCGGCGACCCAGAACCGCAGCGAGTTCAGCGAGGCGGGCCAGATCCCGGTCGACTCGATCTACTCGCCCGTGCTCAAGGTCACCTACCGCGTCGAGGCCACCCGTGCCGGCGAGCGCACCGACTTCGACCGCCTCGTGGTCGACGTCGAGACGAAGTCGGCCATCACGCCGCGCGACGCCATCGCGTCCGCCGGCCGCACGCTCACCGAGCTGTTCGGCCTGGCGCGCGAGCTCAACTCGGCCGCAGAGGGCATCGAGATCGGCCCCGCGCCGGTCGACGCCGTCCTCAGCTCCGAGCTGTCGATGCCCATCGAGGACCTCGACCTCTCGGTGCGGTCGTACAACTGCCTCAAGCGCGAGGGCATCAACAACGTCAGCGAGCTCGTCGCCCTCTCGGAGACGCAGCTCATGAACATCCGCAACTTCGGACAGAAGTCGGTGGATGAGGTCAAGGACAAGCTGGTCGAGCTCGGTCTGTCGCTGAAGGACGCCGTCCCCGGCTTCGACGGCGCGCACTACTACAGCTACGACGAGGACGAGACCACCACCAACTGATCCGTCCGGCCTCGGCCGTACGCCTTCTTTCGACACTTACGGAGACAAGACCATGCCCAAGCCCACCAAGGGTCCCCGCCTCGGAGGCGGCCCGGCGCACGAGCGCCTCATGCTCGCGAACCTGGCCCAGAGCCTCTTCGAGCACAAGTCCATCAAGACGACCGAGACGAAGGCCAAGCGCCTGCGTCCCGTCGCCGAGCGCCTCGTGACGTTCGCCAAGCGCGGCGACCTGCACGCCCGCCGCCGCGTCATGGGCATCATCCCCTCGAAGAGCGTCGTGCACGAGCTCTTCACGGAGATCGCGCCCCTCGTCGCCGAGCGCGACGGCGGCTACACCCGCATCACGAAGCTCGGCTTCCGCAAGGGCGACAACGCCCCCATGGTGCAGATCGAGCTCGTGCTCGAGCCCGTGACCCCGAAGGTCCGCTCCTCGCGCACCTCCACCGCGACGGCTCCGGCCGCCGCGGCCCCGGTCGCCGAGGCACCCACGGAGGAGTCCGACGTGCCGGTCGAGGAGACCGACGCCGTCGAGCACACCGACGAGACCCCCGCGGAGGCGACCGACGAGGCCGCCGCCGAGGTCGAGGCCGACGCCGCGGAGAAGTCCGACAAGTAGCAGCACCGCACCATCCCGAGAGCCCCCGCCGCCCTGCGCGACGGGGGCTCTCGTGCGTCCGGACGGCCCGGCGGCGGCTCACGCGGTCCCGGTACCCTGGACGGATGACCGACAGCAGCACGACCATGCCGGACGATCCCTCCTCCACCGCGCCGATCCCGCTCCCCGAGGGGCCGGAGGGGATCACGTGGCGACCGATCTCCCCTGGCGACGTCGACGCGCTCGTCGAGCTCTCGGGCCTCGTGGCCGACGCCGACCACCCGGAATACCGCGCCACCCGCGACGAGATCGTGATGGCGCAGGGCTTCTCCTTCGTCGACCTCGCGCGCGACACGATCGTGGCCGTCGACGCCGACGGGCGCCTCGTGGCCGAGGGCGTCGCCGTCGTCAAGCCGGATGACGAGACCGCCGTCCGCGCGAACGTGTCCGGCTCGGTCCGCCCCGACGCCCGGCGACGCGGCATCGGCGGACGGCTGCTCGACTGGCAGATCGCGCGCGCCACGCAGTCCCTCGCCGTGGCCCAGCCCGCCCCGCACATCGAGGAGCCGGTCCCGACGCTCATGGGGGCGGACGTGCAGGTCGACTCCGCGGGCCACGTCGCCCTCCTCGAGTCGCGCGGGTTCACCCCGAGCCGCTACTTCATCGAGATGCACCGCGACCTCGGGACGGAGCTGCCCGACGTGCCGGCGCCCGAGGGCCTCCGCCTCATCCCCGTCACGCGCGAGTGGTGGGAGCGCACGCGGCTCGCGAAGAACGAGGCGTTCCGCGACCACTGGGGATCCGAGCCCGTCAGCGTCGAGCGCTGGGACGCGTACCTGTCGCTGCCGACCGCGCGCCACGACCTCTCGGTCATCGCGGTGACGGGCGACGGCGAGGACGCCGTGGTCGCCGGGTTCGCGATGGCGGAGGCCTACCCGGACAACTGGGAGGCCGCGGGCTACACGTCCACCTACATCGCCCTCGTCGGCGTGCGGCGCGAGTTCCGCGGCCGCCGCCTCGCGCAGGCGCTCCTGTCCACCGCGCTCGCGGGGTCCGCCGCGGAGGGCGTCCAGCGCGCCGTCCTCGACGTCGACTCCGACAGCCCCACCGGCGCGCTCGACCTGTACGAGCACCTCGGCTTCACGCAGGCGAGCCGCTCGGCCGTGTACGAGCGCGAGGTCGGCATGACGCCGCCGCGGGGATCCGCCGCCCGATGAGCGCGGATGCCGAGGCGGGGGACGCCTGCGCGCGCCTCCGCCTCGACATCGCGTACGACGGCACGGGCTTCGCCGGCTGGGCGAAGCAGCCGGGGCTCCGCACCGTGCAGGGCGCGCTCGAGGACGCGCTCGCGCAGCTGCTCGCGCGCACGCCGCCGGCGCCGACGCTCGTGGTCGCCGGACGGACCGACGCGGGCGTCCACGCGACCGGGCAGGTCGCGCACCTCGACCTCACGGATGCGCAGATCGCGTCCCTCGACCGGCCGCCGCGGGGTCGCGCGGCCGAGGCCGACGCGGGGGAGGGGGCGCACGTCCCCTCCGTCGAGCGCGCCGCCGCGGCCCTCGCGCGCCGGCTGAACGGCGTGCTCGGCGCCAGGTCCGACGTCGTGGTGCTCGCCTGCGCCCCCGCCCCCGACGGGTTCGACGCGCGCTTCTCCGCGACCTGGCGGGCGTACCGCTACCGGATCTCCGACGTCGACGGCCCCCGCGACCCCCTCCAGCGGCATCGCACGGTGGAGCTGCCGGTGGCGCTCGACGCCGCCGTGCTGCAGCAGGCGGCCGACGCGCTCCTCGGCCTGCACGACTTCGCCGCGTACTGCAAGCCGCGCGAGGGGGCCTCGACCATCCGCACGCTCCAGGAGCTGACCTGGACCCGCGCGGCCGACGGCGCGCTCGAGGCGGCGGTCCGCGCGGACGCGTTCTGCCACAGCATGGTGCGCGCGCTCGTCGGCGCGTGCGTCGCCGCGGCGTCCGGCCGCGTCGGGGTCGCCCGGCTCCGCGAGCTGCTGGAGCTGCGCGAGCGCACGAGCGAGTTCACCGTGATGCCCGCGCGCGGCCTGGTGCTCGAGCGGGTGGGCTACCCGCCGGACGCCGAGCTCCGAGCGCGGAACGAGATCACGCGCGCCAGGCGCGGCGCGCACGAGGTGGACACGATCTCGGAGGGCGCCGCGACGGCCGCCCGCGACCTCGCCCGGCTGGCCGACACGCCCGGGATTGCCTGATCGTCCCGGATCGCGTACTCTGAACCGGTTGTCTGCACGCATGCGCGCGGCGACGTACAAGGTTGAGCCCTCCACCGGATGCGTTCTCGTCAGAACGCCCACGGAGCGGGATCCACGACCATCTCACCTCGAAAAGAAGGCAGTCAGATCAATGACGCGCACCTATTCCCCCAAGGCCAGTGAGGTCCAGCACGACTGGGTCGTCATCGACGCCACGGACATCGTCCTCGGCCGTCTCGCCAGCCACGCCGCCGCGCTCCTGCGCGGCAAGCACAAGGCCACGTTCGCCCCCCACATGGACATGGGCGACTTCGTGATCATCGTCAACGCCGAGAAGGTGGCGCTCACGGGCCAGAAGCTCGAGAAGAAGCTGGCCTACCGCCACTCCGGCTACCCGGGCGGCCTCACGGCCACCACCTACGTCGAGATGCTCGAGAAGCACCCCACGCGCGCGGTCGAGAAGGCCATCCGCGGCATGCTGCCGAAGAACTCGCTGGGTGCGGCGCAGCTGAAGAAGCTCAAGGTCTACGCGGGCCCCGAGCACCCCCACGCTGCTCAGCAGCCCACCCCGTACACCCTCGGCCAGGTCGCTCAGTAGCTCCGGCTGCCGACAGCGACGACCAAAGACCTCAGAAGGAATCGAACCCAGTGGCTCAGATCTCAGACTCCCTCGACGTGGCTCCCGAGAGCTTCTCGACCGAGACCCCGAACGAGGAGGCCCCCAAGGCCCCCCGCGCGGTCCTCAACGTGTCCGGCGGCGCCGTCGGACGACGCAAGCAGGCCATCGCCCGCGTGCGCCTCGTCCCCGGCTCCGGCTCGATCACGGTCAACGGCCGTGAGTTCGCGGACTACTTCCCCAACAAGCTGCACCAGCAGCTCGTGAACGACCCCTTCAAGGTGCTCGACCTCCTCGGCAGCTACGACGTGGTCGCGCGCATCTCCGGCGGCGGCCCCTCCGGCCAGGCCGGCGCCCTGCGCCTCGGCATCGCCCGCGCCCTCAACGAGATCGACGAGGAGAACAACCGCGCCGTGCTGAAGAAGAACGGCTTCCTCAGCCGTGACGCGCGCGTCAAGGAGCGCAAGAAGGCCGGACTCAAGAAGGCCCGCAAGGCGCCCCAGTTCTCGAAGCGCTAAGGCGCTCGGGTACTCCGGCACTCATGCCCCGGCTCTTCGGCACGGACGGCGTCCGCGGACTCGCCAACGGCGAGACCATCACCGCGGACCTCGCCCTTCGCCTGGCCCAGGCCGCCGCGCACGTGCTCGGCCAGGACGCCCGGGATGCCGGGCGACGACCCATCGCGGTCGTCGCCCGGGATCCCCGGGTGTCCGGCGAGTTCATCGCGGCGGCCGTGGCCGCCGGCCTCGCGAGCTCCGGCGTCGACGTGTTCGACGCCGGGGTCATCCCGACGCCGGCCACGGCGTACCTCATCGCGGACTTCGACGCCGACTTCGGCGTGATGATCTCCGCGTCGCACAACCCCGCTCCCGACAACGGGATCAAGTTCTTCGCCGCAGGCGGACGGAAGCTCGCCGACGAGCTCGAGGACCGCATCGAGGCGCAGCTGAGCCAGCCCGTCCTGCTCCCCACGGGAGCCGACGTCGGCCGCATCCGCCGCTTCGCGGACGCCGAGGACCGCTACGTCCTCCACCTTCTCGGCACGCTGCAGCACCGGCTCGACGGGATCCACGTGGTCCTCGACTGCGCGCACGGCGCCGCAGCCGGGATCAGCCCCGAGGTCTTCACGGACGCGGGCGCGCGCGTCACGGTCATCGGCAACGATCCCGACGGCATGAACATCAACGACCGGGTCGGGTCGACGCACCTCGACCTCCTGGCCGAGGCGGTCCTCGCGCACGGCGCGGACGTGGGCATCGCGCACGACGGCGACGCCGACCGCTGCCTCGCGGTCGACCACACGGGCGCCATCATCGACGGCGACCAGATCATGGCCGTCCTCGCGCTCTCGATGGCCCGCCGCGGCCTGCTGGCGGAGCGGACGCTCGTCGCGACCGTCATGAGCAACCTCGGCCTCCGCATCGCGATGGCCGAGAACGACATCGCCGTGATGCAGACCCGCGTCGGCGACCGCTACGTGCTCGAGGCCATGAACGAGGGCGGCTACTCCCTCGGCGGCGAGCAGTCGGGCCACCTCGTCATCGCGGAGCACGCGACGACCGGCGACGGGATCCTCACGGGGATCCAGCTGCTCGGGGAGATGGCGGCCACGGGGAAGAGCCTGCACGAGCTCGCCTCGGTGATGACCGTCTACCCGCAGGTGATGATCAACGTGCGCGGCGTCGACCGCGATCGCGTGGGCGACGACGCCGAGCTGAACGCGGCCGTCGCGCGCGCGGAGGCCGAGCTCGGCGACACCGGCCGGATCCTCATGCGCGCCTCGGGCACCGAGCCGATGATCCGCGTGATGGTGGAGGCCGCAGACCAGACCACCGCCGAGCGGCACGCGCAGGAGCTGGCCGCCCTCGTGACGGAGCGCCTGGCCATCTAGCCCTCCCGCCGTCCAGCGGGACCGGGTCGGGGTCAGAGCTTGCGGAGGAGGACGTTCGCGACCGAGTGGTCGGCGTCCTTCCGCAGCACGAGCGTCGCGCGCGAGCGGGTGGGGCGGATGTTCTGCTCGAGGTTCGGCTCGTTGATGGCCGACCAGATCCCGCGCGCACGCGCCACGGCCTCGGCCGGGCTGAGCTCCGCGTACCGGTGGAAGTAGGAGCGCGGGTTGCTGAACGCGCCGCGCTGGAGGCTCAGGAACCGCTCCTCGTACCACTGCGCGATGTCGTGGGTGCGGGCGTCGACGTAGATCGAGAAGTCGAAGAGGTCGCTGACGGCGAGCTTCGCGCCGGACGCCGCCGGCTGGAGCACGTTGAGGCCCTCGATGATGAGGACGTCCGGCTGGCGGACGACCACCTCGGCGCCCGGGACGATGTCGTAGGCGAGGTGCGAGTAGAACGGCGCGCGGACCTCGGGTACGCCGCTCTTGACCTGCGTGACGAACCGCAGCAGCGCCCGCCGGTCGTAGGACTCGGGGAAGCCCTTCCGCTCCATGAGGCCGCGGCGCTCGAGCTCGGCGTTCGGGTGCAGGAATCCGTCGGTGGTCACGAGCTCGACGCGGGGGGTGTCGTCCCAGCGCGCCAGCATCTCGCGCAGGAGGCGGGCGACGGTCGACTTGCCGACGGCCACGGATCCCGCCACGCCGATGACGAACGGCGTGCTCTTGGCGCGCTCGCCCAGGAAGGCGCTCGTGTCCCGGTGCAGCTTCTTCGTGCCCGTGACGTAGAGGTTGAGCAGGCGGCTCAGCGGGAGGTACACGTCCTCGACCTCGTGCATGTCGAGCCGGTCGCCGATGCCGCGCAGCTGCACCAGCTCCGTCTCCCGCAGCGGGAGGTGCGTGGCGGGCGCGAGGGCCGCCCAGTCGGCACGGGCGATCTCCACGAACGGGGAGACGTTGCCGTGGCTCGTCGGGTGTCCCGTCGCGGTGTCTGGCATGGCGTGCCCATCCTACGGCGGGGTCGGCGGGCGGCCGGAGCGCGCCGCGGCCACCCGCCGTCCCTCCCCAGCAGGCTCCCGGCCTGGGGCGCGCCGCGATGCCCGGCCGCGCAGGGGAACCCCGACGCGGACGGCTAAAGTGGTGCCCCATGTGCGGAATCGTGGGATACGTCGGTGAGTCCAAGAGCCTCGAGGTGCTCCTCGGGGGGCTGCGGAGGCTCGAGTACCGGGGTTACGACTCCGCGGGCGTCGCGGTGCTCGACGAGGACGGCACGCTCGGCGTCCGCAAGCGGGCGGGCAAGCTCGACCGTCTGCTGGAGGACCTCGAGGCGTCGCCGCTGCCGAACGGATCCACCGGCATCGGCCACACGCGCTGGGCCACGCACGGCGGCCCCACCGACCGCAACGCGCACCCGCACCTGGGCGACGACGGCAAGCTCGCGCTCATCCACAACGGGATCATCGAGAACTTCGCGGAGCTCAAGGACGACCTCCTCGCGGACGGCTACACGTTCGAGAGCGACACGGACACCGAGGTCGCCGCCCGTCTCCTCGGCCGCGAGTACGGCATCACGCACGACCTCGAGCAGGCGTTCCGCAACACGGTGAGCCGGCTCGAGGGCGCGTTCACGCTCCTCGCCGTGCACCGCGACCAGCCCGGGCTCGTGGTCGGCGCACGCCGCAACTCGCCGCTCGTCATCGGGCTGGGCGACGGCGAGAACTTCCTCGGATCCGACGTCGCCGCGTTCGTGGAGTTCACGCGCCGCGCGGTCGCGATCGGCCAGGACCAGATGGTCGCCATCCGCCCCGACTCCGTCACCGTCACCGACTTCCACGGCGCGCCCGTCGAGACGCACGAGTTCGAGATCGCCTGGGACGCGTCGGCCAGCGAGAAGGGCGGCTGGTCGAGCTTCATGGCGAAGGAGATCAGCGAGGGCCCGGACGCGGTGGCCAACACGCTCCGCGGCCGCATCGTCGACGGCGTCGTCGTGCTGCCCGACCTCGACGCGATCGGCGAGGTCGACCTCGCCGAGATCTCGCGCATCGTCATCGTCGCGTGCGGCACCGCCGCCTACTCGGGGATCCTCGGCAAGTACGCCATCGAGAAGTGGGCCCGCGTCCCCGTGGAGGTCGAGCTCGCGCACGAGTTCCGCTACCGCGACCCGGTGCTCGACGCCACCACGCTCGTGATCTCCATCAGCCAGTCCGGCGAGACCATGGACACGCTGCTGGCCGTCCGCTACGCCCGCGAGGCCGGGGCGCGCGTGCTCTCCATCTGCAACACGCAGGGCGCCACCATCCCGCGCGAGTCCGAGGCGGTCGTCTACACGCACGCGGGCCCGGAGGTCGCGGTCGCGTCCACGAAGGCGTTCGTCGCGCAGGTCGCCGCGCTGTACCTCTTCGGCCTGCACCTCGCGCGCATCCGCGGCACGCTGTCGGCCGACGAGATCGTCGCCAACACGGAGGAGCTGCTGGCCGTGCCGGAGAAGCTCGCCACCGTCGTGGAGCAGGGCGAGAAGATCAGCCAGCTCGCGAAGTGGATGGCCGACACCCGCGCGGTGCTGTTCCTCGGCCGCAACGTCGGCTTCCCGGTGGCGCTCGAGGGCGCGTTGAAGCTCAAGGAGCTCGCCTACATCCACGCCGAGGGCTTCGCTGCCGGCGAGCTCAAGCACGGGCCCATCGCGCTGATCGAGCCGGGGCAGCCCGTGTTCGTCATCGTGCCGAGCCCCGTGCACCAGCTCGCGCTGCACAAGAAGGTCATCTCCAACATCGAGGAGATCCGCGCGCGCGGCGCCCGCGTCATCGCGATCGCCGAGCAGGGCGACGCGTTCGTCCTGCCGCACGCCGACGAGGTCATCCCGATCCCGCTCGCCGCGCCGCTGTTCGAGCCGCTGCTCGCCGTGACGCCGCTGCAGATCTTCGCGATGGAGCTCGCCGCAGCGAAGGGCCTCGACGTCGACCAGCCGCGCAACCTCGCGAAGTCCGTCACCGTCGAGTGACCGCGGCGGCGTGATCAGGGGCATCGGCGTCGACGTGGTCGACGTGGCGCGGTTCGCCCGGAGCGCAGAGCGCACTCCGGGGCTCGTGCCGCGCCTGTTCGCGCCCGCCGAGCGGTCCCTGCCCGCGCGCTCGCTCGCGGCCCGGTTCGCCGCGAAGGAGGCGCTCATCAAGGCGCTCGGCGGTCCCGGCGGGATCAGCTGGCAGGACATGGAGGTCGTCCAGGACGACCACGGCGACCCCTCCTTCCGGGTGGCGGGCGTCGTCGCCGAGGTGGCGGCCGCACGGGGTGTGACGCGGATCCACCTGAGCATGAGCCACGACGCCGGCCTCGCCACCGCGTTCGTGGTCACCGAGGGGGACGACCTGTGACCGACGAGGCGACCCTCCAGGCGCCGGCCGCCCTGCGGCGGGAGGCGCGCATCGACACTGGCGCGATCTCGGCCAACGTGCGCACGCTGCGGGCCGCCACGGGCGCGCCGCTCGTGATGGCCGTGGTCAAGGCCGACGGCTACGGGCACGGCGCCGTCGCATCGGCGCGCGCCGCGCTCGCGGGCGGGGCCGACCGGCTCGGCGTCGTCGACGTCCGCGAGGCGCTCGCGCTGCGGGCGGCCGGGATCGACGCGCCCGTCCTCACGTGGATGCACGCGCCCGGCGCCGACTTCGCGACCGCCATCGAGGCCGGCGTCGACCTCGGGCTCAACAGCCTGCGCCAGGTGCGCGAGGTGGCGGAGGCCGCGCGTCGCATCGGCCGCACGGCCGAGGTGCACCTCAAGATCGACACCGGCCTCGGCCGCAACGGCGTGACGCCGGCGGAGTGGCCGGGCGTCGTCGCCGAGGTCGCCGCGCTCGTCGCGGAAGGCGTGATCCACCTCGGCGGGGTCTTCAGCCACCTGGCGAACGCGGGGCAGGAGGAGGACCGGGCGCAGGTCCGCGCGTTCCACCGGGCGGTCGACGTCGTCAAGGCCGCGGGGCTCGAGCCGGGGATCCGCCACCTCGCCGCGACCGCTGGCGCCCTGCGCGTGCCCGAGGCCCGCCTCGACATGGTGCGCCTCGGCATCGGGATCTACGGCATCTCGCCGCTCGACGGCGTCACGTCCGCCGACCTCGGCCTCGTGCCCGCCATGACCCTCGTCGGCAGCGTCGTCGCGGTCAAGCGCGTGCCCGCCGACACGGGCGTCTCCTACGGCTACACCTACCGCACCACCAGCGCCACGACCCTCGCGCTCGTCTCGCTCGGGTTCGCCGACGGGGTGCCGCGGCTCGCGAGCAACCGCGCGCCCGTCGCGATCCACGGCGCGCGCTTCCGGGTGAGCGGCCGGATCGCCATGGACCAGTTCGTGGTCGACGTGGGCGACGGCGTCGTCGACGGGATCCCGGTGGCGGTGGGCGACGACGCCGTGCTGTTCGGGGATCCCGCGACGGGCGCGCCCTCGGTGGAGGAGTGGGCCGAGGCGACCGGCACCATCGGCTACGAGATCGTCGCGCGCGTCGCCGGCCGCGTGACCCGGAGGTTCGGCGCATGAGCGAGACCGTGCCCGTGCCCGCCGGACCCGTCGCGCCCGGCCGCCGCGCCGTCGTCGACCTCGACGCGATCCGCCACAACGTCCGCACGCTCGCGGCGCTCGCCGCCCCCGCCCGCACGATGGTCGCCGTGAAGGCCGACGCCTACGGCCACGGCGCGCTCCAGGTCGCGCGCGCCGCCCTCGAGGCCGGCGCCGAGAGCCTCGCCGTGCTCGACGTCGCATCCGCCGTCGAGCTCCGCCGGGCCGGCATCACCGCCCGGCTCCTGGCCTGGCTGCACAGCGTCGACACCGACTTCCGCGTCGCGGTGGAGAACGGCATCGACCTCGGCGTCTCGGCCCTCTGGGAGCTGGAGCGCATCGCGGCCGCCGGGCGCGCCACGGGGATGCGCGCCCGCGTGCACCTCAAGGCCGACACCGGACTCAGCCGCAACGGCGCCACGCCGGAGCTGTGGCCGGATCTCGTGCGGGCCGCGGTCGCCGCCGACGCCGCGGGCGAGCTGACGCTGCACGCGCTGTGGTCGCACCTGGCCGACGCCTCGCCCGAGGACGACGACGCCGCGCTCGCCCGCTTCCACGAGGCGGTGCGCGTGGCCGAGGAGCTGGGCGCGCGACCCGTGGAGAAGCACCTGGCCGCGAGCTCCGCGGGGATCCGCCTGCCCGCCGCCCGCTTCGACATGGTGCGCTTCGGCATCGCGGTCTACGGCATCTCGCCGTTCGACTACCGCTCCGGCCGCGACCTCGGCCTGATCCCCGCGATGACGCTGGAAGCCGACGTCGTCTCCGTCAAGCGCGTCGAGGCCGGACACGGCGTCTCCTACGGCCTGGACCACCGCACCGCGGGGCCGTCGACGCTCGCGCTCGTGCCGCTCGGCTACGCCGACGGGATCCCGCGCATCGCCGCCCCGCTCGCCTCCGTGCTCCTGAACGGCCGCCGCTTCCCGATCGCCGGCCGCATCGCCATGGACCAGCTCGTGCTCGACGTCGGCGACCTGCCCGTCGAGGTCGGCGACACCGCCGTGATCCTCGGCCCCGGCGACCGCGGCGAGCCCACGGCCGAGGAGTGGGCCGGCTGGGCCGAGACCATCGGCGACGAGATCGTGACCCGGGTGGGGCCGCGCGTCGACCGCGTGCACCTGCACGAGCGCCCGGACGCGGAGGACGTCGACGCCGAGGACGCCGCCGCCGAGGTCCTCTCCGACGAGCTCGTGCCCGTCGCCAGCACCGACGACATGGAGGAGCTCGGCCGCGCCCTCGCGCGCGAGCTGGGCGCGGGCGATCTCGTCGTCCTGTCCGGCCCGCTCGGCGCGGGCAAGACCACGCTCACCCGCGGGCTCGGCGCGGGACTCGGCGTCCGCGGTCCCGTCACGAGCCCCACCTTCGTGCTCGCGCGCACGCACCCGAGCCTCGTCGACGGCCCGCCGCTCGTGCACGTGGACGCCTACCGCCTGGCCGACGCCCGCGAGCTCGACGACCTCGACATCGACTTCGCGCGCTCCGTCGTGGTGGTCGAGTGGGGCGACGGCAAGCTCGACGGCATCGCCGAGGAGTGGTGGGACCTGCGGATCGCGCGGCCCACGGGCGCGGGCGTCGCGGATCCCGACGCGGCCGGCCACGCCGCCGCCGACGCCGACGCGGATGCCGCCGCCGACGCGGACCCGGACGCCGCCCCCGAGGAGCCCCGCACCGTCCGCATCCGGCGGCTCCGCGCGCGGACCCGCGCCTAGACTCGTCCAGTGCTCCTCGCGATCGACACCTCCGCCGGCACGGGCGTCGCCGTCATCGACCCCGACGGTCGTGTGCTCGCCGAGCGCCAGGAGGTCGACACCATGCGGCACGCCGAGGTCATCGGCACGCTGCTCGACGAGTGCCTCTCCGCGTCCGGCGTCGAGCGCTGCGACGTCCGCGCCGTGGTCGCGGGCATGGGCCCCGGCCCCTTCACCGGCCTCCGCGTCGGCATCGCGGCGGCCCGCGTGCTCGCGACCGGCCTCGACGTGCGCGTGATCCCCGTGGTCAGCCACGACGCCGTCGCCCACGACCACTATGCGGCGGGCGGCACCGGATCCCTGGTGGTCGTCACCGACGCGCGCCGCCGCGAGCTGTACTGGTCGGTCTACCGCGAGCCCGTCGCCGGAGGCGTCGCCGAGCGCACCGCCGGCCCCGGCCTCAGCAAGCCCGACGACGTGCCCGCGGCCGACCACCGCATCGACGCGGCTGGCGTCCGCGCGGCGTCCCTCGCGGAGGTCGCCCGCCGGATGGACGAGCTCGGCCTGCCCTTCGCGGCCGACCAGGCGCTCTACCTCCGCTCGCCCGACGTCACCCTCTCCGCAGGCCCGAAGCGGGTCACGTCGTGAGCGTCCTGTTCCGTGCCGCCGAGGTCGCCGACCTTCCCGCGCTGATGCGCCTCGAGACCAGCACGTTCGTCTCGGACGCCTGGTCGGCCGACGCGATGCGCGGAGAGCTGACCGCCCGCCACGGGTGGTACGTCGTGGCCGTCGACGACTCCGACGGCGGGATCCTCGGCTACGCGGGCCTGTCGTGCCCGCGCGGCGCGCACGCCGCCGACGTCCAGACCATCGCCGTCGCCGACGGCAGCCGCGGCCGCGGGATCGGACGCGCCCTCCTCACCCGTCTCGTCGCCGAGGCGCACGCCCGCGGCGCGCGAGAGGTGCTGCTCGAGGTGCGCGCCGACAACCCGGTCGCGCAGGCCCTGTACTCCTCGCTCGGCTTCGAGGCCATCGCCGTGCGCCCGCACTACTACCAGCCGGACGACGTCGACGCCGTCGTGATGCGCGCAGCCCTCGCCGCGACGCCGCCGGAGGTCGCCGAGCCGCGGGACGCACCCGCCGAGCGCCCCGCATCCGCCGCCCCGGACGCCGATGCGCACGCCGACGAGACCGCGGCCGACGACGCCGGCCCCCTCGTCCTCGGCATCGAGACCTCCTGCGACGAGACGGGCATCGGCATCGTCCGCGGCCAGACGCTCCTCGCCAACGTCATCTCCAGCTCCATGGACGAGCACGCGCGGTACGGAGGCGTCGTGCCCGAGGTCGCCGCCCGCGCGCACCTCGAGGCGCTCACCCCCGCCATCGACGCGGCCCTCGCCGAGGCGGGCGTCACCCTCCGCGAGCTCGACGCGATCGCCGTCACCGCGGGTCCCGGCCTCTCCGGCGCGCTCATGGTCGGCGTCGGCGCGGCGAAGGCGCTCGCCGTGGCCCTCGACATCCCGCTGCACGGCGTCAACCACCTCGTAGGACACGTCGGCGCGGATCTCCTCAGCACCGACGGCGGGCCAGGCGTCCCGCTCGAGACCCCGAGCATCGCGCTGCTGGTCTCCGGCGGCCACACCTCGCTCCTCCTCGTGCGCGACCTGGTGGATGACGTCGAGCTCCTCGGCGAGACCATCGACGACGCCGCGGGCGAGGCCTTCGACAAGGTCGCCCGCGTGCTCGGCCTGCCCTACCCCGGCGGCCCGCACATCGACCGGGTCGCGGCCGACGGCGACCCGCGGGCGATCCGCTTCCCCCGCGGCCTCTCCCTGCCCAAGGACATGGAGCGCCACCGCTACGACTTCTCGTTCTCGGGCCTCAAGACCGCGGTCGCCCGCTGGGTCGAGAAGCGGCAGGACGCCGGCGAGCCGGTGCCCGTCGCGGACGTCGCCGCGAGCTTCCGCGAGGCCGTCGTCGACGTGCTGCTCACCAAGGCCGTCGCCGCGTGCGTCGACCACGGGATCCCGCGCCTGCTGCTGGGCGGAGGCGTGGTCGCGAACGCGCGCGTGCGGGAGCTGGCGGCGGAGCGGTGCCGGGCCGCGGGCATCGAGCTGCGGATCCCGCCCCTGTCGCTCTGCACCGACAACGGCGCCATGATCGCCGCGCTCGGCGCGCGCCTGATCGAGTCCGGCCGCGCCCCGTCCGGGCTCGCGTTCGGTGCCGACTCGACGCTGCCGGTCACCGTCGTCCAGGTCGGCTGACCTTCCTGACGCCCCCATTACGGGGACCTTTCGCGGCTATTTCCCGAACGGGAGAATCCCGGGGCATGCATCACGGTATGTTCCCAGGGACGAAAGGAACGACAATGACCGATCCGCAGAACCCGGACCGCTCCAACGACGGCTTCCCGCCCGCGCCGAGCCAGCCCGCCTACCCGGCCGCTCCCGCCGCCGGCTCGCCTTACGCGGCGCCCTACCAGCCCGGCCAGGGCGGTGCGCCGGCCTCGAAGGGGCTCAGCATCACGTCCATGGTCCTCGGCATCGTGTCCGTCGTGACGGTCCTCTTCTGGTTCCTCTCGGTGCCCCTGGGCATCGCCGCGCTCGTGACCGGCATCCTCGGCCGCAAGCGGAACGCCGGTGCCAAGGGCTTCTGGCTCACGGGCATCATCACGGGCGTGATCGGCATCATCCTCAGCATCATCCTCGTGGTCATCGCCATCGCGTTCGTCAACACCGTCGTCCAGAACGGCGAGATCAACGGCACGCCGCTGCCCACGGCGCCGTAACGCGCCACCCGCACCACCACGACGCGGCCGTCCCCTAGGGGGCGGCCGCGTCGTCGCGTCCAGGTGGGCTCGGCCGGTCGGGCCTCAGCCCGCGTCGACCCCGTGCCGGTCCGCCAGGATCGCCACCCGCCGGCCGCCGACCCGCGTCGCGATGAGCGTCGCCGAGCCGTCGCCCTTCAGCTGCAGGCGCGTGCGCAGCCGCGCCGGATCCACGTCGACCCCGCGCTTCTTGATCTCCAGCGTCCCGATGCCGCGCGCCCGCAGCTCCCGCTTCAGCCGCTGCTCGTCGAGCGGCAGCACCTCGCGCACCCGGAACCCGCGCGCGAACGGCGTCGCCTGCTCGCGCTCCGACGTGATCCACGCGATGCCCTCGCCGACCATGCGCCCGTCGAGCGAGCGCGCCAGGTCGCCGATGAGGCGGGCCCGGATCACGGCGCCGTCCGGCTCGTACAGGTGCGTTCCCAGCTCGCCGAGCTCGGCGTCCTCGCTGTCGGCCGCCGAGGTCAGCTCCGCCTGGGATCCGCCGCTGATCACGAGGGCCGCCCGCCGGATCCCGTCGCGCCGCGTCGGCCCGAACCAGAGGCCCATCTCCACGGCCTGCCCGTCGACGGAGACCCACTGCGCCTCCGCCTCCGCGGGGATGAGGTCGCGGTCGAGGCCCGGTCCGAGCTTGATGCCCGCGGCGCGACCCGCGGCGAGCTCGAACGCGGCGGAGAGCGTGGGGGAGTACGCGTCCGGATCCGAGATGCGGCGGGTCGACGAGTGCCCGTCCGTGCGCCGTGCGGGATCGAGGTAGACGCCGTCGACGCGGCCGGCGTCGAACGCCTCGGCCGTGCCCTGCACGACCTCGGCCTCGGGGAACGGCGCGAGGTTCCAGCCCGCGACCGCCGCCGTCACCTCGTCCCGCTCGACGGCCGTGACGCGGATCCCGATGGCCGCCATCGCCATCGCGTCCCCGCCGATCCCGCAGCCGAGGTCGGCCACGTGCGCGACGCCGGCCTGCTGGAAGCGCCCCGCGTGCTGCGCGGCGACGGGCAGCCGCGTGGCCTGCTCGAGCCCGGCCTCCGTGAAGAGCATGCGCGCGGCGAACTCGCCGAACTTGCCCCTGGCCTTCGCGCGCAGCCGTGACTGGGTGAGGACGGCGGACACGAGCGCCGGGGAGTGCCCCTCGCCGCGCAACGCGCTCACCATCCGCACCATGTCGTCCCCCGGCGCGGGCGCGGGAAGGGAGTCGAGCAGGCGGAGCCCCTCGAGCGAGAGCACCTCGCGGAGGTCGGTCTGATCCATCCGCCCACCGTACCGGGGCGCCTCTGCACCGATTGGCACTCGCGTTGCGCGAGTGCAAGCGCGGCCCGTAGAATCTCACCTGGCACTCTCCCCGGGAGATTGCCAATCAGTCTTGTCCCTTAGTCACGAAGGAAGAGGTCAACCGTGTCGGTCTCCATCAAGCCGCTCGAGGATCGCATCGTCATCCAGCAGGTCGAAGCCGAGCAGACCACCGCGTCTGGTCTGGTCATCCCCGACACCGCCAAGGAGAAGCCCCAGGAGGGCGAGGTCGTGGCCGTGGGCCCCGGCCGCATCGACGACAACGGCAACCGCGTCCCGCTCGACGTCGCCGTGGGCGACAAGGTCATCTACTCCAAGTACGGCGGAACCGAGGTCAAGTACGACGGCCAGGACCTCCTCGTCCTCTCCGCGCGCGACGTGCTCGCCGTCATCGAGCGCTGACGCTCCGCCTCAGCGACACCGCACCACGCACCACCGCTTCACCCGGGAGCCCGGCCGACACGTTCGGCCGGGCTCTCGTGCGTCCGGGCGTTCCCTCGCGTGACGGCCGTCCCGTCGCCGCGGGCGGCATCCGGCGTCCGCGGCGCTAGCCTCGGGAGGTGACGCGCACCGCCTCGGAGTCCTCGACCCGCACCGGGCTCCTCGCCGCCGTCGGCGCGTACGGCCTGTGGGGCGTCCTCCCCGTCTTCTTCCTGCTGCTCGTGCCGGCGGGGGCGTTCGAGATCGTCGGCTGGCGGATCCTCTTCTCGCTCGTCGTCTGCGCCGTCGTCATCACGGCCGCGCGCCGCTGGTCGCGCGTGGTCGCCATCGTGCGTCGCCCGCGGATCCTCCTCGGGCTCGGCCTGGCTGGCCACCTGATCCTCGTCAACTGGACCGTGTACGTCTACGGCACGCTCTCGGGCCACGTCGTCGAGACGGCGCTCGGCTACTTCATCAACCCGATCGTCACGGTGCTGCTCGGCGTGATCCTCCTGCGCGAGCGCCTGCGCCCGCTGCAGTGGACCGCCGTGGGCCTGTCCGCCGTCGCGGTGGCCGTCATCGCCGTCGGCTACGGGCAGCTGCCGTGGGTGTCGCTCGCGCTCGCCGGGTCGTTCGGGCTCTACGGGCTGGTGAAGAAGCGCGTGAGCGGGGGAGCCGACGCCCTCTCCGGCCTCGCGCTCGAGACGGCCTGGCTGGTGCCCGCCGCCACGACGATGCTCGTGATCACGGGCGCGGGCGCTGGCCTCACCATCGGTACGGTGTCGCTCGGGCACACCCTGCTGCTGGTCAGCACGGGCGTCGTGACCGCGGGCCCGCTCCTCCTCTTCGGATTCGCCGCCGGGCGCCTGCCGCTCTCGGTGATCGGGCTCACGCAGTACCTGGCGCCGCTGCTGCAATTCGCGTTCGGCGTCTTCGTGATGCACGAGGCCATGCCGCCCGAGCGGTGGGCCGGATTCGCGATCGTGTGGGCGGCGCTCGCGCTGCTCACGATCGACATGATCCGCGCGTCCCGCCGTCCGATTTCCGTCGCGGCGCCCGCGCAGACGGTTCCGGCGGTCGTCGACGGCATCTGATTCGGATCCCGTCGCGCATTCCGCGAATGGTAACGATCCGGTCGCGTTACACGACGGAAATGCCGATGCATTGTGTCCGTCTCATCCGCGCCATAGGGTCGCACCAGGCGAGGCGCGCATTCGCGTGCCTCATGCAACACATTCCCGAGCATCACCACACACATCCATAAGGAGCACCATGAGCGCATTCGGCAGGGCTTCGGCCTCCCGCTCACGATCCGCCCGCACCGCCCGCACCGCGCTCAGCGCCCTCACCATCGCGGTGGCCGGCGCCCTCGTCCTCGCCGGCTGCTCCGGCGGCGGCGGAGGCGAGGGGGGCACCACGGCCGACGGCGGCCTGAACCTGAAGATCGGCACGATCCTGCCGCAGACGGGTTCCCTCGCGGTGCTCGGCCCGCCCGAGTTCGCGGGCGTGCACAAGGCGGAGCAGGACATCAACGACGCCAAGGCCGGCATCACGATGACCGTCACCGACAAGGACTCGGGCGACGCGACGACCGACATCGCCAGCCAGTCGGCCACGTCCCTCATCGCGGACGGCAACAGTGCCATCATCGGCGCCGCCTCCTCGGGGGTCTCGAAGACCTTCATCGACCAGGTCGTCTCGGCGAACGTCGTCCAGCTCTCGCCGGCGAACACGGCTCCGGAGTTCAGCACGTACAAGGACAACGGCTACTACTGGCGCACCGCGCCGTCGGATGTGCTCCAGGGCCGCATCCTCGGCAACAAGATCCTGCAGGACGGCAAGACCAACGTCTCGATCCTCTACATGAACGACGCGTACGGGAAGGGCCTCCGCGAGAACATCAAGAAGACCCTCGAGGCCGGTGGCGCGTCCATCGCCGCTGAGGCGACCTTCGAGCCGTCGAGCACGGACTTCAACAGCGCCATCACGTCGGTGCTCGCGCCGAACCCGGACGCGCTGGTCGTCATCTCCTTCGACGAGATCAAGACCATCGCCGACCAGCTGGCGTCGAAGGGCTTCGACTTCGCGAGCTTCTACGGCACGGACGGCAACTACGGCGTCATCAAGGAGACCGACACGAACGTCGACATCGCGGGCGCGCAGTTCACGAACCCCGGCGTCGAGGCCAAGGAGGACTTCCAGGCCGGCCTGCAGGACATGGTGAAGGCCGACGGCGACCCCGCTCTCACGGTCTTCAGCTACGCCGCCGAGTCGTACGACGGCACCGTGCTCCTCGCGCTCGCCGCGCTCCAGGGCAAGGCGACCGATGGCCCGACGCTGAAGGACAACCTCCAGTCGGTCTCGGAGGGCGGCACCAAGTGCACGACCTTCGCGGACTGCGCGAAGCTGATCGAGGCCGGCACCGACATCGACTACGACGGCATCTCCGGGCCGATCACCTTCGATGAGAACGGCGACCCGACCGAGGCGTACGTCTCCGTCTACAAGTACGGCACGGGCAACAAGGCGACCTTCTCCGAGCAGGTCTACGGCAAGCTCGACTAGCACCCGCACCACGCACGGCTGAGGGCCCGGTCCGCATGGACCGGGCCCTTCGGCGCGCGCGGGTGCTGGCTCGCGCCTCGCGCTCCCGCCTCGCGGTGGCGCCGGCTCCTGGATCCGGGAGCCGACACGTGGATCCAGCGGGTCGTCATCGTCCGAGAGGCGGCGACCTCTACCGCTACCTCTACCGCCACCGCAGCGCGACGCGATCGGGCGCGCGCCGTCGCCGGCCGCATCCTCGTGAGCGCACCGCGACGCGCGCACGGCCCGCACACGACGACGCGGCACCCCCGAGGGGATGCCGCGTCGCGTCGTGCGGGGAACGATCAGGGCTGGGGCGCCGCCTTCGCCTTCTCCTGGTCGGCGGCGAGCGTGCCGAGGTACAGCTCGATGACCTTCGGGTCGTTCATCAGCTCGCGCCCACGACCCTCGTACGCGTCCTTGCCCTGGTCGAGCACGTAGCCGCGGTCGCAGATCTGCAGCGCGCGCCGGGCGTTCTGCTCCACGATCATCACGGAGACGCCCGCGCGGTTGATCTGCGCGACGTTGATGAACGTCTCGTCCTGCCGGACGGGGGAGAGCCCGGCCGACGGCTCGTCGAGGAGCAGCACCGTCGGGTCCATCATGAGCGCGCGCGACATGGCGACCATCTGGCGCTCGCCGCCCGAGAGGGATCCGGCGCGCTGCTTCAGCCGCTTGCCGAGCTCCGGGAACAGGTCGGTGACGAACGCCAGCCGCTCCTTGTACATCTTGGGCTTCTGGTACGCGCCCATCTGCAGGTTCTCGTCGATCGTGAGCGTGGGGAAGACGTTGTTGTTCTGCGGCACCATGCCCACGCCGCGCGAGACGAGCTTGTCGGCCTTGAGGCCCGTGATGTCCTGGCCGTTCAGCTCGATGCTGCCGCCGCGCACGTTGACCTGGCCGAAGATCGCCTTCAGCAGCGTGGACTTGCCTGCGCCGTTCGGGCCGATGATGCCCACGAGCTCGCCCTTGTCGACGTGCACGTTGCACCCGTTGAGGATGTTGACCCCGGGCAGGTAGCCCGCGTGGAGGTCGGTGGTCTGGAGGACCCGCTCTGCCGTCACTTGTCTGCCGCTTCCTTCTCGATCTCGCTCTTCACGAGGTCGGAGTCCATGTCCTTCGCCACCTCGCGCTGGCCCGTGAGGGTGCCGAGGTCGGTGTCGTGGTGAGCGCCGAGGTAGGCGTCGATGACGGCCGGGTCGCTCATCACGGTCGAGGGCGGGCCCTCGGCGACGATGCGGCCCTCCGCCATCACGACCACCCAGTCGGCGATCTCGTTGACCATGTGCATGTCGTGCTCGACGAACAGCACGCTCATGCCCTCGGTCTTGAGGTCGAGGATGTGGTGGAGCAGCGACTGCGTCAGCGCCGGGTTGACGCCCGCCATGGGCTCGTCGAGCATCACGAGATCCGGCCTCGTCATGAGCGCGCGCGCCATCTCGAGGAGCTTGCGCTGACCGCCGGAGAGGCTGTCCGCGTAGTCCTCCTCCTTGGCGTCGAGCTTGAACTTCTTCAGGAGCCCGCGGGCGCGCTCCGTGATCTCGTCCTCCTTCTTGCGCCAGAGGGGGCGGATCAGCGCGGAGAAGAAGTTCTCGCCGCCCTGGCCGGTGGCGCCGAGGCGCATGTTCTCCAGGACGGTCATGCCGCCGAGGGCCTTGGTGAGCTGGAAAGTGCGCACCATGCCGAGGCGGGCGACGCGGAACGCGCTCATCCCGGCGAGGTCCTTGCCCGAGAACTCCCAGGTGCCGGTGTTCGGCTTGTCGAAGCCGGTCAGCAGGTTGAAGAACGTGGTCTTGCCGGCGCCGTTCGGGCCGATGAGGGCCGTGATGGAGCCGCGGGGGATCTCGAGGTGGTCGACGTCGACCGCCTTCAGGCCGCCGAACTGCCGGCTGACGCCGTGCGCGACGATGATGGGGTCCTTCTTGGCGCAGCCCGGAGCGGCGTCGCCGTCGAGGATGGCCGAGACCGGGGTCTTGTCAGGCAAAGTGCGTCTCCTTCTTCTTCCCGAAGATGCCCTGTGGTCGGAAGATCACGAGCAGCATGAGCGCGACGCCCACGATGATGAAGCGGATGGGGCCCTGCTGGGTGCTCGAGATGGGCAGCCACTCGTTGGTCACGGCGAGGCTGAGCAGCCCGTCGGAGAGCGACAGCGTGACCCAGAAGATGATCGAGCCGATGACCGGACCGAAGATCGTGGCCGCACCGCCCAGCAGCATGATCGTGTAGAGGAAGAACGTGAGCTGCGTGCCGTAGTTGTCGGGCTGCAGCGACCTCGGGAGGATGAAGACCACGCCCGCGAGCCCGCCGAACACGCCGCCGAGCACGAGCGCCTGCATCTTGTAGGAGTACACGTTCTTGCCGAGCGCGCGGACCGCGTCCTCGTCCTCGCGCACGCCCTTCAGCACGCGGCCCCAGGGGCTGCGCATGAGCAGGAAGACCAGCAGGCAGGCGATGCCCACGAGGCCCCAGCCGACGATGCGGATCCACCACTGGTCGGAGGAGTACGTGAGCACGCCGGCGCCGAAGCGACCCTCGGGCAGCGGGTTCAGCTCGTTGAAGCCGTTCGCCGCGCCGTTGATGCCCTCCGAGCCGCCGGTGACCGACGAGAACTCGGGTGTCTTGACGCTCAGCCGGATGATCTCGGCCGCGGCGATGGTCACGATGCTCAGGTAGTCCGCCCTCAGCCGCAGCGTCGGGATGCCGAGGATGAGCGCGAAGACCGTCGAGGCGACTATCGCCGCGAGCAGCGACGCCCACACCGGCCACTCGTACATGACCGCCGTGATGGCGAACGCGTATCCGCCGATGGCCATGAAGCCGGCCTGGCCGAAGTTGAGCAGGCCCGTGAATCCGAAGTGGATCACGAGGCCGACGGTGGCGAGCGCGTACGCCGCGGTGGTGGGCGAGAAGATCTCGCCGATCGCCAGGAAGATGAAGTTGGAGTTCATGCGCGGCTAACCGATCCGATCTTTCCGACCCAGGATGCCCTGGGGCCTGACGAGCAGGATGACGATCATGACCACGAGAGCGGCCACGTACTTCATGTTCTCGGGCAGGACCATCGTGCTGACGTTGATGAACACGCCGATGATGATCGAGCCGATGAGCGCGCCGAACGCCGTGCCCAGGCCGCCGAGGACGACGGCCGAGAAGACGAGCAGCAGGATGGACGCGCCCGTGTCCCAGCGCAGCGACTGGTAGTAGGCGATGAAGACGCCGGACAGGGCGGCCAGCGCGGCGCCGCCGATCCAGACCACGCGGATCACGCCCTCCACGTCGATGCCCGACGCCGCGGCGAGCGAGCGGTTGTCGGAGACGGCGCGGGTGGCCTTGCCGATCTTCGTGTAGAGCAGGACGTACGCGACGGCGACGAGCAGCACGACGGAGACGATCGCGCCGACCACGTCCGTGAACTTGAGGCTCACCGGCCCGACGACCAGGAACGGCGCCGAGCTGTTCGGCAGCGTCAGCCGGTCGGCGCCGAAGATGAACTGGAAGGTGTACCGCAGGGCGAGCGACAGGCCGATGGTGACGATCATGAGCGGCACCAGTCCGAGGCGCCGCTTCCGCAGGGGCTTCCAGATCGCCGCGTCCTGCGCGAACCCGAACGCCCCGCCGAGGACGACCGTGATGACGATGGCGAGCACCGGGTTGAGGCCGAGCACGTTGCTGAAGAGGTAGGCCATGAGCGCCCCGAAGGTCACCAGCTCGCCGTGCGCGAAGTTGTTGAGGCCCGTGGTGCCGTAGATGAGGGAGAGGCCGATGGCCGCGAGGGCGAGCAGCAGGCCGAAGATGAGGCCCGTCACCACCTTGGGCCAGAAGATCTTCCAGAAGTTGTTCTGGGTCACGGGCTCCGCGGTGCCGGAGACCGCGCCGGTCTCGGTGTCAGGCGCTGCGGTCTCGCCGCCGGTGGATGTGCCCGTGTCGGTGCCCGCGCTCGGTGCCGGCGTCGCTCCCGCAGCTCCGGCGGCGGATCCGTCGGGCGAGATGAAGAAGAAGGCGGGGACGTTCTTGTTGCCCGCGGCCACGTCGACCTCGCGGGGGCTGGAGCCCGAACGGGGGACGCCGGCGCCCTCGGGGATGGTGGACTCGTCGACCTCGACAGTGAAGGAGCCCGGCGCGCTCAGGCCGACCTCGGCCTTGCCGTCCGCGCCGGTCGTGCCGGTGGCCTCGACGCCACCGCCCGAGACCTTCACGGTGACCCCGGCGATGCCGGTCTTGTCGGCGTCCGCCCGGACCCAGACGAGCAGCGACTGCTCGGCGGACGCCGGGTCGACCGCCTGGGGCGCCGCGCGTGGATCCGCGTGGGCAGCCGATGGGGCCGAGAGGAGAAGTGCGGTGCAGGCGAACGCCACCGCGAGAATCAGGGCCCAGACGCGCTGCGCGCGTGCTCCGGCCGAACCAGTGGCTATCACTAGACCTCCATAGGGGGAGCCGTGCGACGGGTACATCCGCACAGGCACCGCGACTACCGTCAGGACGACGTTGGTTGACAGTACGTGCTGATTATGTCCTGGATGTTTCGGGCGCGTACGGCGTGGAGGCGTGATATGTCGGGAATGCCGGTCGGCGCGTCCCGTTAACATTGAGACACCGGTTGCCGACGCGGTCCCCCGGGTATCTCATCCGCCTCTCATCCCCCCTGGAGGGAACTTGGACCAGTCCGACCCGTTCGGCGTCATCGGCCTCACCTACGACGACGTCATGCTCCTGCCGGGGCACACCGACGTCATCCCCAGCGAGGCGGACACCACATCCCGCCTGACCCGCAACATCAGCGTCGCCGCTCCTCTCCTCTCCTCGGCGATGGACACCGTCACCGAGGCGCGCATGGCCATCGCGATGGCGCGCCAGGGCGGGCTCGGCGTGATCCACCGCAACCTCTCCATCGAGGACCAGGCCGCGTTCGTCGACAAGGTGAAGCGCAGCGAGTCGGGCATGATCACCAACCCCGTCACCACGCGCCCCGACGCGACGGTCGCCGAGGTCGACGCGCTGTGCGGCCAGTTCCGCGTCTCCGGCCTCCCGGTCGTCGAGTCGGACGGCACCCTCGTCGGCATCATCACGAATCGCGACATGCGCTTCGTCTCGCCCGTCCAGGCCGCGACCACGCTCGTGCGCGACGTCATGACCCGCACGCCGCTCATCACGGGTCAGGTCGGCATCGACCCGGACCACGCGATCGCGATCTTCGCGGAGCACAAGATCGAGAAGCTGCCGCTGGTGGACGACCAGGGGAAGCTGCGCGGCCTCATCACCGTCAAGGACTTCGACAAGTCGGAGCAGTACCCGGACGCGACGAAGGACGCCGAGGGGCGCCTCCGCGTCGGCGCGGCCATCGGCTTCTTCGGGGACGCCTGGCAGCGCGCCCTCGCGCTCGTCGAGGCCGGCGTGGACGTGCTCGTCGTCGACACCGCCAACGGCGACAGCAAGGGCGTGCTCGACATCATCCGCCGTCTCAAGTCCGACCCGGCCACCTCGCATGTCGACGTGATCGGCGGCAACGTCGCCACCCGCTCGGGCGCGCAGGCGCTCATCGAGGCGGGGGCGGACGCGATCAAGGTGGGCGTGGGCCCCGGGTCCATCTGCACCACGCGCGTCGTCGCGGGCGTGGGCGTGCCGCAGGTCACGGCGGTCTACGAGGCTTCGCTCGCCGCGCGCGCGGCGGGCATCCCCGTCATCGCGGACGGCGGCCTGCAGTACTCGGGCGACATCGCGAAGGCGCTCGTCGCCGGCGCCGACACCGTCATGCTCGGCAGCCTGCTCGCCGGCTGCGACGAGAGCCCCGGCGACCTCATGTTCGTGGGCGGCAAGCAGTTCAAGAGCTACCGGGGGATGGGGTCGCTCGGCGCCCTGCAGACCCGCGGCTCGAAGACGTCCTACTCGAAGGACCGCTACTTCCAGTCGGACGTGCCGAACGACGACAAGCTCATCCCCGAGGGCATCGAGGGCCAGGTGCCCTACCGCGGATCCCTCGCGAACGTCGTGTACCAGCTCACGGGCGGCCTCCGGCAGTCCATGTTCTACGTCGGCGCGCGCACGGTCGGCGAGCTGAAGGACCGCGGGCGCTTCGTGCGCATCACGGCGGCCGGGCTCAAGGAGTCGCACCCGCACGACGTGCAGATGGTGGTCGAGGCACCCAACTACCGGCGCTGATGCGGTGAGCCGCGCGGATCCCGCGCGGTGACGACGAGGGGCCGGTGCCGTGCGCACCGGCCCCTCGTGCGTGCGGGCGCTCCCTCACAGGGCGCGGCTCCGATCCCGCGTCCGGCGAGTCGCGGCCGGAGGCATCCCCGGCCCTCGTCGGCCGCGACACTGCCCGCATGCCCTCGACCCCGCCCGCGCCCGATGCCCGTCCGCTCGAGGACGCGACGCTCGGGCCGCCCGGGGTCGTCCTGCTCCTCTCGGGCACCACGGCGCTGCCCGGCGCGGATCCGGTGGGCGAGGAGGAGCGGGCGGATCCCGCCGTCGTCGCCCGAGCGGAGGCGCGCGGGGAGCTGGTGCGGCTGCGGGCCGGCGTGCACGTGGAGCGCGGGGACTGGGAGGCGATGTCGACCCGGGAGCGGCACCTGCTGCGGATCCGCGCGCTCGCCCGGGTCTCCCCGGCTCCGGTGGCGCTCGGCGGCCCATCGGCCGCCGCCGTGCACGGGCTGCCGCGCCTCGCGCCGTGGCCGCTGCACGTGACGCTGCTCGACGTGCCGGGCCTGCCGCCGGGGCGCCGGGCGGGCACGCGCATCGTGCGGGATCCCTCGTGCGGGCGCTCGCCGCTCATGCGAGGCCCGGGCGGCGTGCGGCTGCCCACGCTCGCGGCGACGGCGCTCGCCGCCTCCCACGACGCGGCCCTGGCCGCCGTGCGCGGAGCCGCGGCGCCCGGACCGGGCTGGTCCGCCCACGGCTTGGTCGCGCTCGACGACGCGCTCGCGCCGTCGCGCGTCGTCCCCGTGACGCGCGCCCAGCTCCACGCGGAGAGGGAGCTGCGGGGGCCGGGTCCGTGGAGCAGGCGCGCCGAGCTCCTGGTCGACGCCGCGGACGGGGCGGCGGGCGGCCCCGTGGAGTCGATCGCGCGCGGGGTCGCGGCGGAGACGGGGCTGGCGCGGCCGGCCGTCGGCTCGCGCGTGCCGGGTCAGGGGCGGCTCGCGTTGGCCTGGCCGCGGCAGCGGGTCGGGCTCCGGATCCGCGGGGCGGGCCCGGGCATTCCCCTCGCCGTCGGGTCCAGCGCGGCGGACGGAGCGGAGGGAGGGGAGTGGCGCGTCGTCGAGGCGACCGAGAGGGACGTGCTGGCCGCCGGACGGCTCCGCGCGCTCCTGCTGCACGCGGGGCTCGAGCCCGAGCGGCGTGCCACGCCGACCGTCGCGGGGATGCGCGCGGATCCGGGCGACGGCCGGTCGCGCAGGAGCCCGCCGCTAGGCTGTGCGGGTGAGTGATGTAGAGATCGGCCGCGCCAAGCGGGCCCGCCGTGTGTACGCGTTCGACGACATCGCCATCGTCCCGTCCCGTCGCACGCGCGACCCGCAGGACGTGTCGGTCACGTGGTCGATCGATGCGTACCAGTTCGAGATCCCGTTCCTCGCGGCCCCCATGGACTCCGTGGTCTCCCCGGCGACGGCCATCGCGATGGGGCGCTTCGGCGGCCTCGGCGTCCTCGACCTCGAGGGCCTCTGGACCCGGTACGAGCACCCCGAGCGCCTGCTCGAGGAGATCCGCTCGCTGCCGCCCGAGTCGGCCACTGCCCGCATGCAGCAGATCTACGCGGAGCCGATCAAGCCCGAGCTCATCACGGCGCGCATCGCGGAGATCCGCGCGGCCGGCGTCGTCGTCGCCGCGGCCCTCTCGCCCCAGCGCACCGCCGACCACTACGAGACCGTGGTCGCGGCAGGCGTCGACCTCTTCGTCATCCGCGGCACCACCGTCTCGGCGGAGCACGTCTCCAAGGGCGCGGCCCCGCTCAACCTCAAGAAGTTCATCTACGAGCTCGACGTGCCGGTCATCGTCGGAGGCGCGGCCACCTACACGGCGGCCCTGCACCTCATGCGCACGGGCGCGGCCGGCGTGCTCGTCGGATTCGGCGGGGGAGCGGCGTCGACGACCCGCTCGACCCTGGGGATCCACGCGCCCATGGCCACCGCGCTCTCCGACGTCGCGGGCGCTCGCCGCGACTACATGGACGAGTCCGGCGGTCGCTACGTGCACGTCATCGCCGACGGCGGCCTCGGCAGCTCGGGCGACATCGTCAAGGCCATCGCGGTCGGCGCCGACGCGGTCATGCTCGGATCCACGCTCGCCCGCGCGACCGACGCGCCCGGCCAGGGCTTCCACTGGGGCGCCGAGGCGCACCACTCCGAGCTGCCCCGCGGCCACCGCGTGCGCGTCGACCAGGTCGCGCCTCTCGAGCAGATCCTCTACGGCCCGTCCACCACGGCCGACGGCAGCGCCAACCTGGTCGGTGCCCTCCGTCGGGCGATGGCGACCACCGGCTACTCCGACCTCAAAGAGTTCCAGCGCGTCGAGGTGGTCGTCGCGCCGTACGGCAAGTAGTCCGCGCCGGCCGCTCGGCCGGACCCGTCCCGCGTCGAGCGGGCAGGGAACATGCGGGGCGCGGCCCGCGTTGTGAACCACAGGAAGAGGGAGGTGCGCGCATGGCGGAGGTCCGTCGCGTCAAGCTGCCGGGTGTCGGCGTGCTGCACACCTTCATCACCGACGACGGGGGCAAGGTCGGCGTCATCGCCCACCGCTCCGGCCACAGCGACCTGATCACCTTCTCCGAGGAGCAGGACGGGCCCGACACGCAGAAGGTGTCGCTCCGTCTCAGCGAGGACGAGGCGCACACGCTCGCGGAGCTGCTCGGCGGCACGCGCATCACGGAGTCCCTCGACAAGCTCGACCAGATCCCCGGCCTCAGCATCGACTGGTTCACGGTCGACTACGACGACCACATCGCCGGCCAGGCGCTCGGCAACCTCGCGTCGCGCGGCGTCGTCGGGCTCACGGTCGTGGCGGTCGTCCGCGGCGAGTCCGCCAACCCCGCGCCGTCCGACGACTTCACCGTGTACCCGGGCGACACGCTCGTCGTCGCCGGATCCCCCGAGAAGGTCGCCAAGGCCTTCGCGTTCTACCGGACGGGCGAGTTCCCGCACCGCCCCGCGCCCGGCTCCGCGCCGGACGGAGGGTAGCGGGTGCACCACGGCCTCGACCTCATCGTCCTCGGCCTGCTGTTCGTCCTCGCCTACGCGTTCGGCCAGCTCGGCAAGCGCATCGGCCTGCCCGCGATCCCCATCTACATGCTCGTCGGCCTCCTCGCGAGCCCGAGCGTCGACTGGTTCCCGCTCGACTTCGCCTCGGGCGACATCGAGCTGATCGCCGTCTTCGGCCTGATCCTCCTGCTGTTCAACCTCGGGCTGGAGTTCGACCAGGACGAGTTCTTCGGCAACGCCGGCAAGCTCATCATCTCGGGCGGCTCGTACGTCCTCATCAACATGGGCGTCGGGTTCGCGTTCGGGTTCGCGCTCGGCTGGGGCACCCGCGAGGCGCTCATCATCGCGGGCATGACGGCGACGTCCTCGAGCGCCATCGTCACCAAGCTGCTCATCGAGCTGAACCGCCTGGCCAACGACGAGACGCCCATGATCCTGGGCGTCACCGTGGTCGAGGACATCTTCATCGCCGTCTACCTCGCCATCGTGTCGGTCGTGCTGAGCGGGCAGACCGAGCCGTGGGCGGTGGTGGGCCAGCTGGCGGTGTCGTTCGCCTTCCTCGTCGTGATGTTCACGGTCGCGCGGAAGGGCGGCGCGTTCCTGTCGCGGTTCATGCGCACGCGCGACGTCGAGCTGTTCACGGTCCTGTTCTTCGGCCTCGCGATCCTCTTCGGCGGCATCGGCGAGGTGCTCGGCGTCACGGACGCGATCGGCGCCTTCCTCATCGGGCTGGTCCTCGGCGCTACCCGGGTGCGCAACCGCATCGAGCAGATCGCGATCCCGCTGCGCGACGTGTTCGGCGCGTTCTTCTTCCTCAACTTCGGCCTGGCGCTGGATCCGGGGGAGTTCCCCACCGTGCTCGTCCCGGTGCTCCTCGCGGTGCTCATGACGGTGGTGCTCAACATCATCGCCGGGCAGTTCGTCGCCTGGCTCAACGGACACGGAGCGCAGGCCGGCATCAACACGGCGTTCATCCTGCAGAACCGGGGCGAGTTCGCGCTCATCCTCGCGACGCTGTCGCTGTCGGCGGGGCTCGACGAGCGGATCCAGCCGTTCGCGGGCCTCTACGTGCTGGTGATGGCGATCATGGGGCCGCTCCTCGCCGCGAACTCGGTGCGCATCGGCACCGCCGTGCTGCCCACGAGGTACCGCTCCGCCACGAAGCGCGCGGCCGAGAAGGCCGGGCGCGACGCGGAGCGGGCCGGCGCGCTCGCCCTGTTCGAGGCCGCCGAGCGCGGCGAGCAGGTGCCGGCCGACGCCTTCGACGACGGCCTGGCGGTGGCGGGGCCCCGACCGGGCACCGTGGCGCGCGGCGTGACGCCGGGCACCGGCCCCGAGGCGGAGGGCGCCCTCGACGCCCGGCGCGGGGCGGACGAAGACGCCGGCGACGCAGGGAGCGCCGCGGGCCCGCGGCCCGACCGCCGCGCCGAGCAGGCCGGGCAGCAGTCCGACCACGACACCTGGAGACCACCCACCCGCGAACGGGAACCCGACTACTGATGACGCACGCATCCGACCCCCGCTCCGACGCCGCCCCGCGTCCCGACGCCGAGCCCGCGGGATCCGGCCCGGGCGGACCCGGCGTGCCGGACGCCCCCGGCCCCTCCGTCGGCCAGGTCGCCCGGCGCCCCCGCTCCCTCGCGCTGCTGGCGCTCGCGCTCGTCATCGCCGCGGGCTTCGCGGCGCTCGGGCAATGGCAGCTGGCGCGCGCGGTCGAGTCGGGCGTCGTCATCGAGCGCGACACCGAGACGGCGCTGCCGCTCGGCACGCTGGTCGCGCCGCAGGGATACGTCACCGACACGTCCGCCGGGCACATGGTCACCGTCCAGGGGTCGCTCGTCCCCGGCGACTTCGTCGTCGTCTCCGACCGCCTCAACTCCGGCCGCACCGGCGCCTGGGTCGTCGGCCACCTCTCCATCACGGACGACGGCGGCCCGGCGGATGCGGCGCCCGGCGCGCTGCCCGCCAGCGTGCCCGTCGCGCTCGGCTGGTCCGCGACCGACGGGGAGGCGGCGGGCGTCGCTGCGCAGCTGAACGCGGGCGACGGATCCCCGACGGGGGTCCAGGACGTCATCGGCCGCTTCCTCCCGAGCGAGCAGCCCGAGCCTTCAGGCGAGGGCCAGGACCCCCAGCGCATGACGCGGCTGAGCACGGCCGCGCTCGTCAACCTCTGGCCGGGCGACGTGGGCGACGTCTACAACGGCTTCATCGTCGCGTCGACCCCGGTCGCCGGCCTCACGGCGATCGACTCGCCGCCCCCGAGCGAGGCCGTGCAGCTCAACTGGCTGAACATCTTCTACGCGGCGGAGTGGGCGGTGTTCGCGATCTTCGCGATCGTCATCTGGTACCGCACCGTCCGCGACACCTGGACGCGCGAGCAGCCCGGCTACCGCGAGGACGACGACGAGGACGACGACGACGAGCCGCTCCCCGAGGGCGACCGCGACGACCCCGTCGGCGCCCCCGGACGCGGGAGCCGCGCAGACGCCGACCGGTAGGATCCACGCATGGCCTACGGACTCAAGCGCTCCGACGTCCCGCAGATCCGGAGGGTCCTCGGCTTCTACCGCGTCATGGCGTTCATCACCGGCGCGTTCCTCCTCCTCCTCGTCGTGGAGATGGGCATCAAGTACCTCCCCGGCTTCCAGTTCGTCGACGGATCGCTGCAGTACCTGGCCGGCGCCGGCTACGAGCTCGAGCTGAACGGTCCCTCCGGCTTCCTCGCGCTGTCGCCCGCGGACACGCTCACGGGCACGAACCTGAGCCTCCTGATCCAGATCGTCCACGGCAACATCTACGTGGTCTACCTCATCAGCGACTTCCTGCTCTGGCAGAAGATGCGCTGGTCGTTCACCCGCTTCATCCTCATCGCCGCGGGCGGCGTCGTGCCGTTCCTCTCCTTCATCGTCGAGGCGCGCATCGCCCGCCGCGTGCGGGAGGTCATCGCGAAGCTCGAGGCGCCCCGCCGCGCGAGCGCGTCCGCCGACGACCGCGACGACGCGGACCCCCGACCCATCGACCCGACCACCACCACGGAGGCCACCACTTGAGCGTCGACAACCCCACGAACCAGCGCCCCGTACTCGTCGTCGACTTCGGCGCCCAGTACGCGCAGCTGATCGCCCGCCGCGTCCGCGAGGCCAACGTCTACTCGGAGATCGTGCCGTCCACGATCACGGCCGAGGAGATCCGCGCGAAGGACCCGTCCGGCATCGTCCTGAGCGGCGGCCCGTCGAGCGTCTACGAGGAGGGCTCGCCCGGCCTCGACGAGGGGATCCTCGAGCTCGGCGTCCCCGTCCTCGGCATCTGCTACGGCTTCCAGGTCATGGCCCGCGCGCTCGGCGGCGAGGTCGCGCACACGGGCGCCCGCGAGTACGGATCCACCGCCGTCACGCTCACGCCAGGCAGCACCCTGCTCGACGGCCAGCCCGACGACCAGACCGTGTGGATGAGCCACGGCGACTCCGTGTCGAAGGCGCCCGAGGGCTTCGAGGTCCTCGCCTCCAGCGCGTCCACGCCCGTCGCCGCCTTCGCGAGCGACGAGCGCCGCCTCTACGGCGTGCAGTGGCACCCCGAGGTCAAGCACTCCGCGCACGGCCAGGCCGTGCTCGAGAACTTCCTGCACCGCGCCGCCGGCATCCCCGGCGACTGGAACAGCGGCAACGTCATCGCCGAGCAGGTCGAACGGATCCGCGCCCAGGTCGGCGACGCCCGCGTCATCTGCGGCCTCTCCGGCGGCGTCGACTCCGCGGTCGCCGCGGCGATCGTGCACCGCGCGGTCGGCGACCAGCTCACCTGCGTCTTCGTCGACCACGGCCTCCTCCGCCAGGACGAGCGCCGCCAGGTCGAGGAGGACTACGTGGCCGCCACGGGCGTCCGCCTCGTCACGGTCGACGCGGCCGACCAGTTCCTCGACGGACTCGCGGGCGTCACGGATCCGGAGGCGAAGCGCAAGATCATCGGCCGCGAGTTCATCCGGTCCTTCGAGGGGGCCGCGGAGGCGCTCGTGCTCGAGGCCAAGGCCGACGGCGAGCCGATCCGCTTCCTCGTGCAGGGCACGCTCTACCCGGACGTGGTCGAGTCGGGCGGCGGCACGGGCACTGCGAACATCAAGAGCCACCACAACGTCGGCGGCCTCCCCGAGGACCTGAAGTTCGAGCTCGTCGAGCCGCTCCGCACCCTCTTCAAGGACGAGGTGCGCGCCATCGGCCGCGAGCTCGGCCTCCCCGAGGTCATCGTGGGGCGCCAGCCGTTCCCCGGCCCCGGCCTCGGGATCCGCATCGTCGGCGAGGTCACGGGCGAGCGCCTCGAGCTGCTCCGCAAGGCGGACGCCATCGCGCGCGCCGAGCTCACCGCCGCGGGCCTCGACGGGGAGATCTGGCAGTGCCCCGTCGTGCTCCTCGCGGACGTCCGCTCGGTCGGCGTGCAGGGCGACGGCCGCACCTACGGCCACCCCATCGTGCTGCGCCCCGTCTCCAGCGAGGACGCGATGACCGCCGACTGGACGCGACTCCCGTACGACGTGCTGGCGCGCATCTCGAACCGCATCACGAACGAGGTCGACGGCGTGAACCGCGTCGTGCTCGACGTCACCTCGAAGCCGCCGGGCACCATCGAGTGGGAGTGATCCTCCCGCTCGCGCTCCGGCGCTGACATGACGAAGGCCGCTCCCCTCGGGGAGCGGCCTTCGTCATGCTGCCGGTCCGCGGTGCTGTGCCGCGGACCGGCGGTGGTGCTAGTTGTTGCCGCGCAGGATCGCGAACAGGCGCAGCAGCTCGACGTACAGCCACACGATGGTGACGACGAGGCCGAAGGCGGCGGTCCAGCCGTACTTGCGCGGTGCGCCGGCACGGACGCCGCGCTGGATGAAGTCGAAGTCCATCACGAGGGAGTACGAGGCGAGGACGACGGCGAAGAGGCCGAGGACCACGCCGAACGGGATGTTGGTGCCGGGGATCGAGGTACCGCGAAGTCCCCACGGGTCGGTGGTGACACCGAAGATCATGAGTCCCACGTTGACGAGCGAGAAGAGGGCGTAGCCGACCATGGCGAACAGGAAGATCTTCGTCGCCTTGGCAGACGCGCGGACCTTGCCGCTGCGGAACAGCAGAAGCACGGTGGTGAAGACGGCCGCCGTCCCAAGGAGGGCCTGAGTCGCGACGCCCGGGGCGATCGACTCGAACATGCGCGAGATGCCGCCGACGAAGAGCCCCTCGAACGCAGCGTAGGCGACGATGAGCGGGACGGACGGCTCCTTCTTGAAGGAGTTGACGAGGCCCAGCACGAGGCCGCCGATGGCGCCGAGCATGGCGAGGGGGAGCGCGAGCGGGCCGGAGAGCCACGCGACCGCGCCGAGTACGACGACGATCGCGAGGAGGCTGACCGTCTTGACGGTCGTGTCCTCGAAGGTCATGCGGTCGGTCTCGGAGGCCGTCGCGGACGGGCGGGCGTACAGCTCGTCGAGGCTCTCCGGGGTCACATCCCTCGTGGGCGTCGCTCCCCGGCCGTTGAAGACCGGGTTGTTGGAGAACGTGGGGTTGGCCATGGTCCTTCTACTCTCAATGGTGGTTGAACGTGATTGACGACCAATTTAGCTGGCCAGGCTGGGAGACCACTCGCGCGGGCCGTGTATTTCCTCAGATGAGTACGCGCTCGCCGTCCACCTGGCGCATGTAGCGTGCCCGGCGTGGATCACGCCCCTCGCCCTCGCCCCCTCGTCATCGCGCATCGCGGAGCCAGCGGCTACCGCCCCGAGCACTCCGCCGCCGCCGTGCGGCTCGGCTTCGCGCAGGGCGCGGACGCCGTCGAACCCGACCTCGTCGCGTCCTCCGACGGCGTGCTCGTCATCCGGCACGAGAACGAGCTGTCCGGCACGACCGACGTCGCCGACCGACCCGAGTTCGCCGATCGCCGTGCCGCTCGCGTCGTCGACGGCGTCGAGCGCACGGGCTGGTTCACCGAGGACATGACGTGGGCCGAGATCCGCACGCTGCGCTGCCGGGAGCGGGTGCCCGCGGCCCGGCCGGACAGCGCGGCCCACGACGACGAGGAGACCGTGCTCTCCCTGCCCGACCTGCTGCGGATCATCGACCAGGAGTCGACGCGCCACGGACGCCCGCTCAGCATGGTCGCGGAGATCAAGCACGCCACGCACTTCGCCGCGCTCGGCATGCCGCTCGACGAGCTGCTCGCCCGCGACCTCCGCGAGCACGGCTGGTCGGACGACGCGTCGCGCCTCACGATCGAGTCCTTCGAGCGGACGGCGCTCCTCGGCGTCCGGGCGCACGGCATCGCGGCCCGGCTGGTGTACCTCCTCGAGGGGCGCGGCGCGGCGATCGACGAGGTCGCGCGTCACGGCGACTCGGCCGTCACGTTCGAGGACCAGCTGACCGACGCCGGTCTGGCGGCGCTCGCCGCGGAGGTGGACGGGATCAGCGTGGGCGTCGAGCGCATCTGCCCGGCCGACGGCTTCGGCTCCGCTGACGAGGCCGCTCCCGTGTCCGACCTGGTCGAGCGCGCTCACCGGGCCGGACTGTCGGTCTTCACCTGGACGCTGCGCCCCGAGAACGCGTTCCTGCCCCGGTCCCTCCGCGGGCCCGGTGCGAAGTCCGCGCACGGCGACTTCGGCACGCACTGGGGCCGGCTCCTCGACGCGGGTGTCGACGGCGTCTTCGTCGACCACCCGGATCTCGCGGTCCGGCTCGTGGGGGAGCGGGCCGCGGCCGCGGGGAGCTAGGGCTCTCCGCGCCGGCACGGCCCTGCGTCCGCGCCGGCGCTCGTCTCCGCACCGGCGCCCGTCTCCGCGTCGGCGCCCGTCTCCGCGTCGGGGGCAGCGCCTAGGATCGATGCCGACATGAGTTCCGACCCCGCCGCCATCTCCCCCTCCAGCACGCCGATCATCCTCGACGGCCGGTCGGGTGCCGCCGGGGGGTCGGGCGCTCCGGAGGATCCGCTGCTGGAGGGCCTCAACCCGGAGCAGCGGGAGGCCGTCGTCTACCGGGGTCCCGCGCTGCTCATCGTCGCGGGCGCCGGTTCCGGCAAGACGCGCGTGCTCACGCACCGCATCGCCAGCCTCATCGAGTCCCGGGAGGCGTGGCCGAGCCAGATCCTCGCCATCACCTTCACGAACAAGGCCGCCGCCGAGATGCGCGAGCGCGTCGAGTCCCTCCTCGGGCAGGCGTCCGAGGGCATGTGGATCTCCACCTTCCACTCCGCGTGCGTGCGCATCCTCCGACGCGAGGCGGAGGCCTTCGGCTTCACGCAGAACTTCACCATCTACGACTCCGCGGACAGCCGCGTGCTCATCAAGCGGATCATCAAGCAGCTCGACGCGGACACGCTCGGCTTCACCGTCTCGTCGGTGTCGGGCCGCATATCGAAGCTCAAGAACGAGCTGTCGGACGCGGACACCTTCGCGCGCACGGCGAACTTCAACGATCCTGCCGAGGCCATGTTCGTGGAGATCTTCCGGCAGTACACGCGCTCGCTCGCCTCCGCCAACGCCTTCGACTTCGACGACCTCATCGGCCAGACGGTCTACCTCTTCCGCGCCTTCCCCAAGGTGGCGGCGCTCTACCAGCGGCGCTTCCGGCACGTGCTCGTGGACGAGTACCAGGACACGAACCACGCGCAGTACTCCCTCATCCGCGAGCTGACGCGCGCCGTCGCCCCGGAGGACGTGCCCGTCGACACCCGCATGTCCACGAACGGCATGGGCGGGATCGACGGGGCCTCGCTCACCGTGGTGGGCGACAGCGACCAGTCGATCTACGCCTTCCGCGGCGCCGACATCCGCAACATCACCGAGTTCGAGCGCGACTTCCCGCAGTCGAAGGTCGTGCTCCTCGAGCAGAACTACCGGTCGACCCAGAACATCCTCACCGCCGCCAACGCCGTCATCTCGAACAACTTCGACCGCAAGGACAAGAAGCTGTGGACCTCCATCGGCGACGGCGACAAGATCGTCGGCTTCACGGGGTACTCGGGGCACGACGAGGCGCAGTTCGTCGCCGACGAGATCCAGAAGCTGCATGAGGAGGGCACCGCCTACTCGGAGATCGCCGTCTTCTATCGGACCAACGCGCAGACGCGAGCGCTCGAGGAGATCCTCATCCGCTCGGCCGTGCCCTACCGGATCATGGGCGGCACGAAGTTCTACGAGCGGGCGGAGATCAAGGACGCCATGGCGTACCTGATCGCCGTCGCCAACCCCGCGGACGTGCTGGCGCTGCGCCGCATCCTCAACACCCCGAAGCGCGGCATCGGCCCCGCCACGGAGACGGCCCTCGCCAACTTCGCGGAGTCGCACGGCGTCACCTTCCGGGAGGCCATGCGCCGTGCGTCCGAGCTGGGGCTCGGGCCCAAGGTGACGCAGGCGATCCTCACGCTCTCGCGCATGCTCGACGAGGTCGCGCTCCTAATGGACCCCGAGCGGCCCGAAGGACGGACGTCCGTCGGCGACCTGGTGACCACGCTGCTGGAGAAGAGCGGCCTGGTCCAGGCGCTCCGGGCCAGCAAGGACGCGCAGGACGAGGCCCGCGCGGAGAACGTCGAGGAGCTCGTCGCCGTCACCAAGGAGTTCTCGCGCAACAATCCCGAGGGCCAGCTGGTCGACTTCCTCACGGAGGTCTCGCTCGTCGCCGCGGCGGATGAGCTCGACGACTCGAGCGGCACCGTGTCCCTCATGACCCTCCACACAGCGAAGGGCCTGGAGTACGACTCGGTCTTCCTCACCGGCGTGGAGGAGGACCTGCTGCCGCACCGCATGTCGGCCAACGAGCCCGGCGGCCCGGCGGAGGAGCGGCGCCTGTTCTACGTCGGCATCACACGAGCCCGTCGGCGCCTCTTCATCTCCCTCGCGATGACGCGGGCCCAGTTCGGCGAGGTCAACGTCGCCATGCCCAGCCGGTACCTGCAGGAGATCCCGGCCGAGCTCATCGACTGGAAGCAGTCGCCCGGCATGGCCACATCGCGCGGTGGCACCCAACCGCGCGCCCTCAACGCCCGGCGGGAGGGAGGCGGGTACGGCGGTCGCTCGCGCTCGTCGAGCGGCTTCGAGGATCCGGCGCTGCCGCCGCCACCGCGACCCAAGACCCAGTGGGCCAACACGGTCACCGGCCAGGTGCGCGACAACGGCGACCTCGAGCTCGCGTTCGGCGACCGCATCCGCCACACCGACTTCGGCGACGGCCGTGTCACGGGCGTCACGGGCGAGGGACGCAAGCGCATCGCCGAGGTGCAGTTCGACGGACCGGCCGGTCGCAAGCGGCTGCTCATCAAGATCGCGCCCATCGAGAAGCTCTAGCCGGGGCTCGACGGCGGCGGCCGGCGTGACGTACGCCGATGCCGGCGGCTCCCAGCGCACCGATCGCGGTCGCGGCGCATGCGAGCGGCAACGCGCCCATCCGCTGCGTCGCACCGGTTCCCGGCAGGTCGATCCCCGGCCCTCCTCCCGTCATGGCCAGCTGGGAGCGCGCGGGCGATGCGGGTACGGCGACGGAGGGCGGCGGGCCCGCATGGAAGGTCTCGCTCACGTGCGCCGTGTGGTCGGCGAACGGCGCGATGGCTGCACCGTCCGCGTCTCCGGCGGGACGCCCAGGACTGTCGAGGACGGCGACGTACCACCCGGGCGAGAGGACGCGCATGCAGGGCGTGGTCGCATCCCCGTCACCGGACACGGCGACGTCGGACTCCGGCCCGCCTGAGGTGCCGCCCTCGGGGACGACCACCGCCTCGCCCTCGGCGGGCGCGGCCGCGAACGGACCCGCGAGGCGGATGCGCACGGGGACGGGGCCCACCCCGACGAACGACGTCGCGTGCAGCGTGTCGGTCTGGCAGCTGCCCGTCGCGATCTCCGACGCCCCGATGGTCGTCGTGATCCGCGGCGGCTGCGGGACCTGCGTCGTCTCGGTGGATGCGCCGAAGGTCGACTGCCAGGGCAGGACCCGTGCCCGCCCGGCTGGCACGGCCGTGTCCTCGGGTGAGATGGACTCCACCCAGGTGTAGAAGCCGCCGGCCGCGAGGCGGCAGGCGGGCGAGGTGTAGTCCCCCGGGCCGTGGTCGATGCGGGTCACGACCTCGCAGACCTCCGGGGCGCCGGCGGGGACGTCCTCGCGCTCGGGTCCGACCTGCTCCGTGAAGGGGCCGAGGAGCCTGCTGCGGACGGTGACCGGCACGGGCACCAGGGCCCCGTCGCCTCCGCGGGTCAGCCCCCAGCCAGCCGAGGTCGCCGGTCTCCCGTGATCGGCGGCCGCCGCGGGATCCGCGGACACCTGGAGCGAGTCCGTCAGCTCGTCGCCGACGGACGCCACGGCGCGTGAGGTGCGCGTGACGACGCGCGGGGCGAAGGGGAGCGGGCTCGGCGCCTGCGCGTCCGCCCGCGCCTCGGCTCGGGCGTCCGCGGGTCGGGCCAGGATCATCCGCTGCGACGCGCCGTCATCGCCCACCGCGTCGAGGGCGTCGCCGTACGGGAGGGAGGAGAAGACGGCGCTCGCCGTCACGTGCAGCGCCGCCGACGATCCGGTCGCCCGCAGCGGCACCGCTGCGCCGTTCGCCACCTGCGCGGTCGTGCTCCCGTCGTCGAACACGGCGCCGTCGAGCGTGACGGTGCCGGTCTCGGACCCGGCCGGCACGTCCGCGGGCCCGCCCGCCACGAGGTCGGCCCGCAGGTCGACGCGCACGGACCCGCGCCCGTCGTCGCCGAGGGCCACCGTCGCGGACGCGGACACCGAACGCGACGCGCGAGCGGCCGTCTCCGCCAGCATGTCGCGCGCGCGGGACTCGACTGCGCCCGCGTGATCGCCGGCGCGCGCCGCGTACCAGGCGAGGTCGTGCGCGCCGAGGCCGGTGATGCTCCACGTGGCGAGCTGCCCCGCCGCGGCGGTGTCGGGATCCGCGGATCCGGCCCAGCGCCTCGAGATGTAGGCGAGCCGTGCCCGGTCCTCGGGTGACGCACCCGCGTCATCGACCGGGGAGTACGCGTGGCCGGGCGGCGCGGCGAGCCCGACGTCGATGCAGAAGCCGAGCCGCCCGTCGTCCATCCGGTACGAGCCCAGCCATCGGCCATCCGGCGCCGATGCGTAGCCGACACCGTGCGAGACCGCGCTCAGGGCCTGCGCGGGCGGCACGGCGCTCGCTGCGAGCCCGAACGCGAGGCCGACGCCGGCGAGCGCCGACACGAGCCGTGCGATGCGCGGACGAAGGGGCGGGCGGTCATTCGTGGATCGCGCTGAGGAGGGAGAGGGGTGTGGTTCCGAGGGGTTCCGTGTCATGGCCGCACAGTGCGGGTCGAGCGCGGCGCGGCTGCGCGCAGGTCGGCGAGCCGGGGACGGGATCCGCGGCCGTGCGCCTGTGCAGGAGCGGCCGGGCGACGGCTACCCGGCGTCGCGGCGGAGGTACCTGCGGGTGACGATCGTGCGCGGCGCCTCGCGGACGACGCGCGGCAGCACTCGGTACACGGCGAGGACGGGGGTGAGGAGGCGCGCGTGGCGGCGCTCGATCCGCGCGTCCCACCGCATCCCGAAGCCGGCCCGGATCCGCGGCGGCAGGAGCCCAGCCGTCACCAGCGCGAGGAGCGGCATGAACGCGCGGACCGCCGCCGGTGCGCCGCGGCCCTCCAGCAGGGTCCGGGCGATCCGACGCGCATCCGCCGTCGGCTCGAGCGTCCCGATCCGCTCGTCCCAGTAGGCGCGGAACGCCGCGCGGTCCTCGGGCCACATCCCCTCCGGCACCTGCAGCGCGGTGCCGAGGACGGCGTATTGGCGGTGGATCCTGTCGGCCGACTCCTCGGGCAGCGGTCCGAAGCAGAGCTCGAACATCGTGATCGCCGACTGGTACACCGTCGCCGCCACCCAGAGCTGCAGCTCCGGGTCGTAGGCGGAGTAGGCCGGCGCGGAGCCGTCCACCGCGGGCACCGCCGACCGGACCGGAGCGTGCGCGCGTCCGACGATCCGCCGTGCGCGCGCGACTTCCTCGGGGGAGCCGAACACCACGGCGTAGATGTATCCGAGCGTGCCCTCGAGCCGGTCGAGCGGGCGCGTCGCGAAGTCGCTGTGCTCCGCGACCCCGCGCGCGACGGACGGGTCGGCGACCTGCAGCAGGATCGCCCGCGCTCCCGCCGCCAGGAGGATGCCCTCGCCCGCGATGTCCCGGATCGACCCGGCGCGCCGGCGCGCGGGATGCGTCCTCGGGCTCATCCCGCCAGTCTCCCTCCCCAGGGGGCATCGGCGCACGGCCGCTCCCCACCCGGGGCGGCCGACCCGCGACCCGATAGGCTCTCCACGGTCGTCGACGCGGCGGGCCGGCCCACGCAGGTGGGCGGCGGGCGCGTCGACCAGCCGCAACACACCGGGTGCCGCCGCCAGACGGTCGTGGCACCGCAGCCTCGAACGACGCACATGACCGCCGAGCGCGGGTGCGGATGGGATGACACGCGTGGATCTTTTCGAATACCAGGCCAGGGACCTCTTCGAGTCCTACGGCGTCCCGGTCCTCCCGGGGATCGTCGCCGACACCGCCGAGGAGGTGCGCGCCGCGGCCGAGAAGCTGGGCGGCACCGTGGTCGTGAAGGCGCAGGTGAAGACCGGCGGCCGCGGCAAGGCCGGAGGCGTCAAGGTCGCCCAGAGCGCCGACGCGGCGTTCGAGGCCGCCGAGGGCATCCTCGGCCTCGACATCAAGGGCCACACCGTGCACCGCGTGATGGTCGCGGCCGGCGCCCGCATCGCGCAGGAGTTCTACTTCTCGATCCTCCTCGACCGCGCCGAGCGCTCCTACCTCTGCCTCGCCAGCTACGAGGGCGGCATGGAGATCGAGGAGCTCGCGGTCACCCGGCCCGAGGCGCTCGCCCGCATCGAGATCGACCCGGTCGCCGGCATCGACGCCGCGAAGGCCGAGGAGATCGCCCGCGCCGCCTCGTTCCCCGAGGAGCTCATCGCCAAGGTCGCGCCGGTCTTCGAGCGCCTCTGGTGGGTCTACCGGGACGAGGACGCGACGCTCGTCGAGGTCAACCCGCTCGTCCTCACGGAGTCGGGCGACATCATCGCGCTCGACGGCAAGGTCACGCTCGACGAGAACGCCGGCTTCCGGCACGAGGGTCACGCAGCCCTCGAGGACGCGGCCGCAGCCGACCCGCTCGAGGCGAAGGCCAAGGAGTCGGACCTCAACTACGTGAAGCTCGACGGCCAGGTCGGCATCATCGGCAACGGCGCGGGTCTCGTCATGTCCACGCTCGACGTCGTCAGCTACGCCGGCGAGCAGCACGGCGGCGTTCGTCCGGCGAACTTCCTCGACATCGGGGGCGGAGCGTCGGCCGAGGTCATGGCCGCCGGCCTCGACGTCATCCTCGGCGACGAGCAGGTCACGAGCGTCTTCGTCAACGTCTTCGGCGGCATCACCTCGTGCGACGCGGTCGCGAACGGCATCGTCGGCGCGCTCGACAAGCTGGGCGACGCCGCCACCAAGCCGCTCGTCGTCCGCCTCGACGGCAACAACGTCGAGGAGGGCCGCCGCATCCTCGAGGAGCGCGCCCACCCGCTCGTCACCGTCGTCGGCACCATGGACGAGGCGGCCGACAAGGCCGCCGAGCTGGCCGCCGCTTAACTCCCGAGAGAGAACAGGAACAGATAGATGTCGATTCTTCTCGACGAGAACAGCAGGATCATCGTCCAGGGCCTCACCGGCTCCGAGGGCACCAAGCACGCGGGCCGCATGCTCGCGTCCGGAAGCAAGGTCGTCGGCGGCGTCAACCCGCGCAAGGCCGGCAGCACGGTCACCATCGAGGGCGTCGAGCTCCCGATCTTCGGCTCGGTCGCCGACGCCATGGCCGAGACGGGTGCCGACGTGTCGGTCATCTTCGTCCCGCCGGCCTTCGCCAAGAGCGCGGTGGTGGAGGCGATCGACGCGGCCATCCCGCTCGCGGTCGTCATCACCGAGGGGATCCCCGTCAAGGACTCCGCCGAGTTCTGGTCGCACGCCAAGAGCACGGGTGGGAAGACGCGCATCGTCGGCCCGAACTGCCCCGGCATCATCAGCCCTGGCAAGTCGAACGCCGGCATCATCCCCGCCACCATCACGGAGGCCGGCCCCATCGGCCTCGTGTCGAAGTCGGGCACGCTCACGTACCAGATGATGTTCGAGCTGCGCGACCTCGGCATCTCGACCGCCATCGGCATCGGCGGCGACCCGATCATCGGCACCACGCACATCGACGCCCTCGAGGCGTTCGAGGCCGACCCGGAGACGCGCGCCATCGTCATGATCGGCGAGATCGGCGGCGACGCCGAGGAGCGCGCGGCCGAGTACATCAAGGCCCACGTCACCAAGCCGGTCGTCGCGTACGTCGCGGGCTTCACCGCCCCCGAGGGCAAGACCATGGGCCACGCCGGCGCCATCGTCTCCGGCGGCAGCGGCACGGCCCAGGGCAAGAAGGAGGCCCTCGAGGCCTCCGGCGTCAAGGTCGGCAAGACGCCGACCGAGACGGCGAACCTCCTCCGCGAGGTCTTCGCCGCCCTGTAGCGGCGCGGCGCTCGCGAGCGCACGACGACGGCCCGCATCCCCGGTGGATGCGGGCCGTCGTCGTGCCCGGGTCCTCCCCATGCGGATCGGCCCGCCGATGCCCCGGCGCGCCCGGCGCCGGACGGGTCGCGCAGGGCGCGGCCGGTAGGGTCGTCGAGGCATGAACCGACACGCAACCGCCCTGTTCGCGGCACTCGAGGCGCTCCTGGTGGTGGGGGTCGGCGTCGCCCTGCCCCTCGTGCCGCTCACCGCGCTGTGGGCCGGCCAGTACGACCTGCAGATCGACTGGGGCGTCTTCGCGCGCACGGCCGTCGACCTGTGGCTCCTCGGTCACGGCGTGCCGCTCACGGCGTCGCTGGATCCGTCGCTCGCCTCGTCCCTCGGCCTCCCGGGCGTCGACGCGCCGTTCGCGCTCACGCTGGCGCCCCTGGGATTCGCCCTCCTCACGCTCCTCCTCGGTATCCGCGCCGGCCGCCGCATCGTCGAGACCGACCACCCCGGCGTCGGCGCCGTCTCCGCTGTGGCCACCACCGCCGTGCTGTCCCTCGGCCTCGCGCTCTCGGCGCAGCATGAGGGCGTCGCCCCGGCCGTCGGGCGCGGGGCGATCCTGCCGACGCTGGTCCTCGCCCTCGGCCTCCTCGTCGGCGGGATCGCGAGAGCCGATCGAGCGAGGGCCCGCAGGTGGTGGGCATCCCTGTCGTCCGGTCGCGCGGCCGGCGCCATCCGGAGCGCCCGCGACGCGTTCGACCGCCTCCCTGGCGGCGCGGCCTCCGTGGCGGCGACGGCCGTCCGCGGGGGAGCGGCCGCGGCCTTCGGGGTCGTCGCGATCTCCGCGGTGATCGTCGCGGTGCTGCTCGGCCTCCAGTACGCGACCGTCATCACCCTCTACGAGACGCTGCAGACGGGGATCGTCGGCGGCGTCGCCCTCACGCTCGCGCAGATCGCGCTGCTGCCGAACCTCGTGATGTGGGCGGCGTCGTGGCTCATCGGCCCCGGCTTCGCCCTGGGCACCGGGTCGTCCATCTCGCCGCTCGGCACGACCGTCGGCCCGATCCCGTCGGTGCCGGTCCTTGGGGTCCTGCCACAGGGGGCCTTCGACCTGGGCTACCTCGGCATCCTCGTCCCGGTCGTCGTGTCCTTCGTCGCCGCGGTCGCCCTGTCGCCGCGGGTCGCCCGCATCCCCGAGCCCGAGGCGCGCCGCTGGCCGTGGTTCCTGGTCGCGGGCCTCGGCATGGGACTGGTCGGCGCCGCCGTGCTCTCCTTGCTCGCCGTCCTCTCCGGCGGCGCCGCCGGACCGGGGCGCCTGGCCGACGTCGGCCCGGCAGGCGGGTGGATCCTCCTCGTCGCGTTCCTCGAGATCGGCGTCGCGTCCGTGGCGGGCATGTTCGTCTCGGGTCTCATGGCCCCCCTCGTCCGGCGCAGCCCCGAGGGACGCGGATAGGCTGTGCGCGTGCTCAACGTGGTCGTCCTCATCTCCGGCAGCGGGACCAACCTCCACGCCCTCCTCGAGGCGGCCGACCACGCGGGATACCCGGCGCGCGTCATCGCTGTGGGAGCCGACCGCGACGCCGACGGCCTCCGCTTCGCCGAGGAGCGCGGCATCCCCACCTTCACCGTGCCGTTCGCGAGCTTCCCCGATCGCGCCTCGTGGGGCGACGAGCTGGCGGCGGCGATCGCCGGCTGGGAGCCCGACCTGGTGGTCCTCAGCGGATTCATGCGGCTCCTGCCGCCGCGCGCCGTTGCCGCCTTCGCGCCCCGCATCGTCAACACCCATCCGGCGTACCTCCCGGAGTTCCCCGGCGCTCACGCGGTCCGGGACGCCATCGCCGCCGGGGCCTCGAGCTCCGGGGCGTCCATCATTGTCGTCGACACCGGCGTCGACACCGGACCGGTCCTCGCGCAGGAGCGCGTGCCCGTGGAACCGGACGACACCGAGCACACCCTGCACGAGCGCATCAAGGTCGTGGAGCGCAGGCTCCTCGTCGACACGGTGCGCGCGATCTCCCTCGGCACCATCGACCTCAAGGAGCTGTCCCCGGCATGAGCGGACCCCGTCACGACCCGTCCCTGTTCCGCGATCGCGACGGGATCGAGGTGGCTCGCGCCCTCGTCTCCGTCAGCGACAAGACGGGGCTGCTCGAGCTGGCCGCTGCGCTCGCGGAGGCCGGGGTCGAGATCGTCTCCACCGGATCGACGGCCAGCACCATCGCGGACGCGGGCTTCCCCGTCACGCCGGTGCAGGACGTGACCGGGTTCCCGGAGGCGCTCGACGGACGCGTCAAGACCCTGCATCCCGCCGTGCACGCCGGCCTCCTCGCCGACCTCCGGCTCGAGTCGCACGAGGTGCAGCTGGCGGAGCTCGGAATCTCGCCGTTCCAGCTCGTGGTGGTGAACCTCTACCCGTTCGTGGAGACGGTGGCGTCGGGAGCCCCCGCGTCGGACGTGATCGAGCAGATCGACATCGGCGGTCCCGCCATGGTGCGCGCATCCGCGAAGAACCACGCGAACGTCGCGATCGTCGTGTCCCCGTCGAGCTACGACGAGGTGATCCAGGCCGTGCGCTCCGGGGGGACCACGCTCGACCAGCGGCGTCGCCTCGCGGCTGCCGCCTTCGCGCACACGGCCGACTACGACCGCGCGGTCGCGGAGTACTTCCGGTCGGCCGTCGTCGGCGACGACGCCTCCGGGGACGACGCTCCGGGGTGGCCCACCAGCTGGGACGTCGCGGGCGAGCTCGCCCAGGTGCTCAGGTACGGCGAGAACTCCCACCAGGACGCGGCGCTCTACCGACGGCCGGACGGCGCGGGCATCGCCCAGGCGGTGCAGCTGCACGGCAAGGAGATGTCCTACAACAACTTCGTCGACGCGGATGCGGCCGTCCGCGCCGCCTACGACTTCGCGGAGCCGGCCGTCGCCATCATCAAGCACGCGAACCCGTGCGGCATCGCCGTCGCGGCGCCCCGGGCGGTCGACGCGATCGCCGCCGCGCACCGCAGCGCGCACGACTGCGATCCCGTCTCGGCATTCGGGGGAGTCATCGCCGCGAACCGCGCCGTCACGCTGGGGATGGCGGAGACCGTGAAGGAGATATTCACCGAGGTCCTCGTCGCGCCCGGGTTCGACGACGACGCGCTCACGCTGCTGAAGACGAAGAAGAACCTGCGGCTGCTGACGCTCCCGGAGGGGTACCACCGCGAGCTCCTCGAGGCGCGGCAGATCTCGGGCGGTTACCTGGTCCAGTCCGGTGACGCGTTCCCGACCGACGGCACTCGCCTCTCGGCGTCGTGGACGCTCGCGACCGGGGAGCCCGTGGACGAGCAGACGCTCGCGGACCTCGAGTTCGCGTGGAAGGCCTGCCGGGCGGTGAAGTCGAACGCGATCCTGCTCGCCCACCACGGTGCGTCCGTGGGAGTGGGCATGGGGCAGGTCAACCGCGTCGACTCCTGCCAGCTGGCGGTGCAGCGCGCCGGCGACCGGGCGTCCGGATCGGTGGCGGCGTCCGACGCGTTCTTCCCGTTCGCCGACGGACTGCAGGTCCTCCTCGACGCCGGCGTCCGGGCCGTGGTGCAGCCCGGCGGATCCGTGCGCGACGAGGAGGTCGTCGCGGCCGCTCGCGCCGCTGGCGTGGCCATGTACTTCACGGGCGAGCGCCACTTCTTCCACTGATGCCCGCGGCTGCGGTCCCACGGGGCCGCAGCCGCGCCGCCCGCGGCAGGTCGTCGCGACACGCCCGGGATGTGGGTGGTTTTGCGGGGGTGGGGTGGTCCGCGTAATGTCTCCTCTTGTCGCCGGAACGGGCGGGGAGCTGAGAAGCTTCCGGAGCTGTTCTGGTGGTGGTGATCCTGGTGAAACAGAAGTTGCCGTGGCCCTGAAGGGTTGCGTGTTTACCATCAACTGAGCTAGGATCTGATTCTGCTTCCGACGTGAGTGCTGGGCTGTTTGGTCTGGATCACTCCCACGGGGAGCGGTGGAGTGTGAGCTCCGATGGCTGGCTGTGATGGCTGGTGTCGGGAGCGTCCGTTCCTTGAGAACTCAACAGCGTGCACAATGTCAAATGCCAAATACCCGTTGCGGGTGTCCTTCGGATGCTCGTTTCGGATTCCTTTGGAATACATTTAAACAAACAAGCAAGTCAGTAATGATTTGTTCTGTCGGTTTCAAACTTGCTGGTTCGTGTTCGATTCCCGTTCACGTCTGGCTTTAGATGTGCCGATCGCTTTCGGGTGGTCGTGCGTTTAAGCATTTATGGAGAGTTTGATCCTGGCTCAGGACGAACGCTGGCGGCGTGCTTAACACATGCAAGTCGAACGGTGATGTCAGAGCTTGCTCTGGCGGATCAGTGGCGAACGGGTGAGTAACACGTGAGTAACCTGCCCCCGACTCTGGGATAACTGCTAGAAATGGTAGCTAATACCGGATATGACGATTGGCCGCATGGCCTGGTCGTGGAAAGAATTTCGGTTGGGGATGGACTCGCGGCCTATCAGGTTGTTGGTGAGGTAATGGCTCACCAAGCCTACGACGGGTAGCCGGCCTGAGAGGGTGACCGGCCACACTGGGACTGAGACACGGCCCAGACTCCTACGGGAGGCAGCAGTGGGGAATATTGCACAATGGGCGAAAGCCTGATGCAGCAACGCCGCGTGAGGGATGACGGCCTTCGGGTTGTAAACCTCTTTTAGTAGGGAAGAAGCGAAAGTGACGGTACCTGCAGAAAAAGCACCGGCTAACTACGTGCCAGCAGCCGCGGTAATACGTAGGGTGCAAGCGTTGTCCGGAATTATTGGGCGTAAAGAGCTCGTAGGCGGTTTGTCGCGTCTGCTGTGAAATCCCGAGGCTCAACCTCGGGTCTGCAGTGGGTACGGGCAGACTAGAGTGCGGTAGGGGAGATTGGAATTCCTGGTGTAGCGGTGGAATGCGCAGATATCAGGAGGAACACCGATGGCGAAGGCAGATCTCTGGGCCGTAACTGACGCTGAGGAGCGAAAGCATGGGGAGCGAACAGGATTAGATACCCTGGTAGTCCATGCCGTAAACGTTGGGAACTAGATGTGGGGACCATTCCACGGTCTCCGTGTCGCAGCTAACGCATTAAGTTCCCCGCCTGGGGAGTACGGCCGCAAGGCTAAAACTCAAAGGAATTGACGGGGGCCCGCACAAGCGGCGGAGCATGCGGATTAATTCGATGCAACGCGAAGAACCTTACCAAGGCTTGACATATACCGGAAACATGCAGAAATGTGTGCCCCGCAAGGTCGGTATACAGGTGGTGCATGGTTGTCGTCAGCTCGTGTCGTGAGATGTTGGGTTAAGTCCCGCAACGAGCGCAACCCTCGTTCTATGTTGCCAGCACGTAATGGTGGGAACTCATAGGAGACTGCCGGGGTCAACTCGGAGGAAGGTGGGGATGACGTCAAATCATCATGCCCCTTATGTCTTGGGCTTCACGCATGCTACAATGGCCGGTACAAAGGGCTGCGATACCGTAAGGTGGAGCGAATCCCAAAAAGCCGGTCTCAGTTCGGATTGAGGTCTGCAACTCGACCTCATGAAGTCGGAGTCGCTAGTAATCGCAGATCAGCAACGCTGCGGTGAATACGTTCCCGGGCCTTGTACACACCGCCCGTCAAGTCATGAAAGTCGGTAACACCCGAAGCCAGTGGCCTAACCGCAAGGGAGGAGCTGTCGAAGGTGGGATCGGTGATTAGGACTAAGTCGTAACAAGGTAGCCGTACCGGAAGGTGCGGCTGGATCACCTCCTTTCTAAGGAGCATGTGCACCTCTCCTCTGTATACAGGGAGATCATAGGTGCCAAGTCACGCGTCAGGCGTATGTCCTGGCGGTGGCGCTCATGGGTGGAACATTGACATTGATGCCGGCTGATGTGTCGGGCTGCTAGTACGCCTCCTTGTGGGGTGGGAACGTGGTCTGGTGTGTCGAGGGCATGTTGCACGCTGTTGGGTCCTGAGGGACCGGGCCGCACCTTTAGGGGTGTGTCTGGTTTCTTGTCGGACCCTTTCCGTCGTCCTGTTGTGGATGGTGGTGGGGTACCGCCCGTATATTGAGAACTACACAGTGGACGCGAGCATCTTAGATTCACCGGTTTTCCGGTGGATCACAAAGATCTATTTATAGATCATTGGTCAATTCTGTCTCCTCTAGGGGAGGCGAAACGATTCAATCTCATGTGATTTCAAGATTCTAAGAGCAAACGGTGGATGCCTTGGCATCTGGAGCCGAAGAAGGACGTATAAATCTGCGATAAGCCTCGGGGAGCTGATAATAGAGCTTTGATCCGAGGATCTCCGAATGGGGAAACCCCGCCAGGCCCTTTGGGTGACCTGGTGACTCCCGCCTGAATATATAGGGCGGGTAGAGGGAACGTGGGGAAGTGAAACATCTCAGTACCCACAGGAAGAGAAAGCAAAAGCGATTCCGTTAGTAGTGGCGAGCGAAACCGGAAGAGGCCAAACCAATCATGTGTGATATCCGGTAGGAGTTGCATGGTCGGGGTTGCGGGACTTTCCGTACAGTTCTACCGAGCTGTGAGGGCAATGAGCGCGATATAGACGAATGGTCTTGAAAGGCCAGTCATAGAGGGTGCGAACCCCGTAGTCGAAATGTCGTCGCCTGTCCGGAGAGTATCCCAAGTAGCACGGGGCCCGAGAAATCCCGTGTGAATCTGTCAGGACCACCTGATAAGCCTAAATACTCCCAGATGACCGATAGCGGACAAGTACCGTGAGGGAAAGGTGAAAAGTACCCCGGGAGGGGAGTGAAATAGTACCTGAAACCGTTTGCTTACAAACCGTTGGAGCACCCTTGTTGGTGTGACAGCGTGCCTTTTGAAGAATGAGCCTGCGAGTTAGTGATATGTGGCGAGGTTAACCCGTGAGGGGCAGCCGTAGCGAAAGCGAGTCTTAATAGGGCGTATGAGTCGCATGTTCTAGACCCGAAGCGAAGTGATCTATCCATGGCCAGGTTGAAGCGACGGTAAGACGTCGTGGAGGACCGAACCCACTTCAGTTGAAAATGGAGGGGATGAGCTGTGGATAGGGGTGAAAGGCCAATCAAACTTCGTGATAGCTGGTTCTCTCCGAAATGCATTTAGGTGCAGCGTTGCGTGTTTCTTGCCGGAGGTAGAGCTACTGGATGGACGATGGGCCCCAAAAGGTTACTGACTTCAGCCAAACTCCGAATGCCGGTAAGTGAGAGCGCAGCAGTGAGACGGTGGGGGATAAGCTTCATCGTCGAGAGGGAAACAACCCAGACCACCATCTAAGGTCCCTAAGCGCGTGCTAAGTGGGAAAGGATGTGGAGTTGCATAGACAACCAGGAGGTTGGCTTAGAAGCAGCCACCCTTGAAAGAGTGCGTAATAGCTCACTGGTCAAGTGATTCCGCGCCGACAATGTAACGGGGCTCAAGCACGCCACCGAAGTTGTGGCATTTATATTATAGGCAGGCCTTCGTGGTCCAGCCGTATGGATGGGTAGGAGAGCGTCGTGTGGCCAGCGAAGCGGCGGTGTGAACCAGCCGTGGAGGCCACACGAGTGAGAATGCAGGCATGAGTAGCGAAAGACGGGTGAGAAACCCGTCCTCCGAAAGACCAAGGGTTCCAGGGCCAGGCTAATCCGCCCTGGGTAAGTCGGGACCTAAGGCGAGGCCGACAGGCGTAGTCGATGGACAACGGGTTGATATTCCCGTACCGATGAAGAACCGCCCAAGACAATCCAGTAATGCTAAGTGTCTGAATCCTTGATTCGATCCCTTCGGGGTGACGGTCTTGGCCTAGCACACGACCCTACGCTGGGGCGTTTAGCGTATTAACAGGTGTGACGCAGGAAGGTAGCTGAGCCGGGCGATGGTTGTCCCGGTCTAAGGATGTAGGGCAGAAGATAGGCAAATCCGTCTTCTATGAAGCCTGAGACCCGATGGGTAGTCCTCACGGACGAAATCAGTGATCCTATGCTGCCAAGAAAAGCATCGACGCGAGGTTCCAATCGCCCGTACCCCAAACCGACTCAGGTGGTCAGGTAGAGAATACTAAGGAGATCGAGAGAATCGTGGTTAAGGAACTCGGCAAAATGCCCCCGTAACTTCGGGAGAAGGGGGGCCTGAGGCGTGTAGGGATTTACTCCTGAAGCGTTTGAAGGCCGCAGAGACCAGTGGGAAGCGACTGTTTACTAAAAACACAGGTCCGTGCTAAGTCGCAAGACGATGTATACGGACTGACGCCTGCCCGGTGCTGGAAGGTTAAGAGGAACGGTTAGCACGCAAGTGCGAAGCTGAGAATTTAAGCCCCAGTAAACGGCGGTGGTAACTATAACCATCCTAAGGTAGCGAAATTCCTTGTCGGGTAAGTTCCGACCTGCACGAATGGCGTAACGACTTCCCAGCTGTCTCAACCGCGAACTCGGCGAAATTGCACTACGAGTAAAGATGCTCGTTACGCGCAGCAGGACGGAAAGACCCCGTGACCTTTACTACAGCTTGGTATTGGTGTTCGGTGTGGCTTGTGTAGGATAGGTGGGAGACTGTGAAGCTCGGACGCTAGTTCGGGTGGAGTCATTGTTGAAATACCACTCTGGTCACTCTGGATATCTAACTTCGAACCGTAATCCGGTTCAGGGACAGTGCCTGGTGGGTAGTTTAACTGGGGCGGTTGCCTCCTAAAGAGTAACGGAGGCGCCCAAAGGTTCCCTCAACCTGGTTGGTAATCAGGTGTCGAGTGTAAGTGCACAAGGGAGCTTGACTGTGAGACTGACAAGTCGAGCAGGGACGAAAGTCGGGACTAGTGATCCGGCAGTGGCTTGTGGAAGCGCTGTCGCTCAACGGATAAAAGGTACCTCGGGGATAACAGGCTGATCTTGCCCAAGAGTCCATATCGACGGCATGGTTTGGCACCTCGATGTCGGCTCGTCGCATCCTGGGGCTGGAGTAGGTCCCAAGGGTTGGGCTGTTCGCCCATTAAAGCGGTACGCGAGCTGGGTTTAGAACGTCGTGAGACAGTTCGGTCCCTATCCGCTGCGCGCGTAGGAAATTTGAGAAGATCTATCCCTAGTACGAGAGGACCGGGATGGACGAACCTCTGGTGTGTCAGTTGTTCCGCCAGGAGCACCGCTGATTAGCTACGTTCGGAACGGATAACCGCTGAAAGCATCTAAGCGGGAAGCCGGCTTCGAGATGAGATTTCCATCCCTTTCAGGGTGAAGGCTCCCGGCTAGACTACCGGGTTGATAGGCAGGATGTGGAAGCGAGGACTAAAGACTCGTGGAGCTGACCTGTACTAATAAGCCGATATCTTGAAAACACTTTGCTTGCGTCCACTATGTGGTTCCCGATATACGGTCGGGTGCTAATTGAATAACCAGCTTGACTGGTCGATTCATCACAGATTTCATGCCCTGTCGGGGTGTGTATGAGGTGTTTCGGCGGCCATAGCGAGAGGGAAACGCCCGGTCACATTCCGAACCCGGAAGCTAAGACTCTCAGCGCCGATGGTACTGCAGGGGGGACCCTGTGGGAGAGTAGGACACCGCCGGACTTAACTTGAGAATGATCGGGGAGGCCCGTCGCACATCGTGCGGCGGGCCTTTCTGCGTTAACACCCTAGGCGTCCCGCCGTCGTAGGCGCGACCCTGTCAGCCGCCTCACATGCCGGCCATAAGGGGTGCCGTTATCGTCGTCGTTCGTGACCGAATCCCGCGAGAACGACCGCACACCCGGCCAGCCCGTCGACCCCGCTGACGCCCGACCGTCGACGACCCCAGCGACTGCCACGAACGTCCGCCCTTCGGCGACGCCTTCCCCACGCGCCGGGATGTCCAACGCTCCTCTCGCCAGGGCGCTCTCCGCGGCTCTCGTGTCCGCGGGCGTCTCGGCCATCGTCGGTCTGCTCTTCAGCGTGCTGACGCTCTTCAGCTCCAACCAGCCGAGCGCTGCCGTGCTGGTGACGCTCCTCGACTACTGGACCGTGCACACGCTCGTCGCCTTCGTCCTCCTCGCCGCGTTGGCGGGTATGGGCATGCACCGGCGTCTGTGGAGGTCCATCGTGGGATCCGTCGCTGCCGCCGTGGTCGGCGCGCTCACCGGGAGCCTCGTCGGCGCCCTGGGGCAGGGCGCCACCGTCAGCGGCGACATCGTCGGCCCGTTGCTCGAGACGCTCCTCGGCCTCAACCTGATGTTCGTGCTCGGCGTCGCGCTGGCGTCCGTCCTCCTGGGCCGTCGTCTCTGGATCCGACTCGTCGCCGCGGGTGACGGCGAGGTCCAGCGTGAGCGCATCGCCCTGGTGCGGATCCCGTCCTCGCGGCTCGCCGACGGCGAGCTGACGCACCTGGACCGCCGCCCTGTGGACGCCGAGCTCGCGGACCAGCAGTGGGAGCGCTACGTGCTCGCGCTCGAGGAGCGCGGGTGGTCGACCCGCGAGGTGCCGCCGGCCGACGACCACCCGGACTCGGTGTTCGTGGAGGACGCCGTGCTCGTCCTCGGGACCACAGCCGTCCTGCTCACGTCCGGGGCAGACTCGCGCCGTGGCGAGCGGACCGGCGTCGAGCGCGCGCTCGAGGACATGGACCTGTCTGTGACGTCCATCGACCTGCCCGCGACCATCGACGGCGGGGACGTGCTCGAGGTCGGTCGCACGCTCTACGTCGGTGCGAGCAGCCGGACCAACGCGGCGGGGATCCAGCGGCTGCGCGAGATCGCCCGGCCTCTCGGATACGCCGTGGTGGGCGTCCCCGTCAGCCGGACCCTGCACCTCAAGTCGCAGGTCACGGCGCTGCCGGACGGCACCGTCATCGGGTACGAGCCGCTGGTCGACGCTCCCCGCCTGTTCCCGTCGTTCCTCCCCGTCCCCGAGGCGGAGGGCGTGGCCGTCGTCGCGCTCGACGACGACACCCTGCTGCTGTCGTCCGCCGCTCCCCGCACGGCTGACCTGCTCCGCGGTCTGGGCTACGATGTCGTCGCCGTCGACATCAGCGAGTTCGAGAAGCTCGAGGGCTGCGTCACCTGCCTGTCGGTCCGCATCGGCTGACGTCCGCGGCATCCGCGGCATCAGCGGCATCCGCGGCATCTGCGGCATGGCCGCACGTGTCAGGACCCCACCACAAGAGCCCGGCCCGCATCCTCGGATGCGGGCCGGGCTCTTGTGCGTCCGGCTGCTGGTCCATATCCTGGAAGGCTGCCTGGGGCTGCCATTCGCGTGGTCGTCCGGTGCGGCCCACACGTGAATCGCATACGCAGCCAGGGAGGGTGTCATGACCACGACATCGACGACACACGCACGCACCACCTCGCACCGGATCGACGAGGCGGCCGCGACCGCGTCCTCCCGCTCCGCCAGCTGACGTCCCCCGCGCGGCCCCCTGCGCCGGCCGCCGCGGGCGAGCGGGGCGGTCCGCCCGCAAGCGCTGGCCATCCTCCCGAACGGCCGCGTCTCCGTGCGGATCGCCGGTCGTACCCCCGGCGCCCGACCGGATGCCGTGCCCGCTCCACCGCTCCCGCCTCGACGGGCATCTGCTCGGCCCTCCTCGAGATCCATCCACCCCCGATCCTCCACCGCGCGCGTGCTCACGCGCGCGGTCGCCCCGCACGCCCGGCCGCGCATCGGCCGATCACAGAAGGAATGCCACGTGTCCACCTCACCGCCCGCATCGTCCGACCAGGCGCCGTCCGAGCGGCACGGCCCCCGGCCCGGCACCATCGCCGTGCTCATGCGGCTGCTGCCGTTCGCCCGGCCTGCCATGCCCAGCATCATCGCGGGCATGGTGGTCGCGCTCGTCGGCTCGCTGCTGTCGCTCGTCATCCCGCAGATCCTCCGCGGCCTCGTGGACGGCCCGCTCGGCGACGGCGACTCGGCCGCCGTGGTGCCCGCCGTGCTCCTCATCCTCGGCCTCGGCATCCTCGAGGCCGCCATGATCGCGCTCCGCCGCTGGTTCGTGCTGAAGCCCGGCACGCTCATGGAGGCCGACATGCGGAACTCCTTCTACCGGAAGCTGCAGCGGCTCCCGGTCGCGTTCCACGACCGGTGGCAGAGCGGCCAGCTGCTGTCGCGCATGGTCAGCGACCTGAACCTCATCCGCAGGTGGATGGCCTTCGGCCTGGTGCTGTTCATCGTCAACATCCTCACGATCCTGGTGGGCATCGGCTTCCTGGTCTCCATCGACTGGCGCCTCGGGCTCGGCTTCCTCGTCTGCTCCATCCCGCTGTGGGTCTACGGCTACCTCTTCGAGCAGAAGTACTCGTCCGTCGCGCGACTGAGCCAGGACCAGTCCGGTGACCTCGCCACGAGCGTCGAGCAGTCGGTGCACGGGATCCGCGTGCTCAAGGCCTTCGGCCGCGGCAAGCACATGCACGACGCGTTCGCCGAGCAGGCGGAGGAGCTGCGCGGCACGGAGATCAAGAAGGCCAAGGCCATCGCCGGCATCTGGCTGTGGCTGCTGCTGGTGCCCGACCTGACCTTCGCGCTCGCGCTGCTCGGCGGCGTGCTGCTGGCGGCCGGCGGGCAGATCTCGGTGGGCGACCTCGTGGCGTTCTTCGCGACCGCCGCGGTGCTCCGCTGGCCGATCGAGTCGGTGGGCTTCCTGCTGTCGATGACCTTCGACGCGCGGACGGCCATCGACCGCTACTTCGAGGTGATGGACGAGGAGGACGCGATCACGGATCCCGCGACCCCCGTGCGCATCCAGGAGCCCCGCGGGCACCTCGTCTTCCGCGGCGCGCGCTTCCGCTACCAGGACGCCGTCGCGGGTCAGCCCGACCTCATCGACGGGGTGGACCTCGACCTGCAGCCGGGGGAGACCATGGCGCTCGTCGGGGTCACCGGGTGCGGCAAGTCCACGCTCACGGCGCTCACGACCCGGCTCTACGACGTCACGGGCGGCAGCATCGAGCTCGACGGCGTCGACATCCGCGACCTCGGGCTCGAGGAGCTGCGGAGCCGGATCGCCATGGCCTTCGAGGACGCGACGCTGTTCTCCTCGAGCGTCCGCGACAACGTGCTGCTCGGCCGCCCCGACCTCGCCGACGGCGGGCCCGAGGCGGAACGGGTCCTGCAGGAGGCGCTCGACATCTCGCAGGCCGGCTTCGTGCACGACCTGCCCGACGGCGTCGAGACGACCGTGGGCGAGGAGGGGCTCAGCCTCTCCGGCGGCCAGCGGCAGCGGCTCGCCCTCGCGCGCGCCGTCGCGGCGGCGCCGGACGTGCTCGTCCTCGACGACCCGCTCTCGGCGCTCGACGTCGACACGGAGGCGCTCGTCGAGGCAGCGCTGCGTCGCGTGCTCGCCTCCACCACCGCGCTGATCGTCGCGCACCGCCCCTCGACCGTGATGCTCGCGGACCGGGTGGCGCTCATGCAGGACGGCCGCATCACCGCGGTCGGCCGGCACTCCGAACTGCTCGCCACGAGCGAGCACTACCGGTTCGTCATCTCGAGCCTGGACGTGGAAGGGAACACCGTGCGCGAGGAGGTGGGCGCATGAGCGTCACCGGGGTCACCGGCGAGGAGCGGGACGACTTCTCCCGCGAGGAGAGCAAGCAGATCCGTCGTCGCTCGACCAGGCTGCTCGTCAGCACCATCCAGCCGGTCAAGCGGACGCTGATCCTCACGGCCGCGACGATCCTCGTGGCCACCGCCGCGAACGTCGCCGGCCCCGCGCTCATCGGCGTGGGCCTCGACCGCGCGCTGCCGTCGCTGCTGGGCACGGGCGACCCCACGCTGCTCGCGCTCGTCATCGGGGCGTACGTCCTGGTCGCGATCACGGGCGCCGTGCTGGTGGCGAAGTACCAGGTGATGTCCGCGCGCATCGCGCAGGAGATCCTGCTCGACCTCCGCAAGCGCATGTTCCTGCACACGCAGAAGCTGAGCCTCGAGTTCCACGAGACGTACACGTCCGGTCGGATCATCTCCCGCCAGACGAGCGACCTCGACTCGATCCGGGAGCTGCTGAACGGCGGCATCAACCAGCTCGTGCAGGGCGCGCTCTACATGGCGTTCACCGCCATCGCGCTGTTCTCGTTCGACTGGGTGTCGGGCCTCGTGCTGCTCGCGGCGCTCGTGCCGCTGTTCTTCCTGAGCCTCTGGTTCGCCGTGAAGTCGCAGGCGCTGTTCCGCCAGACGCGCGTGAAGTCCGCGCGACTGATCGTGCACTTCGTCGAGACCATGACGGGCATCCGCGCGGTGAAGGCCTTCCGCAAGGAGAAGCGCAACGCGGAGGAGTTCTCCGAGCACGTCGAGGGGTACCGCGACACCAACATGCGCGTGATCCAGGTGTTCGGCATCTTCGACCCGGGCCTGATCCTCATCGGCAACGTCACGGTCGCCGTGGTGCTGCTCGTGGGCGGCCTCCGGGTCGCGGACGGGCAGCTCGGCATCGGCGCGCTGCTCGCGGTCGTGCTCTACACGCGGCAGTTCTTCGGGCCTGCGCAGGACATGGCGATGTTCTACAACAGCTACCAGTCGGCGTCGGCCGCGCTCGAGAAGATCTCGGGCGTGCTCGAGGAGGAGCCGAGCGTGCCGGATCCCGTGACACCGGTCGACCTGTGGGAGTCCACCGGCCACGTCTCCTTCGAAGGCGTCGAGTTCGGCTACGGGAAGGGCAAGACGATCCTCCCGAGGTTCGACCTCGACATGCCGGCCGGGCAGACCATCGCGCTCGTCGGATCCACCGGCGCGGGCAAGACGACGCTCGCGAAGCTCATCTCCCGGTTCTACGACCCGTCCGGCGGCCGCGTGGCGCTCGACGGCATCGACCTCCGCGACCTGCACCCGAAGGACCTCCGCCGCGCCATCGTGATGGTGACGCAGGAGGCGTACCTCTTCTCCGGATCCGTCGCCGACAACATCGCGATCGGCAAGCCCGACGCGACCCGGGGCGAGATCCAGGCGGCCGCGGAGGCCGTGGGGGCGCACACGTTCATCGAGTCGCTGCCCGACGGCTACGACACGGACGTGAACAAGCGCGGGGGCCGGGTGTCGGCGGGGCAGCGGCAGCTGATCTCGTTCGCGCGCGCGTTCCTCGCGGACCCGGCGGTGCTGATCCTCGACGAGGCGACGAGCTCGCTCGACATCCCGAGCGAGCGGCTCGTGCAGCAGGGCCTCACGACGCTGCTCGCGGACCGGACGGCGATCATCATCGCGCACCGGCTCTCGACCGTCGCGATCGCGGACCGCGTGCTCGTGATGGAGCAGGGGCGCATCGTCGAGGACGGGACGCCGGAGTCGCTCATCCAGGGCACCGGCCGGTTCTCGCAGCTGCACGCGGCCTGGCGGGAGTCGCTGGTCTAGCGCGGTCGCACGATCTCGGCCCGGGTGCCTCCCTGCAGGAGGCGCCCGGGCCGCGTCGCGTCCGGGCCCCGCGCGATCAGAGGTCGAGCGCGGGGGAGCCCTTCGGCAGCCATGCGTGCACGGCGTCGCCGTCCGCGGCGGCCAGCCAGCCGTCGCCGCACGCCATGGCCGCGGCGGGGGACGGATCCGGCCACCAGGTGTCCTGCACCGTCGGCGCGGCGGAGTCGGCGGGCGCGGCGTCGCAGCCCAGGCGGTCGGCCGGCGTCGCGGAGCGGAAGGCGAGGATCGCACCCTCGCCCCGCAGCGAGGTCTTGATGCGGATGTCGGTCGCGTCCGCGGGGATCCACGTCGGGATGCGTCCGTCGGCGTCCGCCGCCGTGGCGTAGACGCGCGCATCCGCGGGGGTCGTCATCCCGCCGACGGCGCTCGCGGCGCCGCAGCCCGTGAGGGTCAGCACGACGAGGATCGTGAGCGGGGCGGCGGCGAGGGAGCGTGCGGACGGGCGACGGGGCATGCTCCCAGTCCAGCGGAGCCGCGCCCGCCCCGCATCGGCCGGGAGGCCCCGACCCTGGTCCCGCAGCATGACCTGCGCTCGGCCGTCAGGCGGACGGGCGCCATGCCGCGAGCGGCGCGCGACGAGCGGACCGCGGTCAGCGGATCACGGGAACCAGCGGGCCGCCTCGAGGTCGACGCGGTAGCCCGCGTCGGTCGGGGCGTCGACCAGCGGCGTGCCCTCGGCCTCGTAGCGGGGACGGGCCTCGTCGGCGAGCCCGGTCGGCGGGTGCCCGCCGGCCCGGAGCACGCGCCACCAGGGCAGCCCGGCGCCGTGGTAGCGCAGCACCATGCCCACCGCCCGGGCGCCTCGGCGGCCGAAGACGGCGGCGACGTCGCCGTACGTCATGACGCGGCCCGACGGGATCTCGGCGACGACCTCGAGCACGCGGTCGGTGAACTCGCCCGGGGTGGCGAAGACGGCCACGCGCTAGAGCGCCAGCGCGCCGATGGCCTCGCCGTACTGGGTCTCGCCGATGACCTCGAAGCCCACGTGCGTGAAGAACTCCTCGGGCCCGTCCTCGCCCGGCTCCCACACGACGGTGAGGCGGTCGAAGCCGCGCGAGCGCGCCTCGTCGGCGAGCGCGAGCACCGCGAACCGGCCCACGCCGTGGCCCTGCGCGTCGGCGTCGACGTTGATGCGCCAGATGCAGCTGCGGAAGATCTCCTCGCTGGCCTCGGGGTCGAAGTTGCCCATGATGAAGCCGACGACCTCGTCGTCCTCCATGACCACGCGCGGCCAGGCGGTGGTGGGGTTGACGTAGGCCTCCGCGATGGAGTGCGACACGGGGGCGACGTAGTTCTCCTGCCCCGGCTTGAGCGTCAGCGTGTTGGCCGCCACGATCGTGCGGGCGCTCAGCTCTTCGAGTGTCATGTCGCTCATGGGCACAGGGTATCGGGCGGGCCTCCGTCGGGCCAGGTGCGCCGAGCGGTGCGCCGGGCGGTGCCGCGGGCGGTGTCGCGGGCCGGGGCGCGAGGCGGCGCCGGGACGCGGATGCGACCCGGACCCGCCGATGTCTCGATGTCGAGAGACAGGGCCCGCCGGGTAGGCTGGCCCACGGATCCACCGGCGACGAGCCGGACCCGGCGCGCGCCGACGGAGACGCGCACGGAGGCGACCGACGAGCATGAGGAGGACTTCGTGGAGAAGATCAAGGTAGAGGGGACCGTCGTCGAGCTCGACGGCGACGAGATGACGCGCATCATCTGGCAGTCCATCAAGGACACGCTCATCCACCCGTACCTCGACATCGACCTCGAGTACTACGACCTGGGCATCGAGAAGCGCGACGAGACCGACGACCAGATCACGATCGACGCGGCGAACGCCATCAAGAAGCACGGCGTCGGCGTGAAGTGCGCGACGATCACGCCCGACGAGGCGCGCGTCGAGGAGTTCGGCCTGAAGAAGATGTGGCGCTCGCCGAACGGCACCATCCGCAACATCCTGGGCGGCACGATCTTCCGCGAGCCCATCATCATCAGCAACATCCCGCGCCTCGTGCCCGGCTGGAACAAGCCGATCATCGTCGGCCGCCACGCGTTCGGCGACCAGTACCGCGCCACCGACTTCCGCTTCGAGGGCGAGGGCACGCTCACGATGACCTTCACCCCCAAGGACGGCTCCGAGCCGCAGCAGTTCGAGGTGTTCCAGAGCCCCGGATCCGGCGTCGCGATGGGCATGTACAACCTCGACGACTCGATCCGCGACTTCGCGCGCGCGTCGCTCTCCTACGGCCTCGCCCGGAACTACCCCGTGTACCTCTCCACGAAGAACACGATCCTGAAGGCCTACGACGGCCGCTTCAAGGACCTGTTCCAGGAGGTCTTCGAGGCCGAGTACGAGGAGCAGTTCGCCGCCGCGGGCCTCACGTACGAGCACCGCCTCATCGACGACATGGTCGCCGCGTCGCTCAAGTGGGAGGGCGGCTACGTCTGGGCCTGCAAGAACTACGACGGCGACGTGCAGTCCGACACCGTCGCGCAGGGCTTCGGCTCGCTCGGCCTCATGACCAGCGTGCTCACCACGCCCGACGGCAAGGTCGTCGAGGCGGAGGCCGCGCACGGCACCGTCACGCGCCACTACCGCCAGCACCAGCAGGGCAAGCCCACGTCGACGAACCCCATCGCGTCGATCTACGCCTGGACCCGGGGCCTCGCGCACCGCGCCAAGCTCGACGGCAACGACGCGCTGAAGACCTTCGCGGACACCCTCGAGGACGTCGTCATCACGACGGTCGAGAGCGGCAAGATGACGAAGGACCTCGCGCTCCTCGTCGGACCGGACCAGCCGTACCAGACGACCGAGGAGTTCCTCGCGTCGCTCGCGGACAACCTGCAGACGCGCCTGGCCTGATCCCGCGGGCGTCCTCGCGACGCCGCCGCACGCCGAGAGGCCCCGCCCCCGAACCGGGGGCGGGGCCTCTCGCATGCTCGCGTGACCCTCACGTGTGCAGAGGGTCGACGGGGGCCGTGGATTCCTCCCTACGGTTCTCCCCATCGCGTCGACGACGCGACTCCGCGACGGGGGCTCGCGCGTGCTGCGCGTCCCGAGCTCCGCGGATCCACGAGCCGGCCGATGCCGGCGACAGGGGGGAACAGCCATGCCCATCCATCGAGACCCGCTCCTGCCGGACCGGAGGCGCCGCCTGCGTGCGGGACGTCCGCTCGCGGCCTGCGCCCTCGCGTTCGCGCTCGTCGCGGCCGGCACCACGACGGCCAGCGCGGACGACGCTCCGACCGCGACCGTCCCCGTCGGCGCGGGGGACGGCAGCTACCTCGTGACCCTGCGCGATCAGCCCGCCGCGTCCTACGACGGCACCCTCGACGGGCTCGCGCCCACGCGGGTCGAGTCCGGCGCCCGCCTCGACGCGCAGTCGGACGCCGTGCAGCGCTACTCCGACCACCTCACGCAGCTCCAGGACTCGGCCGCGAGCGCGGCGGGGGTCACCCCGACCAACCGGTACTCCCTCACGGTGAACGGCTTCTCGGCCGAGCTGACGGCGGCGCAGGTCCAGGCGCTCGGCCACGATCGCGACGTGCTGAGCGTGGAGCCCGACCAGACCCTGCACACCACGTCCACGCCGGACAGCCGCTTCCTCGGCCTCGAGGACGCCAACGGCCTCTATGCGAAGGTGGGCGGCTCCGACAAGGCGGGCAAGGGCACGGTGATCGGCGTCCTCGACACCGGCATCGCCGCGGACAACCCCTCCTTCGCGGGCAAGCCCCTCGGGACCACGCCCGGGGAGGATCCGTACCTCGACGGCTCCCGCATCGACTTCCGGAAGGGCGACGGCACCGTCTTCCACGGCACGTGCCAGACCGGCGACGGGTTCACCGCCGACGACTGCTCCACCAAGATCGTGGGCGCGCGCTCGTTCGAGGCCGGCCGAGCCGCCTCGGGCGATCCCAACGGGCCGCAGGAGAAGCTGTCCCCCCTCGACACCGCGGGCCACGGGAGCCACACCGCGAGCACGGCCGCGGGCGACGCGGGCGTGGCGGCGACCGCGGGCACCATCCAGGAGACCATCGCCGGCATCGCCCCCGCCGCGAAGATCGCGGCCTACAAGGTGTGCTGGAGCGGACCCGACCTGACGAAGGAGACGGACGACGCCTGCGAGCTGTCGGACATCGTCGCCGGGATCGAGGCGGCCACGGCCGACGGCGTCGACGTGCTCAACATGTCGCTCGGCGGCCCCGGCAAGACCGAGGACGCGTTCCAGCGCGCCCTCCTCGGTGCGGCGGACGCCGGCATCTTCGTCGCGGCGTCGGCGGGCAACAGCGGCCCCGACGCCGACACGGTCGCGAACACCGAGCCGTGGGTCACCACCGTCGCGGCCAGCAGCGTGCCGCGCAACTACTCCGGCACGGTGACCCTCGGCAGCGGAGCGAAGTTCGCCGGCGCCTCCGCGACCGTGGGATCGCCCGTCTCGGGCCCCCTCGTGCGCGCGGCGGACTCCGGGGTGAAGGGCGCCACGTCGCCTGAGCTGTGCGGCAAGGGGACGCTGGATCCCGCCAAGGTGCGCGGCCGCATCGTGCAGTGCGACCGCGGCACCGTCACCCGCATGGACAAGAGCACCGAGGTCAAGCGCGCGGGCGGCATCGGCATGGTGCTCACCAACGTCGAGCCCGACTCCCAGGACGACGACCTCCACGCCGTCCCCACGGTGCACCTCGACGCCGACGCCCGGCAGGCGATCGTCGACTACGCGGCGAAGGCGGGCGCCACGGTGACCCTGACGAACGGGAACACGACGGGCGTCGAGCGCCCCGCGCCGCAGGTCGCGGGATTCAGCTCGCGCGGCGCCTCCGAGGACGTCGACGGCGGTGACACCATCAAGCCCGACATCACCGCTCCGGGCGTGGGGATCCTGGCCGCGGTCAGCGACGACGGCGGCAAGCCCGCCTTCGCCCCGTACTCGGGCACGTCCATGTCCTCGCCGCACATCGCCGGATTCGGGCTCGTCTACCTCGGCGTCCACCCGAAGGCGTCGCCGGCCGAGGTCAAGTCGGCGCTCATGACGACCGCGACCGACACGCTCGACGCGGACGGCAAGCCCGCCACGGATCCGTTCGCCCAGGGGGCGGGGCAGATCGCGCCCGACCGGTTCCTGAACCCGGGCCTCTACTACCCGAGCGGCGCGAAGGACTGGGCCGGCTACGCCGCGGCCACGGGCCTGGAGCTGCCGCACCCGGTGGCGCCGGTGGCCCCGTCGCAGCTGAACCTGCCGAGCATCGGCGTCGGGAAGCTCATGGGATCCACCACCGTCACGCGCACCGTGACGTCGCTGACGGCGGGCACCTGGACGGCCTCCGTGCAGGGCGTATCGCAGGCCGACGTGAAGGTCACGCCCGCGCGGCTGTCGTTCACGGCCCCGGGCCAGACGAAGTCCTTCCAGGTGCGCATCACCCCGAAGCGCGGGGCTCCGTCCGACGCGTGGTCGACCGGTTCGCTCACCTGGACCGGATCGGCCGGCACCGTCCGCAGCCCCATCGCGGTGCGGCCGACCGCGGTCATCGCCCCGGCGTCGGTCGACGGCACCGGCACGAGCGGGAAGGCCGACGTGTCGGTCGACGCGGGCATCACCGGCCGGATCCCGCTCACGGCCGCCGGGCTCGCGCCCGGGGAGCTGCTGAGCGACGGCGACACCGGCCACGCCGGACACTCCGGCAGCGTCACCGCCACCGACGCCGACGGGGCCGAGATCACGGTGAAGGCGGGCGAGAAGGCGCTGGTCCTCGACGCGGCGCCGGTCGACGGGGCATCCGACCTCGTGCTGTACCTCCAGAAGGTGGGCAAGACCGACGACGACCGGAAGCTCATCAGCCTGCAGCAGACGTCCTCGCTGTCGGAGCGCATCGTCGTGCCGGCGCCGGAGGCGGGCGACTACATCGTCGGCGTGCAGGCCTCGAAGCTCGCGGGTTCGGCGACGAGCGTCGACTTCGACCTCACGCGGTACGACGTGCAGGGCACGGGCGGGGAGGGGTCCTTCGCGGTCTCGCCGGCCCAGCTCCCCGTCACCGCGGGGAAGAAGGCCACGTACACGGCCTCGTGGTCGGGTCTCGCGGCCGGGAAGTCGTACGTCGGGCTCGTGAGCTACGGCGGCTCGACCGCGACCACGATCGTGGGCGTCACCACGCCCGCGGCCTCCGCGGCTCCCACGGTGACCACGGCTCCCGCCATCACGGGCACGCCGGACGTCGGGCAGACGCTCACGGCGTCGACGGGCGCGTGGACGCCGCAGGGCGTGACGCTCGCCACGCAGTGGCTGTCGAACGGCACGCCGATCGCCGGGGCCACGGGATCCACGTTCCGCGTGACCTCCGCGGTCGCGGGCACGGCGCTCGCCGTCCGGGTGACGGCCACCGCATCCGACGGGCAGACGGGCGTCGCCACGAGCCCGACCGTCACGGCACGCGACGCGGCGACGGTGCACATGCAGGCGACGCAACCGCGGGGCGCGGCGAGCGGCACCGTGCACGTGCAGGTGTCGGTCACGTCGGCCGGGAAGCAGGCGGCCACCGGGGTCGTGCGGGTGACCGTGGACGGCGCGGAGCACGACGTGCCCCTCGACGGCTCCGGCTCCGGCTGCGCCGACATCGCGGGCATCGCGCCGGGGACCCGCACGGTGCAGGCCTCCTACGCGGGCGACAACCTCGTCGGCGGGGGCACGAGCCGCGCGCAGAGGATCCTCGTGCGCTGATCGTCGCGTGAGGCGAGCGGAGGGCGGGTGCCGGACGGCACCCGCCCTCCGTCGTGCGTGCGCACCCGGCCACTACACGGGGAGGGACGACGAAGCCTGAAAGGCTGCCTTGCGGCAGGCGATGGCGCCGCGGGGTGGACGGTGCGCGATCGGGAGCGGATGGCAGTCATGACGGGATTCGGGTGCCGGCCGGCAACTGTTACACGGCGGTAACAACCGGCCGCTCTCAGGGCGAATACCCGGGGTATGTTGAGGATTCGCGCGTGTCGCAAGGGGTGCGCGCGGGCCACTCATCCCCACTCGAAGGACGTGTTCGTGATCCCACGCTCCCCCCGGCTCCGCTCGGAGTCCGACCGCGCATCATCCCTGCGCAGGGCGACGGCCTCCGTCGCCGCCACCGCCCTCGTCGCCGCAGGCCTCGTCACGTTCGGAGCAGCGGGGGCCATGGCGGCCCCGGCACCGACCGCGGCGACGCCGGCATCGGCGCTCGAGGACGGCCGCTACATCGTCACCCTCGCGGACGACGCCGCCGCGACCTACCGGGGCGGTGTCGACGGGCTCCCCGCGACCCAGGCCCGGTCGGGCGCGCAGCTCGACGCGAAGGCCGGCCCGGTCGTCGCGTACACCGACTACCTCGAGGACCAGCAGGAGGATGTGGCCGCCAGCGTCGGCGCCGACATCGAGTACTCCTACTCCCTGACGGTCAACGGCTTCTCCGCCGACCTCACGGCCGAGCAGGCGTCGAAGCTCTCCGGCGACCGGGAGGTCGCCTCCGTCGAGCCCGACCGGATCTACCACCCCACGTCCACCCCGGCGGCCGACTTCCTCGGGCTCACGGGCGCCGACGGCGTCTGGGCGAAGACGGGCGGCCAGGAGAAGGCGGGCGAGGGCGCCGTCATCGGCGTGATCGACACAGGCATCGCTCCCGAGAACCCCGCGTTCGCGGGCGAGCCGCTCGGCACGACGGCGGGCGCCGAGCCGTACCGCGACGGATCCGCGATCGCCTACGCCAAGGGAGACGGCACCACCTTCCGGGGCGCCTGCCAGACCGGCGAGCAGTTCACGGCGGCCGACTGCTCCACCAAGATCGTGGGCGCGCGCTACTTCGTGACGGGCTTCGGCCAGGAGAACATCGGCACGGCCGCGACGGGCGAGTACGTCTCCCCGCGCGACGGCGACGGCCACGGCTCGCACACCGCATCCACCGCCGCCGGCGAGGCGGGCGTGACGGCCACCATCGACGGCAACGACCTCGGGGAGATCTCGGGCGTCGCGCCCGCCGCCAAGATCGCGGCCTACAAGGTCTGCTGGTCCGGCCCCGACCCGGCCGTGCAGACGGACGACGGCTGCGCGGGTGCCGACCTCGTCGCCGCCATCGAGCAGGCCACCAAGGACGGCGTCGACGTCATCAACTACTCCATCGGCGGCGGATCCGCGCGCACCACGTTCTCCGCGACCGACAGCGCATTCCTCGGCGCGGCCAGCGCGGGCATCTTCGTGTCGGCCTCCGCGGGCAACTCCGGCCCCGACGCCTCGACCCTCGACAACGCGTCGCCGTGGATCACCACGGTCGCCGCGAGCACGGTCGCGGGCAACTTCGAGGCCACGGCCCAGCTCGGCGACGGGAAGGCCTTCGCCGGCTCGTCGATCACGGTCACGGAGCCCGTCACGGGCTCGTTCGTCACGGCGGCGTCCGTCGCGACGGCCGGCGCCACCACGCCGGCCCTCTGCGGGCCCGGCGTGCTGGATCCTGCCGAGACCGCCGGGAAGATCGTGCTGTGCGAGCGCGGCACGTTCGACCGGGTCGCGAAGTCGGCCGAGGTCGAGCGCGCGGGCGGCATCGGCATGGTGCTGGTCAACCCGACGCCCAACTCGGTCGACGCCGACACGCACTCCGTGCCGACCGTCCACCTCGACGCCGACGTCTACGCGGCCGTCTCCGCCTACGCGGCGACGCCCGGCGCGACCGTCACGCTGGTGCCCGACAACACGACGGGCGTCTCCGCCCCGACGCCCCAGGTCGCGGGCTTCAGCTCGCGCGGACCGGTGCTCGCGGACGGCAGCGACATCCTGAAGCCCGACGTCACGGCGCCCGGCGTCTCGATCATCGCGGCGACCAACAACGCCGAGGGCGAGGAGCCGACCTTCGCGCTCCTCTCCGGCACCTCGATGGCGGCCCCGCACGTGGCCGGCCTCGCGCTGCTGTACCTCGGCGAGCACCCGAAGGCGACGCCAGCCGAGATCAAGTCGGCGATGATGACCACCGCGTACGACACGGTGGACGAGGACGGCGGCAAGGTCACGGATCCCTTCACGCAGGGCGCCGGCCACGTCGACGCGCGCCGGTACCTCGACCCCGGCCTGCTGTACCTCAACGACCGCGCCGACTGGCTCGCGTACCTCGCGGCCACCGGCTACGCGTCGGGCATCGACCCGGTCGACCCGTCGGAGCTCAACCTGGCGAGCATCGCGATCGGCGCCCTCACCGGCTCCGAGACCGTGACGCGCGAGGTCACGTCCACGCGGGCCGGCACCTACACGGCGAGCGTGCAGGGCCTCGCGGGCGTCACGGCCGAGGTGACCCCGAAGACGCTCGAGTTCACCGAGGCGGGGCAGACGAAGTCGTACGAGGTCGCGTTCACGCGCACCACGGCCGACATCGACGCCTACGCCACCGGATCCCTCACCTGGACGGACGGCGGCACCACGGTGCGCAGCCCGATCGCGGTGAACCCGGTCTCCATCGCCGCGCCGGACGAGGTGCAGGGCAAGGGGATCACGGGATCCGTCGACGTCACCGTGACGCCCGGCACCACCGGGCCGATCGCGCTCGCCGCGGAGGGCCTGACCGCCGGCCGCGTCTACGCGAACCCGAAGGACGCGTCCTCGCCCATCTCGGGCACGGGGCCGGCCAAGGCGGAGCTGCAGTACGCGACCACCGTCCCCGCCGGCCAGCTGGCGACCCGGATCGACCTCGACTCGGCCGACGACAAGGCCGACCTCGATCTCTCGGTGTTCCGCCTCGAGGACGGGGAGCCGGTCGAGCAGTTCGACTCGGCGACGGAGTCCGCCGACGAGTCCGTGACGATCGAGACCCCGGAGGCCGGTGACTACGTCGTGGTCGTGTCGATCTTCTCGATCCCCGCGGGCGCGACGACGCAGGACTTCACCATCACGCAGTTCGACCTCTCCGAGTCGACGGACGAGGGCGCATTCACGGTGTCCCCGAACCCGCTCGACGCGGTGCAGAGCCAGCCGATCACGTACACGGCGTCGTGGAGCGGGCTCGCGCCCGAGACCGCGTACCTCGGTCGGGTCGCCTACTCCGGCACCGAGTCATCGACGTACGTGCGCGTCGAGTCGGGCGCGATCCCGGCGCCGGCGGCGACCGCACCGCCCGTGATCACCGGCACGCCCACCGCCGGCCAGACGCTCACGGCGTCACCCGGCACATGGGACCAGGAGGGCCTCAAGTTCTCCTACCAGTGGTACGCGGACGGGAAGGCCCTCGCCGGCCAGACGCGCGCGACCTACAAGGTCTCGCCGTCGGTCGCGGGCAAGTCGATCACGGTCGTCGTGACGGCGAAGCCGGCCACGGGCCCCTCGGGCACCGCGACCAGCGAGGCCGTCGTGATCAAGCTCGCGAGCACCGTGACGGTGAGCGTCAAGCCGCCCGTGCTGACGAGCGCGCAGAAGGCCGTCGTCACGGTCAAGGTCGACAGCCAGGCGAAGGCGGCGCCCACGGGCACCGTCACCGTGAAGGTCGGCTCGGACTCGTTCGAGGTCGCGCTGGATGCTGCGGGCACCGGCCGCGTGGAGCTGCCGGCGTACGCGAAGGGCCGGTACACCGTGACCGCGACCTACGCGGGCGACGCCGCCAACGCGGCGAAGACCAGCTCGCCGAAGTACCTCTACGTGAGCCGCTGATCGGCGGCTGACCCGGAGTGACCGCCGAGGGGGCGGGTGCCGTGAGGCGCCCGCCCCCTCGTGGCGTCCGCGGCGGTTGCGCTCAGCGCGCGTCAGCGGAAGATGATCGTGCGCGCGCCGTCGAGCAGCACGCGGTGCTCCGCGAACCAGCGCACGGCCTGCGTGAGGGTGCGCGACTCCTCGTCCTGGCCGATCGCCATGAGCTCGCGGGCGCTGCGCGAGTGGTCGACCCGCACGACGTTCTGCTCCACGATCGGGCCCTCGTCGAGGTCGCTCGTGACGAAGTGGGCGGTCGCGCCGATGAGCTTGACGCCCCGCGCGTGCGCCTGCTTGTAGGGGTTCGCGCCCTTGAAGCCGGGCAGGAAGGAGTGGTGGATGTTGATGATCCGGCCGCTGAGGCGCGCGCAGAGCTCGGGGGAGAGGATCTGCATGTAGCGCGCGAGCACCACCAGCTCGATGTCGTGCTCCTCGACCGCGCGGATCACGCGCTCCTCGAACGCCCGCTTCGACGCGTCGTCGGTGACGGGCACGTGCTCGAACGGCACGCCGTAGAAGCCCGCGAGGTCGGCGAGCCTCCCGTGGTTGCTGAGGACGAGGGGGATCTCGACGGGCAGCTGGCCCGCGCGCTGCCGGAACAGCAGGTCGTTCACGCAGTGCTCGGCGGTGGATCCCAGAACGAGCGTGCGCAGCCGCCGGCCCACCTCGTCGAGGTGCCAGGTCGCGTCGTACCGCTCGACCACGGCGGCGAGCGCGTCGGCCAGCCGGTCGTCGTCGGCCGCGCTCTGGATCTGCAGGCGCATGAAGAAGCGGCCCGTGTCGGCGCTCGAGAACTGCTGCGACTCGGTGATGTCGCCGCCGGCCTCGACGATCGCGCCCGCGATGGCGTGCACGATGCCCGGGCGGTCGTCGCAGGAGAAGACGAGTACGCGGTGCGGCGCGCGCGCGGGGGTGGCCTGGTCGGTCATCCGTCTAGGCTATTCCCTGGCTGCGCGGATCCCGCCGGCCCCGGGAGCACTCCCGCCGTCACGTCCCCTCAGGTCCCATGACGAACACCTCCCCCATCTTCCTGCCCGACCTCGAGCGCGCCGAGCGTGCCGGACGGCGCCGCCCGCGACCGGGCGTCGACCCGTCCTTCCGCTTCCCCTGGGTCGGGATCCTCACGCTCGCCGCGTGCGTGTTCCTCAGCGTCACGAGCGAGATGCTGCCCACGGGCCTCCTCAGCGAGATGAGCGGCGACCTCGGCGTCGAGGAGTCGCGCGTCGGTCTCCTCGTCTCGGTGTTCGCGGTCGCGGTGGTCGTCTCCAGCGCGCCGCTCGCGGCCCTCACCCGCCGGGTCCCGCGGCACGCGCTGCTGCTCGCGGTGCTGGCCGTCTTCGCGACGAGCAACCTCCTCACGGCCATCGCGCCCACGTTCGAGCTCGTCACCGCGACGCGCGTGCTCGGCGGCCTCGCGCACGGCCTGTTCTGGGCGGTCGTCGGCGCGTACTCGGCGCACCTGGTGCCGCCCGCGCTCATCGGGCGGGCGGTCGCGCTCACGGTCGGCGGCGGCAGCCTCGCGTTCGTGCTCGGCGTGCCGGTCGGCACCGCGGCGGGGCAGGCGTTCGGCTGGCGGGCGGCGTTCGCGGGGATCGGCGTGCTCACGCTCGTGGGGATCCTGCTCGTGTGGCGGTTCCTGCCGGCGGTCGGGCGGCCCGAGCGTGAGGCGCCGGTCGACGCGCCCGCGGGAGGTCGCGTGGGGATCCGGCAGCGCATGGCCGGGCAGGGCCTCGGCGGCGTGCTGCTCGTGTGCCTCACGGCGATGGTGATCATGATCGGCCACTACGGCTTCTACACGTACGTCGACCCGTTCGTCACGCGCGTGATGGGGATCCCCGAGCAGCAGCTCAGCGCCATGCTCTTCGGCTACGGCATCGCTGGTGCGGTCGGGCTCCTCATCGCCGGCACCGTGTTCGCGAGCCGACCGCAGCTGGGCGTGCTCGCGGGCCTCGGGGCGGCGGCGGCGGGCGTCAGCGCGCTGGCGTTCGTGCCCGGCCTCTGGGCCGTCGCGATCCCCGGCTTCCTCCTCTGGGGGCTCGCGTTCGGCGCGATCCCGACGCTGCTCCAGACGCGCATGCTGCACGCCGCGCACCCGTCGTTCCGCGACACGGCCAGCTCCTTCTACACGACCGCGTTCAACGTGGGCATCGGCGGCGGCGCGCTCGTCGGCGGCGCGCTGCTCGACGGGTTCGGCATCGCGTCGCTGCCGGGGGCGTTCCTCGCGGTGATGGCGGTGTCGGTCGCGCTCGTCGTGGGATCCGCGGGCCGGGCCGCCCGGGGTCGCGCGGCTGCCGCGCGCGAGGCTGCCTGATCCGTCCGACCTCCCCGGTCGCATCGGCGTGCCTCCTGCCTGCGGGAGGCCGTCGGTGTCCCCAGTCGCATCGGGGCGCCCTCGGCCTGCGGGAGGCCGTCGGTGTCCCCAGTCGCATCGGGGCGCCCTCGGCCTGCGGGAGGATGGGAGCCGTGACCACGACCCCCGCGCCCCTCGGCCTCCTCCTCGACGTCGACGGACCCATCGCCAGCCCGATCACCCGCACCCTCGCCATCCCGAGCATCGCCGCCGACCTCGTGGAGCTCGCGGCCGCGGGCGTCCCGGTCGTCTTCAACACGGGCCGCTCGGATGCCTTCATCCGCGAGCAGGTCGTCGGCCCGCTGCTCGCGGCAGGTCTCCCCGCGGGGGCCCGCGTGCATGCCGTCTGCGAGAAGGGCGCGTCCTGGTTCTCGATCACGGCGGACGGCGCGGGCGAGGTGCACGTCGACCGGTCGCTCGCGCTGCCGGAGGCGTACATGCGCGACATGGAGCGGCTCGTCGCCGAGCGCTTCGCCGACTCGATGTTCTTCGACACCACCAAGCACGCGATGGTCTCGGTCGAGCAGCTCACGAGCGTCTCGTCCGCCGACTACCTCCGGCTGCAGCCCGACCTCGACGCGCGCGCCGTCGAGATCCTCACGGCGCACGGGCTCGGCTCGGTGCTCGAGGGCGTCGAGGTGCCGGACGCGCACGGCGAGGTGCAGGTGCGCGTGGATCCCACGATCATCTCGACCGACGTCGAGTCGATCCGCCTCGGCAAGGACCTCGGCGCCGCTCGCGCCCTGGAGCTGCTGGCCGACAGCGGCCCGCTGCCGCTGCGCTGGCGCACGGTCGGCGACTCGCGCACCGACTACGCGATGGCGCGCTGGCTGCACGAGAACGGCCACGAGGTCGCGCACGTCGACGTGCGGCCGGCCGACGGGATCCCCGCGACGCCGTACCCCGTGCTCACCGCGGGCGACCTCATCCACGACGAGGCGGGCGCCGCGCTCCTCGCGCAGTGGGTGCGCATCGTGCGCGGCGAGGCCGATGACGACTCCGCGTTCCTCGCGCCGGGCCGCACCGCGAGCTGATCCGCGCGGGCGCTCGCAGCCCCCCGCGCGACCCGCAGGACCCTCGGGGCCCGTCCGCTTCCGGACGGGCCCTTCCGCGTGTGCGCGAACGGATGTTAGCCTCGGCTAACACTTCGACGGAGAGGCCGCCATGACCCGCACCGCCCCCGAGCGCGCCCGCGCGCGTCGGCCCGTCACCGGCCCGCGGCTCGTGCTCCTGCTGGGCCCGGCGTTCGTCGCGGCCATCGCGTACGTGGATCCCGGCAACGTCGCCGCCAACCTCACCGCGGGCGCGCGCTACGGCTACCTGCTGGTGTGGGTGCTCGTCGCCGCGAACGCCATCGCCGTGCTCGTGCAGTACCAGTCGGCGAAGCTCGGGCTCGTCACGGGCCGCAGCCTCCCGGAGCTGCTCGGCCAGCGGCTGCCGACCACGCGCCGCCGCGCGTTCTGGGTGCAGGCCGAGCTCATCGCCGCGGCCACCGACCTCGCTGAGGTCATCGGCGGGGCGATCGCGCTGCACCTGCTGTTCGGGATCCCGCTCGTCGCCGGCGGCGTGATCGTCGGACTCATCTCGATCGGCCTCCTCGCCGTGCAGTCGCGGCACGGGCAGCGGCCGTTCGAGCTCGTGATCGGCGCGCTCCTCCTCGTGATCACGGTGGGGTTCCTCACGGGCCTCGTCGTGAGCCCGCTGTCGGGATCCGGCATCGCGGGCGGGCTCGTGCCGCGCTTCGACGGGCCGGACAGCGTGCTGCTCGCCGCGAGCATGCTCGGCGCGACCGTCATGCCGCACGCCGTCTACCTGCACTCGTCTCTGAGCCGAGACCGGCACGGCGTGCAGACCGACGACGGCGTGCTCCGACGGCTGCTCCGCGCGACGCGCTGGGACGTGATCACCGCGCTCGCCGTGGCCGGCGCCGTCAACATCTCCATGCTCCTCATCGCCGCCGCGAGCCTCGGCGGCGTGCCCGGCACCGACTCCATCGAGGGCGCGCACGCGGCCATCACGGCGTCGCTGGGACCGGTCGTCGGCGTCGTCTTCGCGGTCGGGCTGCTCGCGTCGGGCCTGGCGTCGACGTCGGTCGGCGCCTACGCGGGCGCGGCGATCATGGGCGGCCTGCTGCACGTGAAGGTGCCGCTGCTCGCCCGGCGCGTGGTGACGCTGATCCCGGCGCTCGCGATCCTCGCGATCGGCGTCGACCCGACCACCGCGCTCGTGATCAGCCAGGTCGTGCTGAGCCTCGGGATCCCGTTCGCGCTCGTCCCGCTGATCCGCCTCACGGGCGACCGGCGCGTGATGGGCGCGCACGTCGACCGGCCGATCACGCGCATCGCGGCGTGGGTCGCGGTGTCGCTCGTGGTGGTGCTGAACGTCGCGCTCGTGGTGCTGACCTTCACGGGCTGACGCACGCGGGTCGACCGGGCGTCAGTCGGCGTCGGACACCCAGACCGCGGAGGCGGCCGCGGGCGTGAGCGGCCGCGCCGCGGATCCGTCCACCGTCACGCGCACGGCGCCGGGAGAGCCGGATGCGGCCTCGCGCACGAGCGTCGCGTCGAGCCCGATGCCGTGCTCGGCGAGCTCGCGCAGCAGGCGCGGGTCCTCGTCCGAGATCCGCCGGACGCGCATCGGCCGGTCGGCGACGGCGTCCGCGAGCACGGTCGCGTCCGGCAGGTGCGGCTCGCCGTCGGCCGAGGGGATGGGGTCGCCGTGCGGATCCCGCGACGGGTGCCCGAGGTGCTGGTCGATGCGCGCCACGAAGTCGTCGGAGACCGCGTGCTCGAGCACCTCGGCCTCGTCGTGCACCTCGTCCCAGCCGTAGCCGAGCACCTCCACGAGGAACGTCTCGAGCAGGCGGTGGCGGCGCACCATCTGGATCGCGTGGCGGCGGCCGTCGTCGGTGAGCTCGATGCTGCCGTACGGCCGGTGCTCCACGAGGCCCTGCGCGGTGAGGCGGCGGATGCCGTCGGACGCGGTGGCGGGACGGACGCCCAGGCGCTCCGCGAGCCGGCTGACGGTCATCGGCTGGTCGGTCCACTCGGTCGCCGACCAGATGAGCTTGAGGTAGTCCTGCGCGGCGCTGGAGAGCTCGTCGACGGACATGCCGCCATGGTACCGAGCGGCGCGGGGAGGCCCGCGGTCACGCTGCGCGCCCGGGCGGTGCAAGCTGGACGGGACCGCGGGCAGGGACGCCCGCGGCGGATCCGATGGAGGAACCACATGCAGTACCGGAATCTCGGGAACAGCGGCGCGGTCGTCTCGACCTACGCGCTCGGCACCATGACCTTCGGCGCGGAGGCCGACGAGGAGACCTCGGGGCGCATCCTCGAGGCGTACGTCGCCGGCGGCGGCACGTTCATCGACACCGCGGACGTCTACACGTCGGGCGTCTCGGAGGAGATCGTCGGCCGCTGGCTGAAGGCGCACCCGGCCGAGGCCGACCAGCTCGTCGTCGCGACCAAGGGCCGCTTCCCGATGGGGGAGGGGAACAACGACGTCGGCACATCGCGCCGCCACCTCACCCGCGCGCTCGACGACTCGCTCCGCCGCCTGCGCGTCGACACGATCGACCTGTACCAGATGCACGCCTGGGACGCCGTGACCCCGCTCGAGGAGACGCTGCGCTTCCTCGACGACGCCGTGCGCGCCGGCAAGATCTCGTACTACGGCTTCTCGAACTACCTGGGGTGGCAGCTCACGAAGGCCGTCGGGCTCGCGAAGGCCCTCGGGTACACGCCGCCCGTGACGCTGCAGCCGCAGTACTCGCTCCTCGTGCGCGAGATCGAGTCGGAGATCGTGCCGGCGTCGCTGGATGCGGGCATCGGCCTGCTGCCCTGGTCGCCGCTCGCGGGCGGCTGGCTCACCGGCAAGTACCGCCGCGACGAGACGCCCACCGGCGCGACCCGCCTCGGCGAGGACCCGGAGCGCGGCATGGAGGCCTTCACGCCGCGGAACGGCCAGGAGCGCACATGGGCGATCCTCGAGGAGGTGCGCCGGATCGCCGACGCCCACGGATCCAGCTCCGCGCGCGTCTCGCTCGCGTGGCTCGAGGCGCAGCCGGCGGTGACCAGCGTGATCCTCGGCGCCCGCACCGTCGAGCAGCTCGAGGACAACATGGCCTCGGCCGACCTGGAGCTGACGGCCGACGAGATCGCGTCGCTCAGCGCGGTGAGCGCGCCCGTGGTGTCCGACTACCCGTACGGCCCGGCCGGCGTGCAGCAGCGCCACCGCGCGATCGACGTGCGCGGCTGATCCCGCCGCCGGTCGTCCCCTCGTCCGCCCCGTCGACGCGGGGACGGCCGGCACCCGGCGCCCGGGGCGTGATCCGCATGCGCGGCACGTGCCGGCGCACCACGACCTCGAGGGTCAGCTGCCCGCGGCGGGCGAGGATCACGGCCACGACCGCGGCGGCCAGCGCCGGCATCCCGCCGGAGACGACCATGCCGACGTGCACGCCCCACGCCTCGACGATCCCGCCCATGAGCGGCCCGCCGATCGCCTGGCCGCCGAGCAGCACGAGCACGTAGACGCTCATCACGCGCCCGCGGATGGCCACGTTGCTGGAGAGCTGCACGAGCGAGTTCGCGGCGGTCTGGAAGAGCAGCGACGCCATGCCGACCGTGACGAGCAGCACGGCGAACGGCGCGATCCCGGGCATCAGCCCCGCGGCCGCCTGCAGCAGGCCGGTGATCCCGACGCCGACCACGATGGTCCGCAGCCGCACGGTCGCGCGGCGGGTCGAGAGCAGCGCGCCCGTGAGCGCGCCGATCGCGACCATCGAGTTGAAGAAGCCGTAGCCGCCCGCGCCCACGTCGTAGACCTGGCTCGCGAACGCCGCGAGGAGCACCGGCATGGTGAGGCCGAAGACGCTGAACACCGCCACGAGCACGACGGGCCAGAGGATGGTCGGCTTGGAGCGCGCGTACCTGAGCCCCTCCACGAGCTGGCCGCGGCGACGCGGGGCGGGCGGGATGCGGATCAGGTCGCGGGTCCTCAGGCTCCACAGCGTGAGGACCACGACGACGCACGCGAGCGCGTTGATCGCGAACGACCAGCCGGCGCCGACGGCGAGCAGCAGGACCCCGCTGAGCGCGGGCCCCACCATGCCGCCGAGCTGGAACACCGACGAGTTGACGCTGATCGCGTTGCGCAGGTGCTGCTGCCCCACGATCTCGGTGACGAACACCTGCCGGGCCGGGTTGTCGATCACCGTCACGAGCCCGGTCGCGAACGCGATGGCGAAGATGTGCCACGCCTCGACCGCGCCCGAGAGCGTGAGCACGGCGAGCAGCGCGCTGAGGATCGCGTACGTGCCCTGCGTGATCATCATGAGCATGCGCTTCGAGCACCTGTCGACGATGACGCCGCCGAGGAGGCCGAAGAACAGCATGGGCGCGAACTGCATCGCGACCGTGATGCCGACCGCGGTGACGCTGCCGGTGAGCTCGAGCACGAGCCAGTCCTGGGCGATGCGCTGCATCCACCCCGAGGTCATGGCGATGACGTTGGAGGCCGTGAACCGGCGGAAGTTCGGCACGCTCAGGGCGATGAGCGTGTGGCGCCATGGCGGGCGCCGGGTCTGGATCGGGAGCGGGGCGGTCGGGGGGAAGGCGTTCGGCGGGGTCACGGTGTTCCTGCGGTGGCGGTTGCGTATGGGTGGCGTCGGTTCTGCATGGATGCGGCTCGGCGTCGAGCCGTCATCGACGCTACCCGCGGGCTTCCCATTCGGATCCCGTCTCGACATGATGAGTGGCATCACGCATTCGAATGGCCGGGAGGCGCCGTGCTCGACCCGACCCTGCTCGCGACCTTCCTCGCCGTCGCCGACACCCGCAGCTTCACGCAGGCGGCGGCGCGGCTCGGGATCAGCCAGCCCACCGTGAGCCAGCAGGTGCGCCGGCTCGAGCGGGCCGTCGACCGGACGCTCATCGCGCGCGACACCCGGGCCATGCGCCTCACCGACGCGGGCGACGCGATGGCCGGCTTCGCGCGCACGATCCTCGCGGCGCACCGCGCGGCGGAGAGCTACTTCGGCGGATCCGAGGTGAGCGGCCGCCTGCGCTTCGGCACGGCGGACGACCTGGCCATCACGCAGCTCCCGCGGATCCTCCGCCACTTCCGGCAGCTGCACCCGCAGATCGAGCTGGAGCTCACGGTGACGCAGAGCGGCCCGCTGCACCGGCGGCTGCTCGCGGGCCAGCTCGACCTGATCCTGACCAAGACCACGGTCGACGAGCAGCCGGGCGCGCGCCTCGTGGGCCGCGACCGCATGGTGTGGGTGGGCCTCGAGCGCACGCTCGTGGAGCCGGGCGCGACCGTGCCGCTCATCGCCTACCGCGCACCGAGCATCAGCAGGCAGATGGCGATGGACGCCCTCGAGCGGGAGGGCCGCACCTGGCGGATCACGTGCAGCACCCGCGACGTGAACGGCGTGCTCGCCGCCGTGCGCGCCGGCATGGGCGTGGCGGTGCTGCCGCAGGCGCTGATCCCGACGGACCTCGTGAAGGTGACCTCGCGCCTCGGCCTGCCCGAGCTCGACGAGGTCGACTACGTGCTGATGGACAACCCGGCCGGGCCGCGCGCGTCCATCGAGGCGCTGACCTCGGCGATCATGTCGCGCGGGGTGACGCGGGCGAGCTGATCGGCGTCAGTCGACGAGCGGTGGCCGCGGCTACCAGCGGGCGACGGGCGGCAGGTCGTCGGGCCAGGCCTCGCGCGCGCGGTCCTTGCGCCCACGGCCGCGGCCCCGGCCGGTCGGCTGGTGCGGCGGCTCGGGCTTGTCGGGATCCGCGCCGGGTGTGCCTGGCTGCTCGAGCTGCATCGCGAGCGCGCGCAGCCGGGCGTCCAGCTCCGCGTGCGCGGCGGCGGCCTCGTCGAGCCGGGCGCGCTCGTCGTCGACGTCGGCGGGGATCCGAGTGGCCTCCTCGAGCGGCAGCGCCTCGGCCTCCTCCTCGGCGAGCCGCCGCGCGCGGCGGCGCGAGGCGATGATGCCGAACGCGCCCACGCCGATCTGGAACATGCCGAGCCAGCCGGACGCGTCGTTGACGGGAGCGAGCACGTGCCACGCGCCGAGCGCGATCCAGCCGATGTTGACCCACATGGGCCAGGCGAACCCGGATGCGGCGCGCGCGCCCTCCCTGGGCTCGTCCGTGCCGCGTCCCTCGTCGCTCATGCCGTTCCTCCGTGCCGACCCGCCAGTGACCGCGAGTGTGTCACGCGAGGTCGTGAGTCGCCTGGAGCCAGACGAACGTGCGCGGGCTGAGGACGATCCCCTTGGTGAGGCGGAGCCGCTCGTCGCGCACGAGGTCCACGGCGTGCTCCGCGAAGCCGCCGAGCGTCTCCGCGGAGACCGTCGCCGGCTCGTCGCCGAGGTTCGCGAGCACGAGGACCGTGCCGTCCTCGTGCGGGCGCTGGTAGCCGAGCACATGCGGGTCGTTCGCGTCGAAGCCGACGACGCGCGTGCCGCCGAGCGCGGGCGTGGCCCGGCGGACCGCGACGAGCCGGCGGATCCCGGCGTGGATGGCGCCCGTGCTCGTGGTGCGGTCGTCGCGCTGGTCGTAGCGCTCGAACGGGTACAGCGGGCGGTTCACCCACCTGCTGTCGTCAGCGTGGGCGGGGACGTCGTCGTACCCGTAGTCGTTGAGCTGGCCGACCTCGTCGCCGAGCACGATGAGCGGCAGGCCGCCCGTGCTGAGCGCGATGGAGTGGGCGAGCAGGATCCGCTCGACCGCGCCCGGGTCGTCCTGCTCGAGGCCCGCGAGGGACGCCGTGGTGCCGGCGACCGCGCCGTCGGCGTGCCGGATGCCGCGCGCGTGGCTGCCCGGGAACCCGCCCACGTGGTACTCGGCGAGGAAGCGGCGGTGCTCGTCGGGGTCGATGCCGAGGGTGCGCGCGTCGTCGTCGTCGAAGGCGAAGCGGAGGGCGTCGTGGCTGCGGACGCGCGCGGTGCGGGCGGAGCCGATGGGGACGTCGCCGCGGCGCTCGAGGGCGCGCGCGAGGAGGGCGGCGGATCGGGTGGCGAGCGCCTCCCAGACGAGCCCGGTCAGCGCCGGGTCGTCGGCCAGGCGCACGGCGTCGCCGTCCAGCAGCTCGGCGGATCCGCAAGGGGCGGCATCGGCGGCGACGGCCAGCGCGAGCGCGGGGGAGACGCGGCGACCGAGGGCGGCGATCACGCGGAGGAGGGCGGCCCTGTCGGCGTCGGGGCGCTCGCCGATGGCGTCGGCGGGATCCACCCGGACCACGTCTGCCCCGACGGCGGCGAGGGCGACGGCCTCGCGGACGGCGCCGCGGATCCGGTCGGCGAGGGGCGCGTCGGCGTCGGCGGGGGAGAGGTCGACCGCGAGCGTGAAGCCGGCGTCGTGCAGCGCGTCGGCGAGGTCGCCCAGGTCGGCCGCGGATCCGAGGCCGGCCCGCACGCGCACGCCCGGCGCCAGGAGCGCTGCGGGGTCGGGGTCGTCATCGGTGTCCGGCTCGGCGACCGGCCTGATCTGCAGGTGCGTGAGACCGAGGTCGCGGAGGGCGGGGATCCGCGCGGCGAGGCCCCGCAGGTCGTCGGCGTAGCGGTCGACGTAGCAGACGCCGCCCGTGCGGCGGTCGAGGTCGAGGCCGGCGGGGGACCCGTCGGTCGGCGTACGGCGGGGGCGCGCCGCACGGAGGTCGGCGGCCAGCGCGTCCGCGAGCGCGTCGGCCTCGTCACCCACGAGCGGACGCAGGTCGGCGGCGATGGCGTCCCGGTCGAACGGGGGCGCGGATGCCGGGTCGGCGGGGGCGCGGTCCTCGTCGGTCGGCGCGTCGTCCGCGCGCGCGTCGTCGCGGTCGCGTCCGCCTTCCGCGGGATCGGTCGTGAGCGCTGCGCTCCCCATGCTCGGTCCTTCCTCCGCATCCGGCGGGCACCGTCGCCCGACCACCTGATCCTACGGGCGGGCGGGCCCCGGGACCCCCTGGATCGTTCGTGCACTTCGCATCTCCTCGCTCGGCGGCCAGGCACGCGCGCGTCGTGCGCGGCCGCGCACCTCGCGGGCGCGCGCCCGCCCGGGTAGGATCGGACCCGTCGCGACTGGCGTTCGGATGGGTCACCATCGGGGAGCGACTCACACGGTTGGTGGCCGTACGCCTGGGCCACGACGCATCCATTCGTCCACCGTGCTCAAGGAGTCCCATGCCCGTCGACCAGTCATTCAACGCCCCCCTCTCCGAGGTCGACCCGGAGATCGCGGCGGTCCTCGAGCAGGAGCTCGGCCGCCAGCGCGGCACCCTCGAGATGATCGCCAGCGAGAACTTCGTGCCGCGCGCGGTGCTGCAGTCGCAGGGATCCGTGCTCACCAACAAGTACGCGGAGGGCTACCCGGGCCGCCGCTACTACGGCGGCTGCGAGTTCGTCGACGTCGCCGAGCAGCTCGCCATCGACCGCGCCAAGAGCCTCTTCGGCGCCGAGTTCGCCAACGTCCAGCCCCACTCGGGCGCCACCGCCAACGCCGCCGTCCTCGCCGCCATCGCGCAGCCGGGCGACACGATCCTCGGCCTCGAGCTCGCGCACGGCGGCCACCTCACGCACGGCATGAAGCTCAACTTCTCCGGCAAGCTCTACGACGCGGCCGCGTACGGCGTGGATCCCGACACCTTCCTCATCGACATGGACGTCGTGCGCGAGAAGGCGCTCGCGCACCGCCCGCAGGTCATCATCGCGGGCTGGTCGGCGTACCCCCGCCACCTCGACTTCGCCGCGTTCCGGTCGATCGCCGACGAGGTCGGCGCGAAGCTCTGGGTCGACATGGCGCACTTCGCCGGCCTCGTCGCCGCGGGCGTGCACCCCTCGCCCGTGCCGTACGCCGACGTCGTCTCCTCCACCGTGCACAAGACCCTTGCAGGCCCCCGGTCCGGCGTGATCCTCAGCCGCGACACCGCGCTCGCCAAGAAGCTCAACTCGGCCGTCTTCCCGGGCCAGCAGGGCGGGCCGCTCATGCACGTCATCGCGGCCAAGGCCACGGCGTTCAAGATCGCGGCCACCGAGGAGTTCGCCGACCGCCAGCGCCGCACCATCCAGGGCGCGCAGATCCTCGCCGAGCGCCTCGTCGCGGCCGACTCCACCGAGGCGGGCGTCTCCGTCCTCACGGGCGGCACGGACGTGCACCTCGTGCTCGCGGACCTGCGGAACTCGCCCATCGACGGCAAGCAGGCGGAGGACGCGCTGCACGAGGTCGGCATCACGGTCAACCGCAACTCGGTGCCCTTCGACCCGCGCCCGCCGATGGTCACCTCCGGCGTCCGCATCGGCACGTCGGCGCTCGCGACCCGCGGCTTCGGCGAGACCGAGTTCACCGAGGTCGCGGACATCATCGCCGAGACCCTGAAGCCCGGCAGCGACCTCGCCGCCCTCCGTGCGCGCGTGCTCACGCTCACCGACGGCTTCCCGCTCTACGAGGGCCTCACCCAGTGACCGCGGTCGTGCTCGACGGCGTCGCGACCGCGTCGGCCGTCAAGTCCGAGCTCGCCGTGCGGATCCGCGCCCTCCGCGAGCAGGGCCTCGTGCCCGGCCTGGGCACGCTCCTCGTGGGCGACGACCCGGGATCGCGCTCGTACGTCGCGGGCAAGCACCGCGACTGCGCCGAGGTGGGCATCGAGTCCATCCGCGTCGACCTCCCGGCCGACGCCACCGAGGACGACGTGCGGCAGGCCATCGAGCGCCTCAACTCCGATCCGGCCGTCACGGGCTACATCGTGCAGCTGCCGCTCCCGGCGGGCATCGACGAGAACGCGATGCTCGAGCTCATCGACCCGTCCAAGGACGCCGACGGCCTGCACCCGACCAACCTGGGGCGGCTCGTGCTGGGCGTGCAGGGCGAGCTGAGCTCGCCGCTGCCGTGCACGCCCGCGGGCATCGTCGAGATGCTCCAGCGCTACGAGGTGCCGATCGCCGGCCAGCACGTGGTCGTCGTCGGCCGCGGCCTCACGGTCGGGCGCCCGCTCGGCCTGCTGCTCACGCGCAAGGGCCTCGACGCCACCGTCACGCTCACGCACTCCCGCACGCGCGACCTCGAGCAGGAGGTCCGCCGGGCGGACATCGTGGTCGCGGCCGTGGGCGTCGCGCACCTCATCACGCCGGAGTGGGTCAAGCCGGGCGCCGCGGTGCTCGACGTGGGGATCACGCGCGTCGTGGATCCCGAGACCGGCAAGGCGCGCCTCACGGGCGACGTGGACCCGGCCGTCGCCGAGGTCGCCGGCCACCTGTCCCCGAACCCGCGCGGAGTGGGGCCGATGACCCGGGCGATGCTGCTCGCCAACGTGGTGCAGGCCGCCGAGCGCGACGCGCGCCTGGCCGCCGAGCTGCGCGGCTGACGGCGCTCGCCGCGACAGCGCGGCGGTGATGTGAGGAGGGGACGGCTGGTCAGGCCGTCCCCTCCTCGCGTGAAGGCGGCGTCGCCTCGGCGCGCTCGGCGCCCAGCAGCATGGCCGGCGTCGGGATCGCGCCCGCGTGCAGCCGTGCGTTCTCCACGTAGTGGTCGGCGTTCGCCCGGAGCCCGGCCACCTCCTCGTCGGTGAGCTCGCGCCGCACCTTGCCGGGCACGCCCGCGACGAGCGAGCGCGGCGGGATCACCTGCCCCTCGAGCACCACGGTGCCGCCCGCGAGCAGCGACTCCCGGCCGACGACCGCGCCGTTCATCACGGTGGCGGACATGCCGACGATGCAGTCGTCCTCGATGGTGCAGCCGTGCAGCACCGCGTTGTGGCCGACGCTCACGCCCGTGCCCACCGTGAGCGGGAAGCCCGCGTCGACGTGGCAGCTCACGTTGTCCTGCAGGTTCGAGCCCGCGCCGATCACGATGTCGGCGGCCTCCGCGCGCAGCACGGCGTTGAACCACACGCTGGATCCTGCGGCGAGCGTCACCCGTCCGACGACGCGCGCGCCCGCCGCCACGAGGGCGTCGGGCGCGATGTCGGGCGCGGGCGATCCGGGGAGCGCGCGGACGGTGGCCTGGGGATCGACGGTCATGCCGCCAGGGTAGGCCGAGGGGTCACGCGCCCGGGCGCATCCGCGTGCCGCGCTCCATCGGCGCGAAGCCCGCGGCGACGTACGCGTCCCACGGCGCGCGGTAGTAGGGGAGCGGCGAGGCGTTGATGAAGACGTCTCGCCCGCCCAGGTCGCCGACGCGGCGGCAGACGTCGAGCGCGAGGGTCTGCGCGAGCCCGCGACGGCGGTGCGCGGGCACGATGCCGAGCGGCTCGAGCTCCGCCCAGCCGCTCGCGGGGTCGAGCCAGGCCGTGCAGGTGCCGGCGAGCGAGCCGTCGGGCGCCTCGATCACGAGGTCGAGGTCGCGCCGGTACACGGCGGCGGCCTGCATGGCCGCGTAGCCGTCCGCGTCGAAGCGGCTCTCGGCCTCGGGGTCGATGCCGTCGCCGGATCCGTCGGTGAAGGGCAGCTCGACAGGCTTCCAGGCGCGGCGGTGCGCGTCGACCTTGGCCTGCTCCTCACCCTCCGCGACCGGGCGGATCCGGTACCCCGCGGGCGGCCGTGCACCCGTGTCGCGGGCCGCGTGGCGGAGCCCGGCGAGCGGGACGGGCTCGTCGACGAAGCCGCGGGCCGCGAGGATCCCGCGCAGCCGGTCCTGGCCGCGGTGGACGGCGACGCTCACGCGCCCGTCGCCGGCGGCGTCGAGGATCCACGCCGCGAGCTGCTCGGTGGTGGCGTCGTCGCCGGTCGCGCACTCGACGCGCGCGTCGTCCGTGGAGAAGGCGGCCCAGCCGACGAGCGCGCCGGCCCCGTCGCGCACGACGGCCATCCGCTCCGGCAGCTGGCCGGTGGACGCCTCCCACGCGAATCCGCCCGGGTGGGTGGACGCGGGGAACCAGGCGGACAGGGCGCGCGCGATGTCGCGGATGTCCCCGTCCCGGTCGTCGGCGATCTCGGTCAGTCCCGCGGGTGGTCGCATGCCGCCGAGCCTAGGGGGAGGCCCGCCCCTACTGCTCCGCCTTCGCCCCGTCCGACGGCGTGACCGTGAAGACGGTCGGGCCCGTGTAGCCGTGCTCGGCGAACGCGCCGTCGATCGCGACCTGGAGGCGCGACAGGGAGTCGACGTCGATGAGCGCGATGGCGGATCCGCCGAAGCCCCCGCCCGTCATGCGCGCGCCGATCGCGCCCTCGTTCTGCGCGACCTCGACCGCGAGGTCGAGCTCCGGGACGCTGATCTCGAAGTCGTCGCGCATCGAGCGGTGGCTCGCGTCGAGCAGCTCGCCGATGGCGCGCGGGCCCTCCTCGCGCAGCGCGCGCACGGTGTCGAGCACGCGCTGGTTCTCGGTGACGATGTGGCGCACGCGGCGGAACGTCTCGTCGTCGAGCACCTCGCGGGCGCGGACCAGGTCGTCGACCGTCAGTTCGCGGAGCGAGGACACGCCCATGAGGCGCGCACCGAGCTCGCACGACTCGCGGCGCGCGCGGTAGCCGCCGTCGGCGTGCGCGTGGGCGACGTGGGTGTCGATCACGGCGATGGTGAGGCCGGCGGCCTCGAGCCCGAGCGGGATGACCTCGGCGTCGAGCGAGCGGCAGTCGAGGAACACGCCCGCGTCCTGGCGGCCGAGGAGGCTCGCGGACTGGTCCATGATCCCGGTCGGCGCGCCCACGATCTCGTTCTCGGCGAGCTGGCCGACCGCGGCGAGGGCCGGCCGGTCGAGGCCGAGGCGCCAGATGTCGTCGAGCGCGAGGGCGATGGATCCCTCGAGCGCGGCCGACGACGACAGCCCCGCGCCCACAGGCACGTCGCTGTCGATGAAGACGTCGAAGCCGGGTACGGCGCCGAGGTCGGCCCCGCGCTGCCCGAGCGCCCATGCGACGCCGAGCGGGTAGGCCTGCCAGCCGTCGATGCGCTCGCCGGTGAGGTCCGCGAGGCGCGCCTCCACGACCTCCTCCGAGAAGGAGCTGGCCAGGCGGATCCGGTCGTCGTCCCGCGGCGCGAGCGCGATGACCGTGCGGCGGTCGATCGCGAACGGGAACACGAAGCCCTCGTTGTAGTCGGTGTGCTCCCCGATGAGGTTCACGCGCCCGGGCGAGGACCACACGCCGTGCGGCTCGCGCTCGAAGCGGGCGCGGAAGCCCTCGCGCACGTCGTCTCGGATGTCGGTCATGCGTCCTCCACTGCCTTCCGGATCATCTCGGCCGCCTTCTCCGGCGGCACGTCGCCGATCCAGGCGCCCATGGCCGCCTCGGATCCGGCCAGGAACTTGAGCTTGTCGGCCGCACGGCGCGGCGACGTGATCTGCAGCATCAGCCGGATCTCGTCGCGGTGCGCATCCACGGGCGCCTGGTGCCAGGCTGAGATGTACGGCGTCGGGGTGTCGTACAACCGGTCCATCCCCTTCAGCAGCCGCAGGTACATCGTCGCGAGCTCGTCGCGCTCGGCCTCGGTCGTCTCCGCGAGGTCGGGCACGTGGCGGTGGGGGAGCATGTGGATCTCCACGGGCCAGCGCGCCGCGAACGGCACGAACGCCGTGAAGTGCTCGCCGCGCAGCACGACGCGCTCGGACGCCTGCTCGGTCTCGAGGATCCGCTGGAACAGGCCCGGCCCGAACCGCTCGATCGACTCGACGAGGCGGCGCGTGCGCGGCGTGATGTAGGGGTACGAGTAGATCTGCCCGTGCGGGTGGTGCAGCGTCACGCCGATGGCCTCGCCCCGGTTCTCGAACGGGAACACCTGGCGGATCCCGGGCATCGTGGAGAGGGCGCGCGTGCGCTCGGCCCACGCCTCCACCACGGTGCGGGCGCGCGACGGCGTGAGGCCGCTGAACGAGCCGGTGTGCGCGGGGCTGAAGCAGACGACCTCGCAGCGGCCCACCGAGGTGCGGGTGCGCTCCAGGCCGATGGAGGCGAGGTCGTCGTCGTCGACGGGCGCGTCCACCCCCGCGGTGTCCGCGAGCGCGGGTCCGAACGACGGTGACTTGTTCTCGAAGACCGCGACGTCGTACATGCTCGGGATCTCGGACGGGTTCGACGGGCTCGCCGGGGCGAGGGGATCCAGCTCCGCCGGCGGCAGGTGCGCGCGGTTCTGGCGCGCGGCGGCGATGGACACCCACTCGCCCGTGAGCACGTCCTGCCGCATCGTCGCGGTGGGCGGCCGGGGCGCCGCGGGGCGTGCGTCGGCGGCGCGCTCGGGCGGCAGGGTCGTGTCGGCGTCGTCGAAGTAGACGAGCTCGCGGCCGTCGGACAGCAGCGTGCGGCGCTGCGTGATCCCGGACGGCGACGTCGTGACGGTCTGGTCGGCATGCATGATCCCTCGATCCTACGGGCTCTCAGGGCTCGGATCTGCGCTCGCGAAACCCCCGGCTTGCGTTCCGGCAAGCGGTGGGCGAGGCTCGCGGGATGGCCGACGACTCCGCATCCGTCCCTGCACCGACCCGCCGGTCGCGCATCCTCGAGCGGCTCGCCGACCGCGGCTTCGCGACCGTCGCCGAGCTCGCCGCGGACGCCGGCGTCTCCGCCGTCACGATCCGCGCCGACCTCGACGCGCTCGCCGACTCCGCCGCCGTCCAGCGCGTGCACGGCGGCGCGGTCCTCCGTTCGGGCCTCGGCGCGCGCGAGCAGAGCCTCGAGGTGACGCTCGAGTCCGCGGCCGACGCCAAGCGCGCGATCGGCCGGGCCGCCGCCGACCTCGTCGAGAGCGGGCAGAGCGTGCTGCTCGACGTCGGCAGCACGACGCTCCAGGTGGCCCGCGCGCTCGTGGCGCGCGAGGACCTGGTCGACGTCACGGTCATCACGAACGGGCTCACCCTGGCGCTCGAGCTCGAGCGGGCAATGCCGCGCTTCACCGTCGTCGTCACGGGCGGCACGCTGCGCGCGCTGCAGCACAGCCTCGTGGATCCGCTCGCCACCGTCGTGCTCGACCGCCTCCACCCCGACGTCGCGTTCATCGGCTGCAACGGGATCGACGTGGACCGCGGCGTCACCAACGTCAACCTGCCCGAGGCCGAGGTGAAGCGCCGGATGGTCGCCGCGAGCGCCCGCACGGTCGTCGTCGCGGACGGGGCCAAGCTCGGGCGCACGCACCTCGGATCCGTCGCGCCGCTCGACCTCGTCGACACGCTCCTCACGGACGCAGACGCGGATCCGCACGAGGTCGGCCGGCTGCGCGATGCGGGCCTGCGCGTCGTCGCCGCGGCGGGCGGGCCGTCCGCGGCCGCGCGGCCGTAACGTGGATCCCATGAGACCCGTCACCGGAGAGCAGCACCACCTCGTCCACGCCGGCCCGACGGGCGAGCTCCGCGCCACCGTCGTGCAGCTCGCCGCCGCGATCCGCGGACTCACCCTCGACGGCGTCGACCTCGTCGAGCCCTACGGCGAGGACGTCGTCGCCCCGATGGGCGCCGGCATGGTCCTCGTGCCGTGGCCGAACCGGATCCGCGGCGCCCGCTACGAGCTCGACGGGAAGGCCCAGGCGCTCGACGTCTCCGAGCCGTCGCTCGGCAACGCCTCGCACGGCCTCCTCCGCAACACGGGCTACACGGCCTCCGACCGCGCCGACGACCGCGTCACCCTCTCGGCCACCGTCTTCCCGCAGCACGGCTACCCGTTCCTCCTCGACACGTCGGTCACCTACCGGCTCACCGACGACGGCCTCGTCGTCACGCACCGGATCCGCAACGACTCCGACCGCGCCGCCCCCGTCGCGGTCGGCGCGCACCCGTACCTCGCCATCGGCGGCGTCCCCTCCTCCGAGCTCACGCTCACGGTCCGGGCCGACACGTGGTCCGAGGTCGACGACGCGCTGATCCCCGTCGCCGACCACCCGGTCGACGGCGCCGACGAGGACCTCCGCACCGGACGCGTCGTCGGCGAGCTCGACCTCAACACCGGCTACGGCGACGTGCACGTGGAGGGCGGCACGAGCCGCCACGGCCTCACCGCGCCCGACGGCCGCGGCGTCGAGCTCTGGGCGGACGCGTCGTTCGGGTTCCTGCAGGTCTACACGCCGCGCGAGTTCCCGACCCACGGCGGCCAGGCGGTCGCCATCGAGCCGATGACCGCACCGGCCGACGCCTTCAACTCCGGCGTCGGCGTGCGCCGCCTGGCGGCCGGCGAGGAGTGGACGCTCAGCTGGGGCATCCGCGCGACGGGCTTCTGACGGGGATCCGGACCGGGCCTGTGCACGCGGCCAGCGAGACGCCGTGACGTGTGGCCTGATGGGCGGATCCCCACCGCCAGGAGGCCGAGCATGACGAGACGCCCGCCCGCGACGCCGAGCGCACCTCCGCGACGGTCGGTGGTGGCGATGATCGTGCTGGCGGCGGCGATGCCCCTGGCCGCGCATCTGGTTCCCGACCTCGCCGCGGTCTGCTGGTCGGCGGGGCTGCTCCTGGCTGTCGTGGCGCTGGTCGTCGCCCTCCGCATCCGCCGGCGAGCAGGCTAGCCCTCGTCCTCCTGCGCCCACTGCAGCGCGACCCGCTGCGTGTACCGCTCGAGCGCGATCCGGTTCTCCTCGGGCTCGCGCAGCCCGTCGATGTAGGCGAGCAGCCGTCCGACGACGCCCGAGAGGTACTGCACGCCGCGGTCGTCGTGCTCCTCGAGCGCGGACTTCAGCAGGTCGTAGCGCTCGCTCGTCTCCTCGGCGGTCAGCATCGCGATCACGAGTTCGTCGGCCTGCATGCTCATGCGATCCAGCATCGCATCGCCTCCGCCGTGGCCGTCGCGCGGTAGGCGACGGGATCCCCATGCGCACGCGGTTCCGCGCCCCGTGGAGACCGCGATCGCGTCTCCCCGAACTGGGGGTACGCTCCGGGCGGCAGCAGGCCGCACCCTTGCCCTATCCAGCGTGGGGCGTCCGGTGCTCGGGGGAGCGGATCGACGCGACCCGACCGCGCCCGTCAGCACGGCCCACCCGGAAGGCTCCCCTTTGTCCCAGTCACGCGCGCACGCGCCTGCGCCCACCACCGACCTGCCCGCCCAGGCGCTCGCCCAGGACGCCCCGGCGCCCGCCGAGCGGCCGCCGCTCCTCGGCCGCCGCGCCGTCTTCCTGGCTGCGGTCGGCGCCACCGCGGGTGCCGCATCCGTCGCCGCGCCCGCCGCGGCGCCGCCCGCCTCGGCCGCCGCCGTCGTGGGCGACCAGTCGCGCGTGTACTACCCGGAGCAGTTCGGCTTCGTGCCGTCGGCGGCCGATCACACCAAGGCGATGGCCGCGTTCTTCGCGGCGCTGCAGAAGACCGGAGGCCGGGGGATCCTGCCGCCGTGCGAGATCCGCGTCACGTCGACCGGCATCGACTACTCGAGCGCAGCCTGGCCCAAGCAGCCCCTCTCGGGCGCGCCGTACGGGTACCCGGCCATCTCGATCGAGGGCTACGGCCGGCGCGTCACGACCATCCGGCAGATCGCGGGATCCACGGGCGACGTCTTCAAGGTGCAGGGCAAGATCGGCGCCGACGCCGGTCCCGCCGCGAACAACAAGGCCACGGTCTCGCTCACCGGCTTCAGCATCACCGGCACGCGCACGGGCCGCCACGGGTTGTACCTGCGCTCGCTGCTGCACTGCCGGATCACCGACATCGAGCTCAACTCCACCGGCGGTGCCGGGGTCTTCTTCGCCCGCGCGGCCTTCACCGCGGCCAGCGACGAGTACTCCTACGCGAACGTCATCGAGGGCCTGCGCGTCATCACCGCGGGCACCTGGGGCGTCGACTGCGACGGGGTCAACGCCATCGACATCGTCATGCGCGACACAGAGATCGTGAACTGCACGGCGGGCGGGATCCGCATCGCCCCCACCAACGCGCGCTTCGAGAACACGCGCGTCATCGGCTGCGGTGCCGGCAACAAGGCGGCCCGCGGCTTCCTCGCGATCCCCACGAGCAACGCGTCGTCCATGGTCTCCGAGCTCGGCATCAACGGCATGCGCCTCGAGGGCAACTCCGGCGCGGGCGGATACCAGATGGAGATCGGGGCGGGCGTCGGCGCCACCGTCGTCGGGTACAACATCGTGACCGGCGGCGACCTCGGCGCCCACGGCATCGGCGTCGGCCTCGTCGACCAGGGCGGGCGGCTCGCCCAGGACACGTTCGTCGGCCGCGGCACCATGTTCATGACCCCGAGCAAGTACCCGTCGCAGCGCGTGGTGGTGGTGGGTGCGTTCGCCCGCGACACCCGCGTCGAGCGGCCGTCCTTGCCCAACAACCCCGACACGCCCTTCGCCTCGATCGTCACGGACCGCGGCGTCCGCAGCGTCGACGGCTTCGGTCGCGCGCTCACCGACCCGGGGACGGGCTCGGCGCCGGCGGCCTGACGTCCGGGCGCCGGCTCAGCCGGCGAGCGCCGTGAGGGACGTCTGGATCCCGGTCGCGATGACCTCGTGCCCGGTGGCGCTGGGGTGCCACTCGTCCTCGGTGCGGAGGTCCGGACGGTCGACGGGCAGCCAGCTCTCCGGACCCGTGGCGTCGATCACGTGGGCCTTCCCGAGCGCGGGCCCCGTGTACGCGGACGCGAGCTTCTCGTAGCTCTGCACGCCCGTCATCGGCGTGATGATCACGGTCTGGGCGTCGGGCCAGCGCTCGGCGATGTCGGCGAGGATCCGGGTCACGCCGATGCGCACCGCGACCTCGCCCGGCTTGATGTCGTTGACGCTGCCCTGGAGGACCACGAGGTCGGGCGTGAAGTCGTCGCCCATCGCGGCCAGGCGATCCGGGTACGCCGGCTGGTCGGACGTGGCGGCGAAGCCGGTCCCCGCCGCAGCGTTCAGGCGCACGTCGGTCCAGCCCTCGCGCTCGGCGAGGAGCGCGGGGTAGGCGGGGCGCCCCGACGTCTCGATGCCGTGACCGAGGATGAACGAGTCGCCGAACATGAGGACCGCGGGATCCTCGGGGAGCTCCAGCGGCGCCACGGGCGCGATGGTGTTGCCGGGCCCGGAGACGAAGCCGGACTCCGCGACGGCGCCCGCGTTCTCGACGGGTTCCGCGCCGGTGCCGAGCGCCGCGACGACCAGGCCGACCGAGCACGCCGCGACGGCGGCCGCGGCCGTCCAGCCGGCGATCCGCCATGCTGCCCGCGCCCGTGCGCCCGCCCGATACCCGTATTTCCCCACCTGTGAACCGTACGGCCATCTCGGTCTGCGGTGTCCTCCGCGTCCCACCCCGTTCGGGGGCCCGCCGGCCTCGAGCGACCCCGGGCGCGCGACGCTCCTCCCGCCACTGGGATCACCACTGGATCCGCCTCCCGCCGCCGCCCTCCGACACGAGCCGGACACATCGACCCGATACGGTGCCGAGCATGTCTGGGGGAGACGGAACGACGGTCACTGCTGCGCGCGCGGACTGGGTGGATGCGGCCAGGGCGATGGCCATCCTGCTGGTGGCGCTCTTCCATGCGGGCCTCCTGCTGATGCAGGAGGACCTCGCCTCTCCGGTCTGGGCGACCATCAACAGCGCGTTCGTCACCTTCCGGATGCCGATCTTCTTCCTCGCGTCGGGGCTCCTCGCGGGGTCGGCCGTGCGCCGCTCCTGGCCGGAGCTCTGGAACTCCCGCATCGCGATCCTCGTGTGGGCGCTGGCGATCTGGTCGGTGCTGCGCTTCCTCTACTTCTCGGTGGTGCCGCTCGACTCGCGTCCGCACGAGGGCGACCCGCGGGCGCTGCTGCTCGCGTTCGTGTTCCCCGCGACGGGCCTCTGGTTCCTGCACGCGCTCGCCGTGTTCCTCGTGGTGGCGAAGATCGCGCACGGGCGGGTGTCGCCGTGGATCCAGCTGGGCGTCGCCGCCGTCCTCTCCGCCCTCTTCCTCAGCGTGCTGCGCATCGGCAGCCTCAGCTGGGACGGCATGGCGAAGTACCTCGTCTTCTTCCTCATCGGGCTGCACGCGAAGGACCTGGTGTTCCGCGTCGCCTCCCGCCCGCGGCCCGTCGCGGCCGCGGCCGCCCTGGTCGCGTTCGGCGCTGCGGGGGTCGCCGTCGAGCTGACCGGCATCAGCGGCGTCCCCGGCGTGCTGCTCGTCGTCTCGTGCCTCGCGATGGCGGTCGGCGTGCTGTGGGCGGCCCTGCTCGCGCGCACGCGGCTCGTGCGACCGCTGCGCTTCCTCGGCCGGAACACGCTGCCCATCTACGTGGCGCACGTCCTCGTGATCGCCGCGGCCTGCGCCGTGCTCGACGCCGTGGGCTTCCAGGCGTCCGGCGCCGTGCCGTACCTGCTGCCCCTGGTAGTGAGCGTCGTCGCGATCGCTGCGTCCCTGACCCTGCACGCGATGGCGATGCGCACGCCGCTCCGGTTCCTCTACCGCACGCCGCCGTTCCTCGTGCTGGACCGGGGCGGTCGGGGCTGACCTGGCAGACCGCCGGCGCGCCGGGCGTCCGGTCGATGCGTTCCGGTGGGCCCCGTCGGGCTCGAACCGATGACCCAGGGATTAAAAGAGCCCTGGATGCCGGGTAGGGCGGTGGGGCGCGGTGTAGCGCGGCGCCGCGCGATCCTCTTCCTTCCGGCGATCAGGTCGTCAATCGGGCGCGGAACGCGATCACGTTGGTGCCCGGTGCAGTCGCGTCCTGCTCCCCGTCTGCTCCCCGCGACGGCTGCGGCAGTGCCGCCAGCACGGCATTCCGCGGGGTCTCCGCGAGGTGTGCGTATCGTCGCGTCGTGAGAGGGGACACGTGCCCCAGCAGTCGGCCTATCTCCTCGAGCGGGACCCCTGCCTGGACGAGCGTCGAGGCGTAGGTGTGTCGGAGATCGTGGATGCGCAGTGGCCCGAGCCCGGCTGCTCGCAAGGCCGGCAGCCACAGCCGGCTGCGCCAGTTGTGGTAGTCGATGGGGACGCCGCCCTTCACGAGCGCGTGCCCCGTCTTCCGGCCGGCGATGTGCGCTTCGAGAGCTTCCGCGGCCCAGCCGGGCAGCGGAACCTCTCGGATCTTCCGCCCTTTGGGATACAGCTTGAGTGTCGAGTGCGCGTCGTCCCAGACCTCCGCGACCCGCACGACTCCCCGGGCGGTGTCGATGCGCTTGAGCTGCAGCCCGACCGCCTCGCCCCACCGCATCCCGGTTCCGAGGAGCAGGGCGACCAGTGCGCGGTCGACGCCGCTGAACTGCTCCAGCAGCGCGGCCTGCTCGGCGCTGGTCAGGAAGCGTTCATGGGACACCTGCCCGGCGGCGAGGCGCAGGCGCAGGGCGGGGTTCGCCTGGATGATCTCGGCGTCCACGGCGGCGGACAGCGACGCCGAGAGCAGGTGGACGCATCGCTGCACGGATGCCGGCGACAGCCCGTCCGCCGCGAGATCGGCGGCCCACGCGCGGATGTCCTGCCGGGTGATGTCAATGAGCGCGACCTCGTCCCACCTGGGTGCGAGGCGGGCTCGGACCCGCGACGCGTCCTGTCTCGACGTCGAGGGTTCCACCGCCCTGGTCGGCCACCATTCGGCGCGCCACGCGCCCCACGTGCGTCGTGCGGCACGGGGATCCCTCCACCCCAGCGATGCGGCGGCGGCCTCGGCGGCGGCTGCCGCGTTCATGGCCGCTCGCTTGTGGTCGAAGGTGCCCGCGGATCGGATCTTCCCGTTCGGCAGCCGGAAGGCGCCCCTGTACCTGCCGGAAGCTCGTCGCTCAGTCCATGCCATGAGTGCCTCCTCGGTGTGCGGGTCGTGCTCCACGTCGCTGTCTCACCCGTGGCGGGCGGCATCGCGCTCGAGGCGCCGAATCCGGTGCCGTTCGGATGCGGCCCTGCCCCGATGCACGGAGCCCGCATCGTCCGGGAGCGCGCATGTCACAGGTCATCCGCGTTCCAGTCGTGTTCGAGCGTGTGCCCGTCGCGCGAGATGGCGGGCTCGCGGAAGTGGACGGCCTCGCTGTCCGTGGCGAGGCGGGCGGACGCGTCGATGATGTCCTGCCCGACCGGCTCGGTGCTCGTTGCGGTCGTGTCTCCGTCCACGACGCGGCGCATCATCTCCTGGACGAGCTCTCGCTCCGTCGCGGCCCTCAGGCCGCGGGTGCGCCCCATGACGTCGGCTTCCGCCTCCGTGATGTACCCGGCGGCGACGAAGGCGTCCAGCATCGGGATCGCATAGGCGCGACAGAGCTTCACGACGGTCCTCACGGGCATGTTGCCCTTCATCTGACGCGTGACCGTGGTGTTCGTCATGCCGAGCTTGCGGCCCACCTCGTGTCCGCTGTCGCCGTTGAGGTACGGGCGAAAGAACTCTTCCAGTGTTTCCATCACCGGGCCAGTGTGATGCATCTTTGCCTCACTAGTCAACATTGAGCGGCGGAATATCAGGGAAGAGTGATGCAAAAATGCCACGTTTTCCGAGGCTAGGGTTGCAATTCTACCTCACTTTGTTGCATCCTTGCACCACTTCATTTCGAAGCCACCTAAGGAGAACAGATGACGAGCAAGCTCCGAATCAAGCCCGGCCTCCTCAAGCGCCTCCGCGAGCTCCGTGATCTCCCCAGCGAAGAGCACCAGGCGCGGCTCATGGGAGTCGACAGGACGACGCTCCGCCGCATCAATGCAGGCGCGGCTCCGTCCTCGGCCTTCATGGCGTCCTTGTGCAGCGCGTTCGATCTCGGGCTCGGCGAGGCGTTCGAGATCATCGCCGATGAACCGCTCGGCGGCAGCGCACCGCCGCATCGAGCGGTGGTAGCGGTGTGAACGGCCCCCTCCTGACGGTCGCGGAAGCATCCGTCATCGCCCGCCGTCACCCCGTCACCACGCGTCGCGCCCTCGAAGCCGGTGATCTGCACGGCTTCCAGCGCGTGGTCGGCGGCCGATGGTCGATCCAGCCGGCGTGCCTGGAGGCGTGGATCGAGTGCCGCAGCTGCGGGCACCAGTCGAACGTGCTCCATTTCCGCAGGAGCGCCTGATCCCGCCCGTCGCCGTATCCCGTCCGGGCGTCGCTCCACGCGGCGCGGACGGCCGAATAGAAACGAGGCTCCCCGCCATGACGGGTCCCGCATCCCCTCCACCTGGCGGGAGCCGCCCCTCCTCGGCCCTCGCCCCGTCTCGGGCAGCGTCGTGACCGCTGCAGCACGTCATCGGGACGACGGGCGACCTGCTCGGCGATCCTCACGGTCACGGGCGCGAGGCGCGGCAAGGCATCGCGGCCGCACCCCCCTCGGAGCGTGGATCACCCGGAGCTGCCCGGTACGTCCGGACAGTGGGCTCATGGACGCTCTCGACCGCCTTCTCTGCGGCGCGCGCCGGCCCTCCCCGCCCGCCGCGCCGATCGCGGAGGCGCACCACCGTCCGGACCTCCAGGAGGCTCTGGCGCCCTCCGCCGAGGCGCGGAGCGTGAGCCGATCGCTCGAGGGGCGGCCATGAGTCGCCTCGTGGTGGCGATCTCCGCACTCGGCGCCCTCTCGTCGGTCCCGCTGGCGGTGGTGAACGGCTTCCACGTCCTCTGCGTGATCGTGATGCTGTCCGCGGCCCTCCGGATGGCAGCTGCGGACGCGCAGCTCCTGGCACCGAAGTCGAGCAGCCTCGGCGCCGGCGTCCATCCGCACCGCGCTTCCGAGGATCGGCCGGCCTGACCCCTCCGAGGCTCGCCATCCACCGCCCGCTCCCCGAGAGGAGAACACCCATGGGAGTCCCCTCCGATGAGGTCACCGCCAACGACTTCATGCAGGTCCGCGCCGCGCTCGTGCGGCGGCTCGGCGGCGCCAACGAAGCGCTGGTGTGGACCCGCGTCCACTTCCGCTGCCACGACGGCGCCCACCGCCACATCGACGCGGATGGCACCGCGTGGTGGCCGGCGACGAACGACCTCATCGGCGAGGAGGTCGGCCTGTCCGCGCACCAGGTGCGGCGCGCCCTCGCGACCCTCGTGAGCTGCGCCTACATGGTGTCGCGTGAGCACCGGCTCGGCGGGAACTACGACCGGACGAGGTCGTGGCGCACGGTCGTGGACCCGCGTCCGCTCGATGCGGCGAATCCGCCGCGTGGAGACGGCGATGTCGCCCCGAGGAGCGGGCGGCATCGCGTGCAGGAGGCGGCGAATCCGCCGGATGCTCCTCTCCTCAAGAACCAAGAAGAACAGAGGATGCCGATGCGCTCCGCTCGCCTCCCGTCGAGTTTCGCCATCACCGACGACATGCGGGCGTGGGCGGCGACGGAGGCCCCTGACGTCGACGTCGACGCCCGCCTCGACGAGTGGATGGACTACTGGCGTGGCGTCGGGAGGCCGATGCAGGACTGGGCCGCGACCTGGAGGAACGGCATGCGGAAGCAGCAGGAGTTCGCCGTCCGCGACGGGCGCACGCACCGGCCCGCTGCGGGCCCGGATGTGACCGCCGAGGTGATGCGCGAGCAGCGTGATGCGTGGCTGTCGGCGCATGGCGTGACGCTCGAGGAGTACACGGCGAACCGGGATGATCCGCAGTGGCGTGCGCGTGTCGAGGGTCGTGCGTCGTGAGCGGCCGAGACGCCGACCCCACGGCTCTGGCCGAGCAGGACGGCACCGACCACGCGGAGCGCGCCACGCTCGGCGCGACGCTCCTCGCCTCGACGGCGCTGCACGACGTGCTCGACGAGGAAGTTGCCCCCGACGACTTCCTGCGCCCCGCGCACGCTCTGATCTTCGCGGCGGTCCTGTCCGTCGTGGAGCGCAGCGAGCCCGTGGACCCCATCACCGTGAGCGACGAGCTCGCGCGGGTCGGGGACCTGGCGAAGGCCGGCGGGGCCGGCTACCTGCACGCGCTCACCAGCGATGTCGTCACCGCGAGCAACGCGTCGTACTACGCGGCGATGGTCCGCGACCGGGGGATGCGACGGCGGCTGACGGAGGCGGGGGTGAGGATCGCGCAGCTCGGCCGTGCCGTGCACGGATCCACGGCTGACGCCATCGACGCCGCCCGCGCGGCGCTCGAGCGAGCCACCGCGCCGGAGCGCGCCGACGTCCACCCCGTCGGCTCCACCGTCGACGGCGTGATCGCCTCGCTCGGACGGAAGCCGGATTACCACCCCACGCCCTGGCGGACCCTCGACCGTCTCATCGGCGGGTTCAACCCCGGTTCCCTGTACGTCATCGGCGCCCGCCCCGGCGAGGGCAAGACGATCATGGGGCTGCAGTGCGCGGCGCGGCTCGCTCATGAGGGGCTGGTGGCGTTCATCAGCCTGGAGATGGGCGAGTCGGAGCTGCAGCTGCGTCTCATCGCGCAGTACGGCGAGGTGCACATGCGGGCGCTGAGGAACCGGGATCTGGACGACGAGCAGTGGGCGCGGGTGAGGCTCGCCCGGGAGCGGTACGAGAAGGCGCCCATCTACATCTACGACGAGGGGTCGACCCTCGCGGACATCCGCGCGTTCATCCGGGCAGTGGGCCAGAGGGGGAGGCTCTCCGGGGTCGTCATCGACTACCTGCAGATCATGTCCGGCTCAGGTCTCGAGAACCGGCAGGCGGAGGTCGCGGAGTTCTCGCGGACGTTGAAGCAGCTCGCCCGGCAGCTCAGCGTGCCGATCATCGCGCTGTCGCAGCTCTCCCGGCCGCCGCAGCAGCGGGACGGCAAGCAGCCGGTACTCACCGACCTCCGCGAGTCGGGGGCGATCGAGCAGGACGCGGATGTGGTGCTGCTCCTGAACCACGACCGGGAGCGGAGGCCGGACGAGCTCCGCGTGACGGTGGCCAAGAACCGTCACGGCGAGACGGGCTCGATCTCGCTGGTCTGGCAAGGCCAGTACGCCCGGTTGCAGGAGCGGGCATGGGACCCGTTCGGGCCCGCGCGTGGGGCCACCTAGGCCCTGCGGGCTCGCCGGTCCTCGCCGTCGGCCGTGATGGAGCGCCCCACGGCCCTCATCCGCACCTCCCGACACCTTCCCCGGCCGTCGCGGCCCGACGAGCAGGGCCTCGACCGGATCCTCACGGTCCGCACGATCCCCCTGGAGACACAGCCATGAACCACATCTATGACGAGCAGGACTGGTCGGAGACCGTCGGCGACCACGCCCTCCTGCGGCTCTCCGCCGCACGGGCGGCATCGGCTCTCGCGGCAGCCCCGCAGCTGATGAGCCACATACGCCACCAGGTCGCCCCCTCAATCGTGCGCGCATCGGACGGCATGCCCCGCGCGGCGAGCAAGGAGCCGCCGGCCTCGGCCCGCGTGGATCCGATCGATGACGCGGACGCCGTGTACGCCCAGCTCGTGGACTGGCTCGTGTCCTGGTGTGACACCTTCGCCGCCCGCCCGCCCGCCGTCGCGCGGCAGGTGCGCAGCTCACGCGACGGGGTGGTCCAGGGCTTCCGGGGAAGCATGGACGCGGCAACGGCCGCGGGTCTCACCCGCGCGGTGTGCGTGAACCTCAGCGTCATGGAAGCGGACATCCTGCGGCACCCGCATGCCCGTGTCTACTTCGACGACATCGCGGCGATCATCCACCAGGCCTCCGCGAGGTACCCGCAGGCGCCCGGCCCGCGGCGGACGGTCATCCCCCGCGCATGCGACGCGTGCTTCGAGGACGCCGTCGGCGCGCACTGGGGATCCTCCGACCTCCTCGACGTCGTGGTGCGGTGCCAGAACTGCGAGAAGCGGTACTCGCCCACGGACGCGCTCCGCACTCTCGGCTGGCTCGGCCCGGAGACGGTCGTCGAACCGCTCGGACCCGGCGTGTGGAGATGGGCATGCGCGACGTGTCGCGCCGACGGGCTCGGTTCGCAGCCGGCAGCGGAGGCGATCGCGCGCGGACACCGCTGCGAGATCGCCCAGTGAGCAGCGCAGGCGGCAGCCCGTCCGCGGAGCGCGAGACGTTCACCATCGGCCAGGCAGCGCACCGCGTCCACCGGTCCACGCGGACGATCCAGCGGTGGCTTAACCGGGACGGCATGAGATTCCACTGGAGGAGCGGGCGCAAGCGGATCCGCCTCGACGACCTCCTGCTCCATTACCGGCAGAACCTCACCGCGCGCCCGTCGAACAGTCCCGAGTACCGACGCAGGAAGTCGTCGCGCGGGAGTTGACAGACCCGTGGCGTCACCCCACAGATGGAGATTAGGCAAGAAAGGCACCACGGCCCGGTTCGGGAGACGCGCGCATCGCGCGTCACCGTCGAGGTCCCTGTGCCGGCCATGAACCCGGGTGCGGATCACGCCCCTGCCCCCACGTCCGCCGCACGCTCTCGTGCGGGGCGCGTGTCAGGAGGCGGGATCCTGTGAGACCGGTCCCCGCTCTTCCTGCCTCCGGACGCGCGCACATGAGCGGCTCTCCCGGTGCACCTCGTGTCCAGCGCGGATGCACCGGCCGCGAGCCATGACCCCACCAGGCGCCGGCTCGGCAGGAACGCCCCATCCACCCAGCCCGGGAGGCACCCATGCGGCATCCGGTCGATTCCTGGAGCAGCAGGACTATCGGCGCATTCAAGTCGTGGCGGACGGGCAACCCCTTCGGCCACCGCGGATTCGACTACTACGTCGGTCGTGGGACCCCGGTGCACGCCTCCGGTCCCGGCCTCGTGGTGGGCATCGGTTCGAACATGGATCGCCAGATCGGCTTCGGCCACAACATCACCATCCGCCATGACAACGGGTGGACCACCCTGTGCGCCCACCTCGACCGCGCGCCGTCCGTGAGCGTGGGGGCTCGCGTCGCCGAAGGGCAGCAGATCGGCGTCGCAGGCGACACGGGCAACGCCTGGGCCGTCGGCGTCCACGTGCACCACCAGCTCTGGGTCGGCACCGCGACCGTCGACGCGAACCTCCGCGATCCGCTCGCGCACTACTCCGCGACCACCGCCTCAGGTGGCGACACGCACCCCATCGACACGGACGGGAACGACATGGCCGACATCACAGAAGCCCAGATGAACCGCATCGCGCAGAAGTCCGCAGAGACGGTGTGGAACATCCTGCTCGTGAACGCCGCATCCGGGACGCCGACTAAAGCCGGCGACCTCCTCCGCTACAACGAGGTGTCGGACGCCGCCCGACGAGACGAGCTGCTCCGTGAGCTGCCCGACCGGATCCTCGACACGCCGATCGTGCGTGCCGGGGAGGTCGACGAGACCGGGGCTCCGAAGCTCACCCCGTGGCGCGACTGGGTCGGCTACACGCAGAAGTTCGTCGACTTCCTCAAGGGGGACGGCGATCGTCCCGACCTCGATGGGGCGGAGCTCGGAGCGGCTGTCGCCGCGCGTCTCGCCCCGATCGTGGCGTCCTCCGTCGGCGAGCTCTCCGACGACGAGGTCGCTCGGCTCGCCACGGCGTTCACCGACGAGCAGGCGCGCCGGCCGAGGGCCTGACCCGCTCCGGCACCGCGCGCATGACCGCGCGGGTCCTCCGCGGGAGGACCCGCATCTCCCCGGCTTCCCCTCCACGGGCCGCGGACCCCGCGGACCCCGCGCACCCCTCACGCCCCGTCCGCCGACCGGTGCCTGTCCGACAGGCCCTGTGCCGGCCCCCACATCCGCCCCAACCAGCTCGAGAAGAAATCGCGCGACAGCGCAGGAAGGTGACCGCTCATGGCCGCTATCAGATCCACAGGGATGCTCGCATCGACCGAAGTCGGGGCCGCCTGATGGCCCGCAACGGATATGCCGAGGACTTCGACCTCGTCGAGGTCATCGACGGGCACCTCCTCGTCCGCGAGGCCGCATACCAGATGCGCGCGATCCTCGCCGCGTTCTGGCGCGAGATCGGCGAACGTCCGAAGCTCTCGGAGGCGTTCCGCTCGATCGCGACGCAGCAGCACTACTGGAACACCATGCCGGCCGGAACCGCGGCCAGGCCGGGGACGTCGAACCACGGGCTCGGAGTCGCGGTCGACGTCGCGTCCGGCGTCGCCTCGTACGACAACCCCCGGCACGGGATCTTCGACAACATCGCGCGGCTATACGGCTTCAACAACGTCCAGGGCGCTGCGACGAAGTCGGCGACCAACCCGCGCGGCGAGGCGTGGCACTACGTCTACGTCGGCAACCCCCAGATCCGGGCGACCGGTAACGAGTGGGAGCACCGCGCGAACCCCGGACCCGCCGTCGCGGACTTCCTCAAGTACCAGACGTGGCAGCGCGAGCAGGCCGATCGGATGGACGCTCGTCTGATCAACGTCGAGAACGTCGTCGTCGACGTGGTCAACAAGGCGGGCGAGGCGACGAAGAAGCTGGGCTGGATGGGCGACCAGGCCGACCGGACCGAGCGGAAGTACGACGAGCTCGAGAAGAAGCTGGGCATCGTGTCGGCCGAGGTGCGCGCTCCCGCCTACAAGGCGCCCGCGCAGGGCTGACGCGCTCGACCAGGTGCGCCACGCGCGTTCGGGCACAGCGCCTGACGCGACCTCGGCGGCGCACATGACGTCGGCCCCGGTCGCCGGATCCCCCTCGCACCCCGGCGCACCGATGATCGGCCGCGCCGCGCCGCGTCGTGGCTCCCACAGCGTTCAGGACGTCGCGACCGAGTCCGGAACGAACCCCAGCGGCGAGGCGCGACATCGCGCCCGCCGGCATTCCCCGCAAGAAACCAACAAGAGATGAGTGGAACAACATGGCAAGCACCGATGACACCCTGGCGGACATCCTCAAGTACCAGACCTGGCAGCGCGAGCAGGCCGACCGGATGGACGCCCGCCTGATCAACGTCGAGAACGTCGTCGTCGACACGGTCAACAAGGTCAACGAGCTCCTGAAGAAGCAGGGGTGGATGGGCGACCAGGCCGACCGCACCGAGCGGAAGGTCGACGAGCTGCAGAAGAAGCAGGGCATCGTGTCGGCGGAGGTGCGCGCGCCCGCCTACAAGGCGCCCGCCCAGGGCTGATCCGTCCGACCAGCCCGTGGCATCGCCTCCGCGGAGCACCTCGACGGGTGGTCCGCGGAGGGGATGGCGGGCGCGTCCTGACGTGACCCGGCGATCGTGCCGGCCTGCCGGCCGGGGTGCCCGGCATCCCGGCGCCGGCACCCGGGCGCCCGATGACGCGATCCGCGTCTTCGGGCACCTCATCATCACGAGCCCCGCGCGCCGCCGTCCTCCGGGCGATCGCGCGACGACCCGGCTCCGCTCGCAGAGGAGCGGGCGCGTCCTCACCTCTCCGCACGCCCATCACCGCCCCCTCGAGAAGGCCCCATGAACGACGACATCTCCATCCCGACCATCCCGATCGGCATCCTCGTCCTCCTCAACTTCTTCGCGCCCTTCGCGACGGCCGTGGCCATCGACCCCCGGTGGCCGGCGAAGCTCAAGAAGGGCATCGCCGTGGTGGTCGCGATCGTCCTCGCGATCGCGGTGGTCCTGTTCTCCTGGTGGATGGGTGATCCCCTCCCCGACTGGCCAGCTCTGGTCCTCCTGGCGATCGTCATCTCCCAGGCCTCGTACGCGCTGATCACGAAGCGCTCCGCTGATGCGCTCGCCGTCCAGGTGGGCACGGGAAGCGGTGACGGCGACAGCCGCAGCTGACGCTCGCCGCCCCGCACGTGTCCGTCCCCTGCCGAGGCGCCGTCCGGTCGGCAGCTGCCTGCACGGCCATTGACGTCATGAGCCCCCTGGGCGCCCTTGATCGGGCGCTCGGGGGGCTCTCGTCGTTCCCCCGTGTGGCGGTGGGATCGATACATGCGCGTGCGTGAACCGCGTGGAGCCGACGCTGCCGTCTGCTCCCCGTCTGCTCCCCGTCCCCGGTTCGGGCATCAGCTCTCGAGCGCGTGATGCGCGTGTGACCAGCAACGATGAGGGTGGGCCCCGTCGGGCTCGAACCGACGACCCAGGGATTAAAAGTCCCTTGCTCTACCAACTGAGCTAGAGGCCCGCGTCAACGATGCTACGGGATGGACGGTGGCCGCCTCGGAGCGGGGCGACGTCGCGCGAGGCCGCTCGGGAGGATCCGTCCGGCGTACGCTTGCCGGGATGTCCGGCGAATACCACAAGCCCACCAAGTTCTCCGGGGCCAAGTTCGAGAGCATGCTCGGCGGCGAAGACCCCGCCACGATCAGCCGCGTGGCCCACGAGACCGCGTGGGCCCTGCTGGCGCGCGTGAGGGCGGATCCGGACCCCGCGGTCGTCGAGCGCCTCATCGCGTACACCGACGAGCACGGCATCGACGCGGTCGCCGAGCTGTGGTCGCGCGCCAGCCCGCGCAGCCTGCCGGGCGCGCTCTGGCGGCTGTACCTGATGCGCGCGCTCATCCGGCAGGACCCCGACGGCATCAGCCTCCTCTACCAGCGCGGCACCGACGTGGCCACGACCATCGACCCCGTCGTCGCCGGCGCCACCGCGCCGACCGGTCCGGCGGAGATCGTCGAGCTCGCCGACAGCATCCTCCGCGGCCTCTTCACGGGCGACTTCGCGGTGGCCCTCGACCGCGCGGGCGCGTTCAGCCGGCTGGCCGCCCTCGGCGCCACGAGCGTCGCGGACGACCTCGACGCGACGGCGTCGCCCGAGCGCGCGGGCGACCTCACCACGCGCGCCCTGCGCCTCTCGCAGATGGCCGCCGACCTCGTGCAGTGCGCCCGGCTCTGGCGGAGCGACCGCCTCGACTGACCCGTCCCGCCCGCGGATCCGCCCGTTCACTGTGAGCGCGATCCCCGGGACGACAGCCCGCGCCGACTCGGTTACAGTGGATCCTGGTCGGGCCGCAGTACTCCCGGGTACCAATATTCGCCGCTCCGAGCGGCCTCGCGCCGAGAGGCGTCCTGCGGCCCGGCTCCTCATCTCCCTTCCCCTCCTCCGCGGAGGGACGGCCCCCGTGCGAGCGGCCGAGCTCCCCGCGTCCGCGCCGCCGAATCCCCACGGTCTGTGACCAATCCGTGACGCGACTCGCGCCGAAGAGTCATCGTGAGGCGCTCACCCGCCTCTCATCCGTCACCCGCGAGGGTGCGACCCGCATCGGTCGGGTCCTGCCCGCGTGGCAGGCCGCCCGGCCATCCCAGATGTCCCGCACCGCGGGATCCCGGCTGATGCGGGGCACCGCATGCCCGCGGATCGGCTCCCCATCCATCCGCACCACGACCGGAAAGCACCACATGACCTCCCCGCAGCACCACCCAGGCCAGGCGGGCCCCGCCCTGCCTGCATGCGGTTCGCTCGCGGGTCTGAGATGCTGGGGCTCGTGCCTTCATCGATCGAGCGTCCCGACCTCCCAGGGCCGGCGGACCCCGAGTCGAAGGAGTCGCTCCTCGGCCGCGTCGCCCAGGGCGACCGGCGTGCCTTCTCGGAGCTCTACGACCAGCTCGCTCCCCGCGTCCTCGGACTCGTCCGCCGACTCCTCGTCGACCACGCGCAGTCGGAGGAGGTCACGCAGGAGATCTTCCTGGAGATCTGGCAGTCCGCTTCGCGCTTCGATCCCGCCAAGGGCGCAGCGACCACGTGGGTGCTCACCATGGCCCACCGCCGCGCGGTCGACCGCGTGCGCGCCTCCCAGTCCAGCCGCGACCGCGATGTCCGCATCGGCATCCGCGACCACGAGAACGGCTACGACCATGTCTCCGAGACCGTCGAGATCAGCATCGAGCACGAGAGGGTCAAGAAGGCCATGACGAAGCTCACCGAGATCCAGCGCCAGGCCGTCTCCCTCGCCTACTACGGCGGCTACAGCCACAGCGAGGTCGCGTCGATGCTCGACGTGCCCATCGGCACCGTGAAGACACGCCTGCGCGACGGCATGATCCGCCTGCGCGACGAGATGGGGGTCGCATCATGACCACCGACGACGACATCCGCAGCCTCACCGCGGCGTACGCGCTCGGCGCGGTCGACGCCGAGGAGGCCGCCGAGTTCGAGGCCCTCCTCGAGCGCGACCCCGTCCTCCGCGCCGAGGTCGCGGAGCTGCGGGCGACCGCAGCGGACCTCGCCTGGACCGCCGAGCCGGTGGATCCCTCGCCGCGCCTCAAGGTCGACATCATGGCCATGCTCGACGCCACGCCGCAGCTGCCGCCGCTCGTCGCGCCGACCGCGACGACGGACGACGACCGCCGACCCGCGCCGGTCACCGAGCTGCGTGCCGCGGCCTCCGCGGGCGCTGTCCCCGGTTCCTCCGCGTCATCGTCCTCGGTTCCGCGCGAGCGCCTCGGATCCGCATCCGCCCGGGCCTCCGAGCGCTGGTTCCGCAAGCCCGGCGCCCTCATCGGCGTCGCCGCGGCGGCCGTCGTGCTCGTCGTGGGCGGGGTGGTCGTCGGCACGAACGTGGGTGGCCCCGGCACCTCGCAGGCACCGGTCGCCTCCGCGTACGAGCGGGTCACCACGGCGTCCGACGTCGTCATCGACAAGCGCGACGTCGTCGGCGGCGGCACGGCCACGGTCTACTTCTCCGCATCGGAGGCCAAGACGGCCGTCGTCCTGAACGACGCGTCGCCGCTGCCCGAGGGCCGCGTGCTCCAGATGTGGTACGTCGGTGCATCCGGTCCCGTCTCCGCCGGCGTCATGTCGGCCGCGGACGGGGCGGGTCACGCCGTGCTCGACGGCAGCTACACCCCCGGCGACACCGTGGCCATAACGGTCGAGCCCGAGGGCGGATCCGAGCAGCCCACCACCGAGCCCATCGTGGCGGTCACCAGCACCTGATCGGCGCCGCACGGCCAGTGCAGAGACAAGGCCCCCGCATCCTGAGGATGCGGGGGCCTTTCGTCGTCCGAGGAGTCGGGATCAGCCGAAGCGGCCGCTCACGTAGTCCTCGGTCGCCTGGACGCTGGGCTTGGAGAACATCGTGGTGGTGTCGTCGTACTCGATGAGCTTGCCGGGCTTGCCGGTGCCGGCGATGTTGAAGAAGGCCGTGCGGTCGGAGACGCGGCTGGCCTGCTGCATGTTGTGGGTCACGATGACGATCGTGTACTGCGCCTTGAGCTCCTCGATGAGGTCCTCGATGGCGAGCGTGGAGATCGGGTCGAGCGCGGAGCACGGCTCGTCCATCAGCACCACGTCGGGCTGGACCGCGATGGCGCGGGCGATGCAGAGGCGCTGCTGCTGGCCGCCCGAGAGGCCGGATCCGGGGAGGGCCAGGCGGTCCTTCACCTCGTTCCAGAGGTTCGCGCCCTGCAGGGACTGCTCGACGAGCGCGTCCGCGTCCGACTTGGAGATCTTGCGGTTGTTGAGCTTGACGCCCGCGAGCACGTTGTCGCGGATCGACATGGTGGGGAACGGGTTCGGCCGCTGGAAGACCATGCCGACCTGGCGGCGCACGAGCACCGGGTCGACACCGGGGCCGTAGAGGTCGTTGCCGTCGACCAGCACCTCGCCCTCCACGTACGCGCCGGGGATCACCTCGTGCATGCGGTTGAGCGTGCGGAGGAAGGTCGACTTGCCGCAGCCGGACGGGCCGATGAACGCGGTGACGGTGCGCGGCTCGATCCGCAGGTTGACGTCCTCGACCGCCTTGAACTTGCCGTAGTAGACGTTCAGGTCGTTGACTTCGATGCTCTTGGACAAAGGTGTTCCTACCGATCGGGTGAGTGGGCCGGGGGAGCGGGTGCTAGCGGCCGAGCTTGGGGGCGAAGATGCGGGCGATGAGCCGGGCGATGACGTTCAGCACCATGACGATGAGGATCAGCACGAGCGCGCCGGTCCACGCGCGGTCAACGTAGGCGAACGCGTCGCTGCCCTGGTCGGCGTACTGCCGGAACACGAACACCGGCAGGGTCATCATCTGGTCCTTGAAGGGGTTGTAGTTCATGCTCTGCGTGAACCCGGCGACGATGAGGAGCGGTGCGGTCTCGCCGATGACGCGGGCGATCGCGAGCATCACGCCCGTGACGATGCCGGCGAGCGATGTGGGCAGCACGATCTTCACGATCGTCAGCCACTTCGGCACGCCGAGCGCGTAGGACGCCTCGCGGAGCTCGTTCGGCACCAGCTTGAGCATCTCCTCGGCGCTGCGCACGACCACGGGGATCATCAGCACCGAGAGCGCCAGCGCGCCGCCGAAGCCGAGGCGGACGCCGGGGCCGAGGAATATCACCAGCAGCGCGTAGGCGAAGAGGCCCGCGACGATGGACGGGATGCCCGTCATGACGTCGACGAAGAACGTGATGGCACGGGCGAGGCGGCCGCGGCCGTACTCGACGAGGTAGATGGCCGCCATCAGGCCGACGGGGATGGAGATCACCGCGGCGATGGCCGTGACGATCAGCGTGCCGATGATGGCGTGGAGACCGCCACCGCCCTCGCCCACCACGTTGCGGAGGCTCGAGTTGAAGAACAGCGGGTCGAAGCGGTTGGAGCCGTTGGTGACCGCCGTGAACACGAGCGAGATGAGCGGGATGAGCGCGAGCACGAACGCGACCGTGACGAGGATCGTGATGACCCGGTCCTTCGCCTTCCGCTCGCCCTCCACGGCGAGCGAGAAGCAGAACAGCGCGATGCCGAACAGGATCGTGCCGAACACGGCCGTGCCGACGACGTTGAAGCTGTCCGCGGCGCCCGAGAGCTCGAGCACCAGGAACACGGCCGCCATGACGAGCCAGGACACGACGAAGATCGCCGGGGCCGTGAACCGGTGCAGCTTGCCGGCGGTGAGGGAGTTGGGGAGGGTGCTCGCGACGGGACGCGTGCGGGAGGGTGCGGTCGTCGCCATTAGTTCGCTCCGGAGAAGGCCTTGCGGCGGCTGATGATGTAGCGGGCCAGCATGTTCACGGCCAGCGTGATGACGAAGAGCATGAGGCCGGATGCGATGAGCTCGTTGATCTTGAGGCCGTACGCCTCGGGGAAGCTCAGCGCGATGTTCGCGGCGATGGTGTTCGAGTTCGTGGACTGGAACCACGCGAAGTTCACGACCGCGGCGGGGGAGAGGACGATCGCGACCGCCATCGTCTCACCGAGGGCGCGGCCGAGGCCGAGCATGGAGGCCGAGATGATGCCGGGGCGGCCGAACGGCAGGACGGCGGTCTGGATCATCTCCCAGCGGGTCGCGCCGAGGGCGAGCGCCGCCTCCTCGTGCAGCTTCGGGGTCTGCAGGAAGACCTCGCGGCAGAGCGCGGTGACGATCGGCAGGATCATGACGGCGAGGACCACCGCGACCGTGAAGATGGTGCGGCCGGTGCCCGAGACGGGGCCGGCGAAGAGCGGGAACCACCCGAACGTGTCGGTGAGGAACGTGTAGAACGGCTGCAGGAACTTCGCCAGCACCGCGATGCCCCAGAGGCCGAACACCACGGAGGGCACGGCGGCGAGCAGGTCGATGACGTAGCCGAGGCCCTGCGCCAGGCGGCGGGGCGCGTAGTGCGAGATGAAGAGCGCGATGCCGATGGCGACGGGGACGGCCATGAGCATGGCGAGCGCCGCGGCGTAGACGGTGCCGAACATGAGCGGCCCGACGTAGCCCCAGAAGCCGCCGCCGCCCGAGATCTCGGCAGGAGGTGCGGTGAGTGCGGGGATGCTCTGCACGATGAGGAACAGCGCGACGGCCGCGAGGATCACGAGGATCAGCGTGCCGGACCCCCGGGAGAGGCCGGAGAAGACGCGGTCGCCCACGCGGGCCTTGGGCTTCGCGTCCTGGGAGCTGCGGGGAGCTGCGGTGGCGGCGGCGACGTCGCGCGGCCGATCGGACTCGGGAGCCTGGGGAGGCTGCGGGGCGGCGGTCGTCATGGGTCGGGATCCCTTGGGTCGAGACGGTGGGGCTGGGGGCGGCGGGGCCGCCCGTGGGAGCGCCCCCTGACCCGCGCTGGCGCGGATCAGGGGGCGGACAGCTGGTGCTACTTGATCGACTCGACCGCGGTCTTGACCTGAGCGGAGACCGTGTCGGAGAGTGGCGCGGCGCCGGCCTTGTCGCCGGCGAGCTGCTGGCCCTCGCTGCTGGTCACGTAGCCGAGGTAGGCCTTGACGAGCTCGCCGACGGCCGGGTCCTTGTACTCCTGGCAGGCGATGAGGTAGCTGACGAGGACGATCGGGTAGACACCCGACTCGGTGGTGGAGTAGTCGATGTCGAAGACGACGTCGTTCGCCTCGCGGCCCTCGGCCTCGGGCGAGGCCTCGACGACGGCGGCTGCGGCCTCGGGCGAGTAGCCGACGAACTCGTCGCCGACCTTGATCTTCGCGACGCCGAGGGTGCCGGCCTTGGACGCGTCGGCGTAGCCGATGATGTTGGTGCCGCCCTTGACGGCGTCGACCACGCCGGTCGTGCCCTGGGCCGCCTCGCCGCCCTGGTAGGGCCAGACGCCCTTGGGCTCCGCGTCCCAGACCGTCTTGGCCGTGGTGTTGAGGTACTTCGCGAAGTTCTCGGTGGTGCCCGAGTCGTCCGAGCGGTGCACGGCGGTGATGCCGGCGTCGGGCAGCGTGGCGTCGGGGTTGAGCGCGACGATGGCCGGGTCGTTCCACTTCGTGATGGTGCCCTTGAAGATGCCCGCGGTGGTGGCGGCGTCGAGGTTCAGGTCCTTCACGCCCTCGACCTGGAAGATCAGCGCGATGGGGGAGATGTACGCGGGGAGGTCGATCGGCTTGACGCCGTCGGCGCACTGGCCGAACGTGCCCGTGAGCTCGTCGGTCTTGAGCGCGCGGTCGGAGCCGGCGAAGTTCGCGTTCTGGCCGCCCGCCATGAACGCCTCGCGGCCGGCGCCGGAACCCTCGCCGGCGTAGGTGACGGTGACGCCGGGGTTGGCGGTCTGGAACGCGGCGTTCCATGCCTCCTGGGCGGCGCCCTGGGAGGTGGCGCCGATGCCGTTGAGCGTGCCGGACAGGGTGGACGCCGATGCGTCGCCGCCCTCGGCGGGCGCCTCGTTGGAGGCGCAGGAGGAGAGTGCGAGTGCGGTGACGGCGGCGAGCGCTGCTGCGCTGCTGAGACGCGAGATCTTCACGTGATGGAGCCTTCCGGGTATTTCTTGCTGTGAGGAGGCAGGTGCATGCCCCTCGACGAAGCTATGTCGGGCTCTTGACCGGTTCGGCCGATATCGGTGAACGGGAGGTGAACAGACCGCGTGGATCGGCACGGGCTCAGGCGGTCGGGCGCACAGTTGTCGGTCGGCCGTGTTCAGGGCTTCGAGACGGCCGGACGCCGTCAGGCCGACGGCCCGTACGTCTCCACCGCGAGGATCCCCGCCTCCGGGTCCGACGCCGACAGGTGCACCACCGAGAACTCGGCGGGTGACAGCATCCCCGCCCGCGGCATGCGGCTCGCGCGGGGCGTCTCGGTGGCGAGGGCGATCTCGTGCAGGATCTCCGGCAGGACCGGGCTGTGGCTGCAGAGCACGGCGCTGCGGGCCTTGCGCACGCGCTTCGCGACGGTCTCCCGCACGGATCCGCCGTATGTCTCGTACGCGTCCTGGCTGATGCCCGCGTCCTCCTTCACCCGACGGCCGAGGGCCTCCGCGAGCGGCGCGACCGTCTGCAGGCAGCGCTCGGCGGTGCTGCTCGCGATGACCCGCGGCCCGAAGGCGAGGAGCGTCGGCACGATCGTGCGGGCCTCTTCGCGTCCGCGCGCGCTGAGCGGCCGGGAGGCGTCGGCCCCGTCCCACTCGTACGGCTGCACGGCATGGCCGTGGCGCAGCGCGATGAGGGCGAACGACCGGTGTGAGCCCGTCTCCACGAGCCCGGCGAAGAGGTCGAGGATCTGCACCTCGCCCGGGTAGTCGAGGCGCTTGCGGGCGTTGGGGATCGAGACCCACTCGACGCTCTCGACCTCGTCGCCCGGCTCGAAGCGGCCGGCCTCGACCATGGCGTCTGTCGCCTCTGCCGCCCAGTAGCTCACCGACTTGCGGCGACCGCCGGAGATGCCGTACTCGATGGCGCCGAGCGGCACGCCGAGCGCGACCCGGAGGCCGGTCTCCTCGTGCACCTCGCGCACGGCGGTCTGCGGGAGCGTCTCGCCTGCATCCACCTTGCCCTTCGGAAGGGAGGTGTCGCGGCGTCGCGTGCGGTGGATGATGAGCACCCGGATCCGGCCGTCGACCACGCGCCAGACGACGGCGCCCGCGGCGAAGACGGAGGGGGCGGGTGTCACGTCGTCCACGCTAGCGGGGACGCTCCGCGGCGGAGCGGTGCTCAGCGGAGCACGCGTCGCTTGCGCTTGGTCACGATGCCCATGACCGCGGTCTGCAGGTCCTCCAGCGTGGTGCCGTCCGCGCCCTTGTTGCGGCGCGTCCACTCGCCGGCGGAGTCGAGGATCCAGGCGGAGGTGGTGTCGGCCATGGCGCGGTCGAACAGGTCCTCGATCTCCTGCAGGTGCGCGGGATCCACGAGCCGCACGAGCGCCTCGACCCGGCGGTCGAGGTTGCGATGCATCATGTCGGCGCTGCCGATGTAGGTGGCCTGGTCGCCGTCGTTGACGAACGAGAAGACGCGGCTGTGCTCGAGGTAGCGCCCGAGGACCGACCGCACCTCGATGTTCTCGCTGAGCCCCGGCTGCCCCGGCGTGAGCGAGCAGATGCCGCGCACCCAGACCTGCACGGGAACGCCCGCGTTGCTGGCCCGGTACAGGGCGTCGATGATCTTCTCGTCGACGATGGAGTTCACCTTGATGCGGATGCCGCTCGGCTTGCCGTCGAGCGCGTTCTGCGTCTCCACGGCGATGCGCTTGAGCAGGCCCTTCCGCAGGTGCAGCGGCGCGACGAGCAGGCGCTTGAACTTCTTCTCGATGCCGTAGCCGGAGAGCTCGTTGAACAGGCGCGTGAGGTCCTTGCCCACCACGTCGTCCGCGGTGAGGAGCCCGAGGTCCTCGTAGATGCGGCTCGTCTTGGGGTTGTAGTTGCCCGTGCCGATGTGGCTGTAGTGCCGGAGCACCCCGCCCTTCTCCTGGCGGATGACGAGCGCGAGCTTGCAGTGCGTCTTCAGTCCCGCGACGCCGTAGACGACGTGCACCCCGGCCTTCTCGAGCTTGCGGGCCCACGTGATGTTGGCCTGCTCGTCGAAGCGGGCCTTGATCTCCACGAGCGCGAGCACCTGCTTGCCCGCCTCGGCCGCGTCGATGAGCGCCTCGACGATGGGGCTGTCGCCGCTCGTGCGGTACAGCGTCTGCTTGATGGCGAGCACGTGCGGATCCGCGGCGGCCTGCTCGAGGAACGCCTGCACGCTCGTGGTGAACGACTCGTACGGGTGGTGCAGCAGGATGTCCTGCTGCGCGATCGAGCGGAAGATGTCGGCGCGCGAGTTGTCCTCGGCGGGCTTCAGCGCCACAGCGGTCGTGGGCACGTTGTTCGGGTAGTGCAGCGCCGGGCGGTCGAGCTTGGCGAGGTCGAACAGGCCGCCGAGGTCGAGGGGGGACGGCAGCGTGAACACCTCCTGCTCGGTGATGTCGAGCTCGCGCATGAGCAGGTCGAGCGTGACCGCGTCCATGTCATCCGAGATCTCGAGTCGGATGGGCGGGCCGAACCGGCGACGCAGCAGCTCCTTCTCGAGGGCCTGGATGAGGTTCTCGGTCTCGTCCTCCTCGATCTGCACGTCCTCGTTGCGCGTGACGCGGAAGACGTGGTGCTCGACGATCTCCATGCCGGGGAACAGCGTCTGCAGCTGGTTCGCGATGAGGTCCTCGAGCGCGATGAAGTCGATGGGGCCGGAGCGCGTGTCGGGCGTGAGCGGCATGAAGCGCGGCAGCATCTGCGGCACCTTGATGCGCGCGAACTCCTGGCGGTTCGTCTTCGGGTTGCGGATGCGCACCGAGAGGTTGAGAGACAGGCCGGAGATGTAGGGGAACGGGTGCGCGGGATCCACCGCGAGCGGCATGAGCACGGGGAACACCTGCTCGGAGAACAGCTCGTGCAGGCGGTCCTGCTGCGCCTCGTCGAGCGAGTCCCAGCGCACGATGCGGATGCCGTGCTCCTCGAGCGCCGGGCGCACGCTGTCGTTGAAGGCCGCCGCGTGGCGGACCTGCAGGCGGTACGCGGTCTCGTTGATGGCGGAGAGCACCTCGGCGGGGGTGCGGCCGATGTTCGTGGGGACGGCGAGGCCCGTGGCGATGCGGCGCTTGAGGCCGGCGACGCGGACCATGAAGAACTCGTCGAGGTTGCTCGCGAAGATGGCGAGGAAGTTGGCGCGCTCGAGGACCGGCAGCTCGGGGTCCTCCGCGAGCTCGAGCACGCGGCGGTTGAAGGCCAGCCAGCTCAGCTCGCGGTCGAGGAAGCGCCCCTCGGGGAGGGTCCCGTCGTCCTCGAGGAGCTCGTCCTCGTCATCGAAGTCGTCCAGGGATTCGGCGACCGCCTTCGCATCGCCGATGTACGTCTCGCTGTCCATCCGCCCATCATGGCATCGCGGTGTGCGCTCCGCCCTCCGCCAGGTGAACGCAGGGTGAACCGCATCGGGGAGCGCCGGGGGAGGCGCGGGGATCAGGCGCGGCGGTACTGGACGTCGACCGCGGCGTCGCGGAACGCGGCTCGGCGGTAGAGCGCGAGGGCGGGCGCGTTGTCGGCCTCGACGTAGAGGTCGACCTCGTCGTGGCCGCGCTCGGCGAGCACGTCGAGGCCCGCGGCGAGGAGCGCGGATCCGAGCCCGCGGGCCGCGCGGTCGGGATCCACGCCCAGCACGTACACCTCCGCCTGGTCGCCCTCCACCTTGAGCCAGTGGAAGCCGGCCAGCCGGCCGTCGGCGTCGCGGGCGAGGAGCAGGAGGGCCGGGTCGAACCACGGCTCGGCGACGCGGTCGTCCAGGTCGGCGCGGGTCATGCGGCCCTGCTCGGGGTGGGTCGCGAAGGCGCGCGCGTTGAGCGCGACCCAGTCGTCGGCGTCGTCGGCGGTGAAGGAGGAGAGCGCGAGGCCCGCGGGCATCGGGCGCGCGCCGAGGCCCGTGCGCGCCTCGGCGACCGATGCGCGCAGCTGCAGGAGCTCGCGGGCCCGGTCGAGGCCGGTCGCGGCGGCGAGGGCGCGGGCCGCGGGGTGGTCGCCGTGTGCCCAGACGGAGACGGGGGATCCCGCGGCGTCCGCGAGCACGGCGTCGAGGAGCGCGCGGCCGACGCCGCGGCGTCGGTGGGCAGGATCCACGACGAGCTCGGCCTCGATCCCGCCGTCGCCGCGTGCGACGACGGCCGCGCCGATCGGGCCGTCGTCCTTCCCATCGACGACGAGGAGGGCGGGGCCGTCCTCCGTGCCGAGCGTCAGGCGGGTCTGCTCGTTGAACGGGGCGACGCCGTCGTCCGCGCGGGCGCGGTCGGCGAGGGCGATGGTCCCGCGGACGGCATCGGGGGTGGGCTCGACGCGGGCGACGCGCGCGGCGTCAGGCTCCGGCGGGGGCGGGAACTCGCTCACTGTCCTCCTCGTACACGTTGAAGCGGTAGCCGACGTTGCGCACCGTGCCGATGAGCGACTCGAGGTCGCCGAGCTTGGCCCGCAGGCGCCGCACGTGCACGTCGACCGTGCGCGTGCCTCCGAAGTAGTCGTAGCCCCACACCTCGCTGAGCAGCTGCTCGCGCGTGAAGACCCGCGACGGGTGGCTGGCGAAGAAGCGCAGCAGCTCGAACTCCTTGAAGGTGAGGTCGAGCGGCTTGCCGTGCACCTTGGCGGAGTAGCTGGCCTCGTCGATGACCACGCCGGACGCCTGGATCTTGCTGCCCGTGTGCTCGAGCGCCGCGCGGCCGATGACGAGGCGCACGCGCGCGTCGACCTCGGCGGGGCCGGCGGAGTCGAGGATCACGTCGGTCGCGCCCCAGTCGGCGCTGACCGCCGTGAGGCCGCCCTCGGTGAGCACGAGGATGAGCGGCGTGCCGCCGCCCGTGGTGGTGAGGATCTTGCAGAGCGACTTCGCGCTGGCGAGGTCGCGACGGGCGTCCACGAGCACGAGGTCGGCCGCGGGGGCGTTCACGAGGCTCGCCGCATCCGCCTGGATGTGCCGCGTCCGGTGGCTGAGGAGCCCGAGCGCCGGGAGCACGTCGGTGTCCGCGGACGAGGTCAGGATCAACAGCTGGGCCACAGGGATCCTCCATGGATGAATTCCCCCCATGATACGTGGGGCAGGATTGCGGGGTGACCTCCCCCCTGCGCAGCCTCGTCCCCGTCTGGCTGGCCGCCGCCGTCGGCGCGGTCGTGGTGGCGCTCGCGGTCGGGCCCGCCGCTGCACCGCGGTGGTTCCCGCTCGTGCTCGCCACGTGCGTCGTCGCGACCTTCGTGATCCAGCTGGCGCTGCCCCGCAAGACCGGCTTCGTCGACCGTGCCGTCGGCAGCGTCGTCGGGGCGGTGCTCGTGCTCGCCGCGGCCACCGCCGTCGTGCTCCTCGTGCCCGTCGGCGCCTAGGACGGCCGGTCGGATCCGGCCGCCCGTGGGGTAGATTGGGGCCATGTCGTCGCTGCTTGCTCTGGAACTCTTCTTCACCGGTCTGCTGGTCCTGGCGAGCCTCTCCATCGGCTGGGTCTCGCTCGTCGTGGTCTACAACCTCTTCCGCGGCCAGCGCTGACCGCGCGCCGCATGATCGAGATCCCGACCGGCCTCCCCGCCGAGCTCGTCCCGCTGTCCTGGCTCCTCGGCGTCTGGGAGGGCTCAGGCGTCGTCGAGTACGCGGTCGGCGACGACGTGGTCCGCCGCGAGTTCGGCCAGCGCATCAGCTTCAGCCACGACGGCCTGCCGCACCTCAACTACTCCTCGTACGCGTGGGTCGAGGGCGACGACGGCCCCGTGCCCTTCGTCACCGAGACCGGCTACTGGCGGCTGCGCCGCCGCGTCACGGACGGCGACCCCGGCCCGGCGATGCTGCCGCCCACGGGCGAGCGCCCGTTCACGACGGCCGACGAGGTCGAGACGCTCCGCAACGCGGACGGCGGGTTCGACGTCGAGGTCGCGCTCGTGCATCCGGGTGGGGTCAGCGAGCTCTACGTCGGCCAGGTGAAGAGCGCGCGCATCGACCTCGCGACCGACGCCGTGCTCCGCACCGAGGGAGCCAAGGCGTACACGGGCGCCACCCGGCTCTACGGCCTCGTCGAGCGCGACCTGCTCTGGGCGTGGGACATCGCGGCGCTCGGGCAGCCGCTGCGCACGCACGCCTCCGGGCGGGTGTCGCATGTCGACTGACCCGGATCCCGCCGTCGCCCGCTCGCCCTTCCTCGACCTGCCCGGCGCCGTCGCGGCGGAGGGTCCGGACGCCGGCGTGCCCGCGCACCTCGGGTCCCTCGTGGCGGAGCAGCGCGCGCTCGCCGCGGGCACCGCGATCGTCGACCTCTCGCACCGCGCCGTGCTCTCCGTCACGGGGGAGGACCGGCTCACCTGGCTCGACTCCATCACGAGCCAGTCGCTCCGCGGCCTCGCGCCGGGCGACTCCGCGGAGACCCTCTTCCTCGACCAGAACGGGCGCCTCGAGCACGCGGTCGGCGTGCTCGACGACGGCGTCACCACATGGCTCCTGCTCGGCGCCGGCGACGCGGGGTCGCTGCTCGCGTACCTCCAGCGGATGCGCTTCATGCTCCGGGTCGAGCCCGCCGACCGCACGGCCGAGCTGGCCGTGATCGGCACGCTCGGCGAGCCCGACCTCCCTGTCGCCGCGCCCGCCGGCGTGCCGCTCGTGTGGCGGGATCCGTGGACGCACGTCGTCGCGGGCGGCCACCAGTACGCGGCCTCGGCGCCGCACCCGGCCGAGGGGTGGACCTGGAGCGAGCGCCTCGTGCCGCGGTCCGAGCTGCCGGTCGTCGCCGCGCGCGCCGCGTCCGGCGACCTGCCCGTCGCGGGCGTCCTCGCGGCCGAGGCCCTGCGGATCGCCGCGTGGCGCCCGCGCTTCGCGACAGAGGTCGACGACCGCACCATCCCGCACGAGCTCGACTGGCTGCGCAGCGCCGTGCACCTCAGCAAGGGCTGCTACCGCGGGCAGGAGACGGTCGCCAAGGTGCACAACCTCGGCCGGCCGCCGCGCCGCCTCGTGCTGCTGCAGCTCGACGGATCCGACGCGGTCCTGCCCGGCCCCGGATCCGAGGTGCGGCTCCCCGCCGCCGACGACGGCGCCGCGGGCGAGGTCGTCGGGGCCGTGACGTCGAGCGCGCTGCACCACGAGCTCGGCCCGGTCGCCCTCGCGGTCGTGCGTCGCAACGTGGATCCCGCCCTCCAGCTCGAGGTCGTCGCCGATGACGTCCGCGTGCAGGCGATGCAGGACGTGATCGTGCCCACCGACGCCGGCCGCTCCGCCGACGTCCCGCGCCTCCCGCGGCTCGGTGCGGTCCGCCGCTGAGCGCGCGCGGGAGCGGTCGGCCCGTGCCGCCCGCACCCTGAGGCACCGGGCGGATCCGCGCGCCGCGCTCCTGCGCCTCTGGGGATCCGCGCCCGCCGCCCTGCAGATCGCCGTCGCGGCCACCGGCGGCTGGGCTTTCGCGCACCACGTGCTCGGGCACGACACCCCGCTGCTGGCGACGACCGTCACGATCACGAGCCTCGGCTTCGTCCGCGACGCGCGGCCGGTCCGGGTGCTCGAGACGGCCATCGGCATGACCGTCGGGATCACGCTGAGCGAGGTGCTGCTTCTCGGCATCGGCCGCGGAGCGTGGCAGCTGTTCGTCATCATCCTGGCGACGCTGCTGGTGGCGCGGCTGCTGTCGTCGAACGCCGCCTTCGCGGTCGCCGCCGGCGTGCAGGCCGTGCTCGTCGCGCTCCTGCCCGCCCCGCCGGGCGGGGTGTTCGTCCGCAGCGTCGACGGGCTCGTGGGCGGCGCGGTGGCGCTCCTCGCGACCGCGCTCATCCCGCGGGATCCGAGGCGCCAGGCCGTGCGCGAGGCCCGCCGCGTCTTCTCCGAGTGCTCCTACGCGCTCACGTCGCTCGTCTCCGCGCTGCGGCTCGGCGACGCGACCGCCGCCGACCGTGCGCTCGACCGCCTCCGCCGCACCCAGCCGCTCATCGACGCGTGGAGCGCGGCGGCCGACTCGGCGCTGTCGATCGCGCGGATCTCCCCGTTCCTCCGCCGCCACCTGCCGGAGCTGCGCGCCCAGCGGCGCGTGCTCGACGGCATGGACCTGGCCGTGCGGAACCTGCGCGTCATCTCCCGCCGCATCGACTTCCTCGTGGTCGACGGGGTGCGCCGCCCGGTGCTCGCGGAGCTGCTGGCGACCGTCTCGAACGGCGTGAACCTCCTCGGCCAGAGCCTGTCGGATCCGTCGGCGGCGCCCCTCGCGCAGCAGAACCTCGTGCTCGTCGCCGTGCGGCTGGATCCGCGCGAGCTCATCCCCGGCGCCCCCGTCGGCGAGGTCATGCTCGTGATGCTGCTGCGGCCGCTCCTCGTGGACCTGCAGGTGGCGGCGGGCGTCGACGCGGAGACCGCACGGGCGGCGCTGCCCGAGGTCTGAACGCCCGGCTGGCGACCGGGCCGTCCGCCCACCCGCGACGGCGCCTCCGCCAGCTGTAGAGCATTACCCCGACGATCGTCTGGCGAGGGTTACTGTGCCGGGAGCCGCGCGGTCCACCCGCGGTCGACGGGGCACTCGACAGGGCCATGTCCTGCGTCCTCCGCACCCGACCTCCTCCTCGCACAGCCGACCGGCGTGCCCGAACGACAGGACACCGCATGCGCAGGCCCCGATCGATGCTCATCTCCGCCGCGGCCGCCGTCGCCCTCGTGGTCATGGCATCGCCGGCGCAGCCACCTGCCGCCGCGCACGCCGACGCGGCCTACGCGGTCGAGCCGGCCGCGCCGCGGTTCACGGCGGCGACGGAGGAGGTGACCATCGTGATGGTGGCGCCGCAGGGCATCACGCCCGACTTCTCGCGCGACGACGTGATCACCTCCATGTCCCAGGTCGACGCGTACTACGCGCACGAGACGGACGGGGCCATCCGCGTCCACGTGGCGTCGATCACCGACTGGATCACCCCCGACGACCCCAGCGTCCGCTGCGACGACTTCGACTCGGTCAACGGCTTCGCCCTCCGGGAGTCGGGCTTCGCCCCCGCCGCGGACGCGCACCTCATGGCCGTCACTCCCAGCGCGAACGGATGCCTCCCCAACTCCAACGCGTCGGAGGGCGCGGACGTGAACGAGGGCGGCATCGTCTTCATGAGCAGGAACGACCCGGCCACGTTCGCGCACGAGCTCGGCCACAACATGTCGCTCTACCACGCGTCGAGCGTCCAGTGCCCCACCTGGGACCTCGATGCGTCCCAGGGGGTGCCCGCCGACTGCCACCGCGACGAGTACGGCGACGACAGCGACCTGATGGGCGTCACGCCGCGCACGCTGGTGCCGTTCAGCGCGGGGACCCTCGACCGCCTCGGGCTCATCTCGGACCGCGTCGTCCCCACGTGCGGGGGCGCGCGCCGGATCGACCTGCAGACCATGTCGGCGGGCTTCGGCGCCCAGCGGATCGCCTCGTGGGCCGATCCGGTCGACCCCTCCGTGCAGTACTTCCTTCAGTATCGCGACGCGGTGGACGGCGATGAGTACATGTCGGTCTACCCGTCGCCGTCGAGGGACTACGACGTTCCCGTGTCCGGCGTGCAGGTCTCGCGCACGGACCCGCTGCACCCAGAGGCGGCGTCCACCCTCGTGCGTCCCGATGACGGATCCAGCACGCACCAGCGGCTCGCCGCCGGCGACGTCGTGCCGCTGCAGCACGGCATGTCGGTGAGCGTCGTCGCGATCGACGAGGACGCGCACGTCGCGACGGTCGACGTGACCGTGCCGTGCGGATCCGACGGGCAGACCGTGAAGCCCACGCGGGAGACGGACTCGACGCCGTCGGGAACGGTGATGGACAGCATGACCGCGGCGCCCATGGCCGGGATGACGGAGACGGCCGGGATGACGGGCATGGCGCGCATGCCGGAGATGCCCGGCATGACCGTCATGGACGCCCGGGCGCACATGACCGGCGCGGGCGGGCGCGTCGCCTTCGACACCGCCGCCGTGCTCCGCGCCGGGTAGCGCGAGCCCGCGCACGGTGCCCCGTCGGCGACACCGGCTACGCGCCGCGTGCGGCTCCTGCGTCCGCACCCGGCGCCACCGCGGACCACGGCACCGTCAGCTCCCCGAGACGCCAGCGCGCGTGACCGCCCTCGACCGGCACGCCCGCGTCGCGCATCCGCCGCACCGCGCCCAGCCACTGCTGCCGGGGGCCGTACACGCCGAGCGGGGCGCTGAGGATCCAGCTGCGGTCGAGCAGGGCGAGGACCTCGTGCACGCGCTCGCCGGGGACGTTGCGGTGGATGAGCGCCTTCGGCAGCCGCTCCGCCACGATCGACGGCAGCTCCAGCCCCGCCAGGCGCAAGGAGATCGTGAGGCTCCGCGGCCCGTCCTCGCGCACGTCGATCCAGCTCGCGACCCTGCCGATCTCGTCGCAGGTGCCCTCCACCACGGATCCGCCGGGCGCCAGCCGCGCCGCCATGCGCGCCCACGCGGCCGGCACCTCCGCCTCGTCGTACTGCCGCAGCACGTTGAAGGCGCGGATCACCGTGGCGCGCTCACCGCCCGGCAGCGGCACCTCGAACCCGCCGCGGACGAAGGAGATCCGCTCGCGGGCCTCCGCGTCGGGCCACGTCGCGAGCTGCTCGCGGGCGCGCGCGACGCGTCCCGGCTCGATCTCGATGCCCACGACGCGCACGTCCGGCCGCGTCGCGCGCAGCCGCCGGTGCATCTCGAGCGCCGTGATCCCGCTCGCGCCGTAGCCGAGGTCCACGACGAGCGGCGCGGGAGCGGTGCGCAGGGAGCCGAGGGTCGCGATCCACCTGTCGACGCGCCGGAGGCGGTTCGTGTTGGTCGTCCCGCGCGTCACGGAGCCGACGGGGGAGGCGGCGCCCGGCATGGGTCCAGTCTCCCATCGCTCGATAGGCTTGGGGCATGGCTGAACCCCGCACCCTCGTGCTGCTGCGTCACGGCAACAGCGACTGGAACCAGAAGAACCTGTTCACCGGATGGGTGGACGTCGAGCTGAGCGAGCAGGGCGTCGCGGAGGGCCAGCGCGCCGGCGAGCTCCTCGCCGAGTCCGGCATCCTCCCCGACGTGCTGCACACCTCCGTGCTCATCCGCGCCATCGACACCGCCAACATCGCGCTCAAGCGCGCCGGCCGCTCCTGGATCCCCGTCCAGCGCACGTGGCGCCTCAACGAGCGCCACTACGGCGCGCTGCAGGGCAAGGACAAGGCGCAGACCCTCGCCGAGTACGGCCCCGAGCAGTTCGCCACCTGGCGCCGCTCGTTCGACGTGCCGCCGCCCCCCATCGCCGACGACGACGAGTACTCGCAGTCGGCCGACCCGCGCTACGCCGACCTCGGCGACGCGCTGCCGCGCACGGAGTGCCTCAAGGACGTCATCGAGCGGATGCTGCCCTACTGGGAGTCCGACATCCAGCCCGACCTCGCCTCCGGTCGCACGGTGCTCGTCACGGCGCACGGCAACTCGCTGCGCGCGCTCGTGAAGCACCTCGACGGCATCTCGGACGCGGACATCGCCGAGCTCAACATCCCCACCGGCATCCCGCTCGTGTACCGCCTCGACGAGGACTACCGCCCGATCGTCCCCGGCGGCGAGTACCTCGACCCGGAGGCGGCCGCCGCAGGCGCCGCGGCCGTGGCCGCGCAGGGCTCCAGGAAGTAGACCGCCTGCACGCACGACGAGAGCCCGACCGGATCATCCGGTCGGGCTCTCGTCATCTCACCGCGGCGCGGCGCTGCGGGCCTGCGCACGGCCGGCGGACGCGGGATCAGGCGTCGGCCTGCACCCAGTCGCCGGTCGCGAGGTACTGCACGGTCTTCGCGATGGACACCGCGTGGTCGGCGAAGCGCTCGTGGTAGCGGCTGGCGAGCGTGGAGTCGACCGTGTCGACGGCCGCGCCCTTCCAGGTCTCGCCGAGCACCTTGTCGAAGACGCTGAGGTGCAGCTCGTCGATGCGGTCGTCGTCGTTGCGGATCTCCTCGGCGAGCTTCGGGTCCTCGGTGGTGAGGAGGTCCGTCAGCTTGCGGGCGATCGCGACGTCGAGCTGGCCGAGCTCGAGGAACGTCGGGCGGAGGGACTTCGGGACCACCTTGTCCGGGAAGCGGTAGCGCGACAGCTGCGCGATGTGCTCGGCGAGGTCGCCCATGCGCTCGAGCGACGCGCTGATGCGGAGCGCGCTCACGACGATGCGCAGGTCGCGGGCCACCGGCTGCTGGCGGGCGAGGATGTTGATCGCGAGCTCGTCGAGGCTCGTGGCGAGCTCGTCGATCCGGCGGTCCTGCTCGATGACCGTCTCGGCGAGGCTGACGTTCGACTCGTTGAACGCGCGGGTCGCGTTCTCGATGGAGATGGCGACGAGCGCGGAGATCTCGATGAGACGCTCCTGGACCTCGTGGAGCTCCTGCTGGAACACTTCGCGCATGGGGGACGTCCTTTCAGGCCGCCCCGCTGCGAGGGGCGGGGTGGTTCTCGGGCACGGCGGACCCCGGGTGACGGGCCCACATCCTCCGACTCTGGTCATGCGAGGTTAACGCACGGTGCCGGCGAGCTGAATTCGCGGCCTCGTGGCCCCCGTGGCGGGGCCGGACGGCCGAGACGCCCCGATGCCGTCTCCTAGTGTGGGCGCATGGACACCGGTGCGTTGGTGCTCGTCTGCCTCCTCATCGGATTGGCGGTCGGCGCGGGATTCGTGTGGCTGCTGAACCACGCGGCGGACCGCGGCGACCGCGCCGTCGAGATCACGAACCCGGTCGTCCCCGACGGCGTGGACCAGGTGCTCGAGGCGCTCGAGTCGGCGGGCATCGTGCTCGACCCCTCCAACAACGTGATGAAGGCGTCGCCCGGCGCCATCTCCTCCGGCCTCGTCTTCCACCAGGCGCTCGTCCACCCCGAGCTCGTCTCCATGGTCGACCGCGTGCGCCGGTCCGGCGAGCCCCTCGCCGAGGAGGTGTCGCTCGCGCGCGGCCCCTTCGGCGCGGCCGAGTTCCAGATGCACGTCCGCGTCGCCCGCCTCGGCACCCGCTACGTGCTCCTCCTCGCGCAGGACCGCACCGAGTCGCACCGCCTCGACCAGGTGCGGCGCGACTTCGTGGCGAACATCAGCCACGAGCTCAAGACGCCCATCGGCGCGGTCGGGCTCCTCGCCGAGGCGCTCGACTCGTGCGCCGACGACGCCGTGCAGGTGCGGCGGTTCGCCGCCCGGCTGACCACGGAGTCGGCCCGGCTCGCGCGCATCACGCAGGAGATCATCGAGCTCTCGCGGCTCGAGGCGGCCAACGCGCTGGAGAAGGCGGAGCCCGTCGACGTCGACCACGTCATCAGCGTCGCGCTCGACCAGGTGCGGCTCGGCGCGGAGCTCCGCGGCATCGAGCTCGCCCGGGGCAAGCGGTCGCGCTCGACCGTCTACGGCGACGAGGCCCTGCTCGTCGTGGCCGTGCACAACCTGCTGAGCAACGCGGTCAACTACTCGCCGGACGGGTCGCGCGTCGGCATCGGCGTCATGGTCGACGACGGCGCCGTCGAGGTCGTGGTCACCGACCAGGGCATCGGGATCCCCGAGGACGAGCAGGGCCGGATCTTCGAGCGCTTCTTCCGCGTGGACCAGGCTCGCGCCCGCGACACCGGCGGGACGGGACTCGGGCTCAGCATCGTCAAGCACGTCGTGCAGAATCATGGCGGCGACGTGCGGGTCTGGTCCCGTCCCGGCCGCGGCTCGACCTTCACCATCCGCCTCCCCGAGGCATCGCAGACTCCGGCGCTCGCCGGTACGGACATCGGAGAACCCACGTGACACGCATCATGCTCGTCGAGGACGAGGCGTCGCTCAGCGAGCCGCTCGCCTTCCTGCTCCAGCGCGAGGGATACGAGGTGGACGTCGTCGAGGACGGTCCCGCCGCGGTGGCCTCGTTCGACAAGGACGGCGCCGACCTGATCCTGCTCGACCTCATGCTCCCCGGCCTCCCCGGCACCGAGGTGTGCCGGGAGATCCGCACGCGCTCGGCCGTGCCGATCATCATGCTCACCGCCAAGGACTCCGAGGTGGACATCGTGGTGGGCCTCGAGCTCGGCGCCGACGACTACGTCACGAAGCCGTACTCGACGCGCGAGCTGCTGGCGCGGATCCGCGCGGTGCTCCGCCGCCGCGTCGAGGTCGACGACGAGCCGCTGAACGTGCTCGAGGTCGGCTCCGTGCGCATGGACGTCGAGCGCCACACGGTCGAGGTCGACGGCCGCGAGATCGCGATGCCGCTGAAGGAGTTCGAGCTGCTCGAGCTCCTGCTGCGGAACGCCGGGCGCGTGCTCACGCGCGGCCAGCTCATCGACCGGGTGTGGGGATCCGACTACTTCGGCGACACGAAGACGCTCGACGTGCACATCAAGCGGATCCGCTCCAAGATCGAGCGCGAGCCGTCCGACCCCGTGCTCCTCGTCACCGTCCGCGGGCTGGGCTACCGCTTCGAGGCCTAGGCTGCCGACCGACCGGCCGGCACGACGAAGGCCCCGTCCCTGAGGGGCGGGGCCTTCGCCGTGCGAGGCCGCGAGCGCGACCGGCGGGCTAGTTCGTGCTGTCCCCGAGGCCCTCGTCGCCGTCCGTGGTGCCGGGCGTCGTGGTGACCTTCGTGTCCGGGGTGGATCCGGTCTCGCCGGGGACCAGGTTCGTGTACGTCTCCTGGTCGCCGTTGAGCACGGGCACGTCCATCTCGACGCCCTCGGCGTCGCCGTACTGGATGTAGATCTTGGTGAGCGAGCCCGGCGTCGGGTCGACCGAGTCGAAGGTGATGCGCTGGGAGTCCTCCGCGCCGAACTTCGTGAGTCCGGGGGCCGCCGTGACGGTGCGCGTCTCGCGGTCCGCGCTGCCCTCGGTGAGCTCGTGCTGGAAGGAGACGCGCTGGCTGTCGCCCGAGTTGTTGACCAGCGTGACGACGAGGCTCGCGCCGGCCGCGGATCCGCCCTCGGAGAGGAGGATGGCGTTGCGCACCTCGATGTCGCCGACCGTGGCGTCGAAGCCGTCGCTCGGGAAGTAGGAGATCTGCGTGGCCTGGGGCGTGATGAACGTGCACGACGACGTGCCGACCGCGATCAGGGCCGCGAGGACGATGGACGATGCGGTACGCGCTCTCACGGGACCCTCCGGTTGTCGCGCGGGCCGGCGCCGGGGCGTCCGGAGGCGTCCGCGCTGGATCAGCTGACCCGCTCAGCCTACGGGATCGGGTGGCGGGCGGCGGCCCGCGGGCGCGCGGGACCCGGCTGGTATCCTGAGGGGAAGTCCACAGAACGGGGAACCCATGCTCTTCGAGGTCGGCGAGACCGTCGTGTACCCGCATCACGGGGCGGCGACCATCATCGAGGTGAAGAAGCGCATCATCCGCGGCGAGGAGAAGCTGTACCTGAAGCTCGACGTCAACCAGGGCGGCCTCCAGATCGAGGTGCCCGCGGAGAACGTCGACATGGTCGGCGTCCGCGACGTCATCGGGCGCGAGGGCGTGGAGAGCGTCTTCGCGGTGCTCCGCGCCGAGTTCACCGAGGAGCCCACCAACTGGTCCAGGCGCTACAAGGCGAACCTCGAGAAGCTCGCCTCGGGCGACGTGCTGAAGGTGGCCGAGGTCGTGCGCGACCTGTGGCGTCGCAACCAGGACCGCGGCCTGTCCGCGGGCGAGAAGAGCATGCTGCAGAAGGCCCGCGGGATCCTCGTGGGGGAGCTGGCCCTCGCGGAGAAGACGGACGAGGAGCACGCGTCCACGCTGCTCGACGAGGTCCTCGCCTCCTGACCGCCGGGCGTCCGCGCGCGTCGCCGCCGGTAGCCTGACCGCATGAGCCACGACCCCGTCGTCCCGTCCGCCCCCGCGACCGATGGCGGCGCGACCGGCGGGCCCCGGCTGGGCGTCGTCGTGGTGGCCGCGGGAAGCGGCACGCGGCTCGGGGCCGGGATGCCGAAGGCGCTCGTGGAGGTCGGCGGCGTGACGCTGCTGGCCCGCTCCCTGGCGTCGGTCCTCGGCCTCGCGGAGGAGGCGCACGTCGTCGTCGTCGCGCCGGACACGCACCTGGACGAGACGGCTGCCGTCGTGGACACCGTCGCGGGCGCGGCACGCGGATCCGTGGCGATCGTGGTCGGGGGAGCGACCCGGCAGGGGTCCGTCCGGGCGGGCCTCGCCGCGCTCTCCGGATCCGTCGACACGGTCCTCGTGCACGACGCCGCCCGCGCGCTCACGCCCACCGCCCTCTTCGCCGCCGTGGCGCAGGCCGTCCGCGCGGAGGGCGCCGGCGTCGTCCCCGGCCTCCCCGTCACCGACACCGTGAAGCGCGTGGATCCGGCGGGGGAGTGCCTCGGCACCGTCGACCGCAGCGACCTGGTCGGCGTCCAGACCCCGCAGGGCTTCCCGCGGGCAGCGCTCGACGCCGCGTACGCCCGGGCCGCCGCCGAGCACACGGACGACGCGGCCCTGTTCCAGGCGTCGGGCGGGCGCGTCCGCGTGATCCCCGGCGACGCGCTCGCGTTCAAGGTCACCACCGCGTGGGACCTCCGGCGCGCGGAGGAGCTCGTCGCGCGCTCCGAGGGCGCGGGATCCGCCTCCCGCCTCCGCTCGGGCATCGGCACCGACGTCCACGCGGTCGACCCGGCCCAGCCGCTCTGGCTCGCGGGCCTGCACTGGCCGGGCGAGGCGGGGCTCGCCGGCCACAGCGACGGCGACGCGGTCAGCCACGCGATGTGCGACGCGCTCCTGTCCGCCGCGGGCCTCGGCGACATCGGCGGGATCTTCGGCACCGACGATCCGGAGCTCGACGGCGCGCACGGCGAGGTCTTCCTGCGGCGGACCGCGGAGCTCGTGCGCGACGCCGGCTACCGGGTCGTCAACGTCGCCGTGCAGGTCATGGCCGTGCGCCCGAAGCTGTCGCCGCGGCGGGCGGAGGCCGAGCGGATCCTCTCGGCCGCCGTCGGCGCGCCCGTCTCGCTCGCCGGCACGACCACCGACGGGCTCGGCTTCACAGGTCGCGGCGACGGCGTCGCCGCGGTCGCGACGGCCCTCGTCGAGCGCCTCTGACCGCCTCCTCGCGGGGGCCGTCGACCGCCGTCCCGGCCCGTCATCCGGCGGGGGCCCGGATGCGCGCTGACTAGGATCTCTCTGTGACCCTGCGCCTCCATGACTCCCGGACGCAGTCCCTGCGGGACTTCGTGCCGCTCGTCGACGGCAGGGTCGGCATCTACGTCTGCGGTCCCACCGTTCAGTCGGCGCCGCACATCGGCCACCTGAGGTCCGCGCTCGCGTACGACCAGCTGCGCCGCTGGCTCACCCACCGCGGGCTCGACGTGACGCTCGTGCGCAACGTCACCGACATCGACGACAAGGTCATCGACAACGCCCGCCGCGGCCAGGAGGCCGGCGGCACCGAGGAGTGGTGGGCGCTGGCCTACCGCGTCGAGCTCGAGTTCTCCCGCGCCTACTCGGCCCTCGGGATCCTCCCGCCCAGCTACGAGCCGCGCGCCACCGCGAGCATCGGGGAGATGCAGGAGATCATCCGGCGCCTCGTCGAGCGCGGCCACGCGTACGCGGCCGACGACGCTTCCGGCGACGTGTACTTCGACACCGCCTCCTGGCCCGAGTACGGAGAGCTCACGCGCCAGCGCGCCGCGGACATGGAGGCCGCCGCCGACGCGGATCCGCGCGCCAAGCGCGACGTCCGCGACTTCGCGCTCTGGAAGGGCGCGAAGCCGGGCGAGCCCGCGAGCGCTTCCTGGCCGTCCCCGTGGGGCGCCGGTCGCCCGGGCTGGCACATCGAGTGCTCGGCGATGTCCACGCGCTACCTCGGCGCCGAGTTCGACATCCACGGCGGCGGACTCGACCTCCGCTTCCCGCACCACGAGAACGAGCTCGCGCAGTCGCGGGCCGCGGGCGATCCGTTCGCCAGGTACTGGCTGCACAACGGCCTCGTCGCCGTCGCCGGCCAGAAGATGAGCAAGTCGCTCGGAAACTCGCTCTTCGCCGCCGACCTGCTCGCCTCCGCGAGGCCGGTCGTGGTCCGCTACTTCCTCGGATCCGCGCACTACCGCTCGACCCTCGAGTTCCACGACGGCGCGCTCGCCGAGGCCGAGGCCGCCCTCGACCGCATCGAGACCTTCCTCGACCGCAGCGCGCGCCGCCTCGCCGGCACGCGCTTCCAGGCCGTGCCCGCGGCGACGGACGGCTCGCCCGCCGCCGTGCCCGCCGAGTTCGCCGAGGCCATGGACGACGACCTGAGCGTCCCGCAGGCGCTCGCCGTGCTCCACGACGCCGTCCGCGCGGGCAACGCCGCCCTCGACGCCGGCGACCTCCAGGAGGCCGCGTCGCTGCGCGCGGACGTCTCCGCGATGGTGGCCGTGCTCGGGATCGACCCGCTGGCCGACGAGTGGCGCACCGCCTCCGACCAGCCCGCGCGCCGCGCGCTGCAGGCGCTGGTCGAGCACCGGATCGCCGAACGACAGACCGCGCGGGAGGCCAGGGACTTCGCCCTCGCCGACCGCATCAGACAGGAGCTGGCCGAGGCCGGCATCACGATAGAGGACTCGCCTGGCGGGTCGCATTGGAGCATCGATGGCGAATAAGCCCAGCCGCTCAGGCGCGGTACGGAAGACCAAGAAGGGCCCGCTCAAGGGTTCCGGAGGGCAGGGCAGGCAGGCCCTCGAGGGCAAGAAGCCCACGCCCAAGGCCGAGGACCGGCCGTACCACCCCGCCGGGAAGCGCAAGCTCGCGAAGGATCGCTACGAGGCGGCGTCCGCGGGCGCCAACCGCGGCCGTGACGAGCGCGCCGAGCGCTCGCCCGCACCCCGGTCCGCGGCCCCGCGCGCCCGCGCGACCGACCGGCCCGCCGGGGCCGACGCCCCGCGCGCCCGACGCGCGAAGCAGCAGGACGAGTCCGAGGTCGTCACCGGTCGCAACTCGGTCGTCGAGGCGCTCCGGGCGAAGATCCCCGCGACCGCGCTCTACATCGCCTCGCGCATCGAGTACGACGACCGCGTCAAGGAGGTGCTGTCGCTCGCCACCGGGCGCGGGATCCCCGTGCTCGAGGTCATGCGCCCCGAGCTCGACCGGATCGCCGGCCACGACGCCGTCCACCAGGGCCTGGCTCTCAAGGTGCCGCCGTACGAGTACGCGGACGCCATCGAGCTGCTCGACAAGACCATCTCGCGCGGCCAGCTGCCGCTCCTGGTGGCGCTCGACGGGATCACCGACCCGCGCAACCTCGGGGCGATCATCCGCTCGGTCGCCGCGTTCGGCGGCCACGGCGTGATCGTGCCGCAGCGTCGCTCGGTCGGCCTCACCGCCAGCGCGTGGAAGACCTCGGCCGGTGCCGCGGCGCGCACGCCCGTCGCCATGGCGTCGAACCTCACCCAGACGCTGAAGGCGCTCAAGCAGCGCGGCGTCTTCGTGGTCGGCCTCGACGGCGGCGGCGACATGTCGCTGCACGAGTTCACGCTCGCCGACCGGCCGATCGTGGTCGTCGTCGGATCCGAGGGCAAGGGCCTCTCGCGCCTCGTCACCGAGACCTGCGACACCGTCGTCTCCATCCCGATCGGGGCCTCCACCGAGTCCCTCAACGCCGGCATCGCCGCGAGCGTCACGCTCTACGAGATCGGCAAGCTGCGCGCCGCGAAGCGGAAGTAGCGCACCGAACGCAGGAGGAGCCGGGACCCCAGGGTCCCGGCTCCTCCTGCGTTCGCCCCACGCGGAGGCGGTCAGACCTTCGTGCGCCAGTCCTCCGCGGCCTCTGCCTCGGTGATCGGCACGTCCGACTCGTCCTCGATGACGCCGATCGACTCGGTCGGCGGGTCGATGACCGTCGCCTCGTCGCGCCGGTGGCGGAGGATGTCCTGCACGTACGCGGTCACGGCCTCGGCGAGCGGGATGTCCCGGCTGAGCTTCTGCGACATGTACCAGCGGTGCTCGAGCAGCTGGTGGAAGATCTCGGCGGGCTCGAGCTTGCCGCGGAGGTCGCGGGGGATCGCCCGCACTACGGGCTCGAAGACACGCGCGACCCACTCGTGCGCCACCATCTCCTCGTCGAGGTCCTGCTTGTCGAACGTCGCCGTGTAGGAGTCGAGGTCGTTCAGCAGGCGACGCGCCTGGTTCTCCTGCGCATCCACGCCCGTGAGGCGCAGCAGTCGACGCTGGTGGTGCCCGGCATCGACGACCTTGGGCTGGATCCGCACCTGCGAGCCCTCGGCGGTCGTGCGGATCGCGAGCTCCTCGATGTCGAAGCCGAGGTCGTTGAGGCGGTCCACGCGCTCGTTGATCCGCCAGCGCTCGGAGGTCGGGAACTCCTCGCGGCCGGTGAGCTCCTTCCAGAGCGTGCGGTACTGCGCCACGATGCGCGTGCTCGTCTCGAGCGGGTCGAGCCCCTCCTCGATGCGGCCGCCCGCCTCGAGGTCCATGAGCTCGCCGGCGATGTTGACGCGGGCGATCTCGAGGTCGTTCTCGCGCTGCCCGTTGGAGAGGCCGCCGTTGAAGAGCTTGCCGGTCTCCGCGTCCACGAGGTACGCCGCGAAGGCGCCGGCGTCCCGGCGGAAGAGCGTGTTCGAGAGCGAGACGTCGCCCCAGAAGAAGCCGATCATGTGCAGCCGCACGAGCAGCACGGCCAGGGCGTCCACCAGGCGCGTCGCCGTGTCGGGCCGCAGCTGCTGCGAGAAGAGCGCACGGTAGGGGAGCGAGAACTTGAGGTGCCGGGTGACGAGCACCGACTTGAGCGGGTCGCCGTCCTCGTCGGTGCGGTTCGTGATCACGGCGACGGGCTCCACGCACGGGATCTCGAGCCGCTGCAGGGCCCGCAGCATGTCGTACTCGCCGCGCGCCATCTCGTCGGTCGTCTCCTTGATGGCGATGACGTAGCCGGACAGGTTGGCGAAGCGGACGAGGTGCCGGGAGATGCCCTTGGGGAGGGTCGCGATGGCCGAGGAGGGCCACTCGTCGAGGGGCAGCTGCCAGGGCAGGTCGAGGAGCGCGGGATCGACCGTCGCCGAGGTGATGTTCAGGGATCCGGCCATGCTGCGACCCTACCCGACCCCGGAAACGCGGCTGCCGCGGCCCCCGGTGCTCCCGGCGAGGGGAGCGTGGGGACCGCGGCAGCGGCGGTGGGTCGGCTCGATCAGCCCGCGGCGACCGGCGCGTTGAGGCGGAGGCCGCTCTCGGCGTCGAAGGCGTGCAGGTGGCCGGGCTGCGGCGTGATGAAGACGGTGTCGCCCGCGTTCGGGTGCAGGCGGCCGTCGACGCGCGCGACGAGGTCGGTGCGCTTGCCCTCGATGTCGGTGTGGCCGTAGAGGTAGCCGTCCGCGCCGAGCTCCTCGACGAGGTCCACCGTGACCGAGAGGCCCTGGCCCTGCGAGGTGCTGACGACGACGTCCTCGGGACGAACGCCGATGGTGACCGCTCCGCCGGTGGCGTTGGCGAGCACGTCGCGCTCGACCGGGACCACCGCGGTGCCGAACTGCACGCCGCCGTCGACGACGTTCGCCGTAAAGAGGTTCATCGCGGGCGAGCCGATGAAGCCGGCGACGAAGACGTTCTGCGGCTTCTCGTAGAGGTCGCGCGGGGTGCCGACCTGCTGCAGGACGCCGTCCTTGAGGACCGCGATGCGGTCGCCCATGGTGAGCGCCTCGGTCTGGTCGTGGGTGACGTAGACCGTGGTGACGCCGAGGCGGCGCTGGAGCGATGCGATCTGCGTGCGGGTCTGGACGCGGAGCTTGGCGTCGAGGTTCGACAGCGGCTCGTCCATGAGGAACACCTGGGGCTGGCGCACGATCGCGCGGCCCATGGCCACGCGCTGGCGCTGGCCGCCGGAGAGGGCCTTGGGCTTGCGGCTGAGGTAGGGCTCGAGGTCGAGGAGCTTGGCCGCCTCGAGGACGCGGGTGGCGCGCTCGTCCTTGCCGACGCCAGCGATCTTGAGCGCGAAGCCCATGTTCTCGGCGACGGTCATGTGCGGGTAGAGCGCGTAGTTCTGGAACACCATCGCGATGTCGCGGTCCTTCGGCGGGACGTCCGTGACGTTGCGGTCGCCGATGAAGATGTTGCCGTCGTTGACCTCCTCGAGGCCCGCGAGCATGCGGAGGGTGGTCGACTTGCCGCAGCCGGACGGGCCGACGAGGACGAGGAACTCGCCGTCGGCGACCTCCAGGTCGATCTGGTCGACCGCGGGGCGCGTCGAGCCCGGGTAGAGGCGCGTGGCCTTGTCGAAAGTTACAGATGCCATTTCGGTGTTCTCCTTCACGGGCAGGTACGTGCCCGACGATCCGTGGTGATGGAAGTGATGCTCATGGCTCATCGCTGTGGGCGACGACGACCACCCGATGAGTATTGCACGGGGGCCTGTGGTCGGGAAGCCCGGCACGATGCGGATCGGCGGCTATTCCCCACCCGAGGACAGGGTGTCGCGGGCCTGTATCGTCTCCTGCGGCGGTGTACCCGCGCCCGCCGCGTCACCGCTTTCCCAGACTGGCCGCCTAGAGTCCTGAGGTCGTCCGGGAGCCCGCCCGCGCCCGACTCCCCATCCACTGAGCGAGGATCCATGAGCAGCACGCCGCCCGCGCACGAACCGCACGGCGGTCACCGACGACGCCGCGAGGCAGCTCGGGAGAAGGCGCGGCTCAACCGCATGAAGCAGCGTCGTCGCGATGTCGTGGGCAGGTACCTCATCCGCGGCGGCATCGCCGCGGCGCTGGTCGCGGTGGTCGTGGTCGTGGGCCTCGTCGTCGTCCAGGGCGCGCGGCCCGCAGGGCCCGGGCCGCAGAACATGGCGAGCGACGGCATCCTCATCGGGAAGGACCTCGCGGCCACACCAACGAAGGCCCTCGACCCGGAGCAGGACCCGGTGCCCACTGGGTCCGAGGCGGCGGGCGTCGCGCACATCCGCGTCTACGTCGACTACCTCTGCACCGCGTGCAAGGAGTTCCAGGACACCAACGGCGCGCAGATGGAGGGCTGGCTCCAGTCGGGCGCGGCCACCGTGGAGATCCACCCCGTCGCCATCCTCACCAGCAAGTCGCAGGCCTACTCCCTGCGGGCGGCCAACGCCGCCGCGTGCGTCGCCGACGCGGCACCCGACGACTTCTGGGCCTTCAACTCCGCGCTCTTCGCGGAGCAGCCCGCCGAGCAGAGCACGGGCCTCAGCGACGATCGCATCGTCGAGCTCGCCGGGCAGGCGGGCGCCGGCTCGTCCGACGTCGCGAAGTGCGTCTCCGACCAGCGGTTCCAGTCGTGGGTCAACGCCGCGACAGACCGCGTCCTGGACGGCGACATCCCCGACTCGAACGTCGACAAGGTCGTGGGCGCCCCGATCATCGTCGTGGGCGACCGCCAGTACACGGGTCAGCCGGACGACGCGAAGGCGTTCGCCGCCTTCGTGCTCCAGGCCGCCGGTCAGGACGCGAAGACGACGCCCACCCCGACCCCCGCGCCGTCCGAGACGCCGACGACCGCCCCGTAGCGCGGCTCGTATGATGGATCGACGGCCCGCGAGGTCCGTCGGCCGGCCTGGCGCAATTGGTAGCGCACCGCACTTGTAATGCGGCGGTTACGGGTTCGAGTCCCGTGGCCGGCTCTCGATGCCGCTCGCTCAGTCGAGGACGGTGATCATCCGCTCGCCGTCGACGGTCGGGCGCGGGCCCTTGTCGTCGTCGGCGGCATCGCCGACGTAGAGCCAGCCGAGCAGGTCCTCGCCGTCGCGCAGGCCGTGCATCCGTCGCACCGGCTCGCTGCGCGTGAGGCTGCCCGTGCGCCAGAACACGCCCCACCCCTGCTCCTCGAGCAACAGCGTGAGGGCGTGCGCGACGCCCGCGGCGACCGCCTCCTGCTCCCAGTCCGGCGCCTTGCGGCTCGGGGTGCGGACGACGACGACGGCGACGAGCAGGCTCGCGCGATGGGTCTTCTTGCGGTGCTTGCCCGATCCGGGATCGCCGGCCGCCTCGTCCATCGCGGCGCCGAGCCGTTCACGCGCGCCTCCGCGGATCTCGACGATCCGCCACGGCCGCAGCCCGCCGTGGTCGGCGAGCCGGGAGACCGCGGCGACGAGCGGGACGAGCTCCTCGTGCGTCGGGGCCGATTCGCCCACGGACGAGCGGGACCGCCGACCGCGGAGCGCCTCAAACACGGGTCCGCTGTGCGCGGGGGTGCCGGGCCCGGACGGGTCGGGGGTGCCGCCCGCCCGATGCCGCGGCACGTCGATCACTCCGCGGTGCGGAACGACATGGAGACCGAGTTCATGCAGAACCGGTCGCCGGTGGGGGTCTGCGGTGCGTCGTCGAAGACGTGCCCGAGGTGCGATCCGCAGCGGGCGCAGACGACCTCGACGCGCTTCATGCCGAGGCTCGTGTCCGTGTACAGCTTGACCGCGTCGCTCTCCTTCGGCGCGTAGAAACTCGGCCACCCGCAGTGGGAGTCGAACTTGGTGTCGCTCGTGAAGAGCTCGGCGCCGCAGGCCTTGCATCCGTAGACGCCGGTGCGCTCCTCGTCCAGCAGCTCGCCGGTCCAGGGGCGCTCGGTGGCCTGCTGGCGCAGCACCGCGTACTCCTCCGGGGAGAGCTCCTGGCGCCACTCGTCGTCGGTCTTCTCGATCTCGTAGGCCATGTGCGGGTCCTTTCTCGCTGGTCGATCCTAGGGGCGGCGTCCCAGCGCGCCTCCATGGACAACCGCCGGAGGCACCCGTCGATTCCTGCATGCGGGGGACGATCCGCTCCGGGACGCGAGCGGACGCGATGCGGTGCGGCCCTGCCCGTCGCGGTGCGTGGACACCCCGGCATGCTGCGCGAGGCGCCCAGCGAGGCGCACCTAGTATGTGGGGGATGTCGGGGAAGGAGCATGCCGTGGACCAGCGCGAGACCAGCTCCACGACCGCTCCGGCGGCCGGACCGCATCCCGTCGTCGAGCTCGATGCGCGCGACCGCGCGGTCCTCGACTTCGAGCGGGACTGGATGCGTCACGCTGGGGCGAAGGAGGAGGCCATCCGCCAGACCTTCGGCCTCTCGGCCACGCGCTACTACCAGCTGCTCGGATCCCTGCTCGAGACGCGCGAGGCCCTCGCCTACGACCCCCTGCTCGTCGGGCGCCTCCTGCGCCTCCGCGAGACGCGCGCCGCCGCGCGCGCGGCACGCGCCCTGCCCACCGGTCTCCCGCACCGACCGACCGCGCGCTGACCCCGCGCCCCACCGAGGAGACACGAGACCCCCATGCCCTCCCACGCTCCCGACCGCTTCGACGAGGTCCCCGGCGACCTGAGCCGCGTGGGCGCCCACCGCGCGCCCCGTCCGCCTCACCACCGCTTCCGCGCCTTCGCGTGGGCGGCGCTCGCGACCGGCCTGCTCGTGGGCCTCGGCGTCGTCGGGCTCTTCGTCATCAACGACCGGGTCTCGTTCACCGACATCATCCCGAGCGGTGGGTCCTCCGAGGAGGCGGCGCCCACGGAGGAGCCGACCGCGGCTCCCACCGCCGTGCCCGGCATGGTCGTGACCGTCCTCAACGGCACGAGGACGTCGGGCCTCTCGGCCCGGGCGGCGACGGCGCTCGAGAAGGAGGGCTGGGCCATCGCGTCCCGCTTGAACGCCAGCTCCACCGACATCGCCACCACGACCGTCTACTACTACGACGATGCGGACGAGGGCGCCGCGCGCGGCCTCGTCGCGCAGCTGGGGGTGGGAGACGTGGCGCAGTCCGACCAGTTCCGGCCAGCCGAGGGCACGGCGGCGGCCCAGGCGTCGAAGCTCACGGCAGTGCTCGGCGCGGACTACGCCGCCAAGGGCTGACCGCCTCCGTCCCGGTCCGCCGAGTGGTGTCCGTGGAGTAACCCGACGGGGCGTCGTCGCCTCTGTCTATCGTGCTGCCTGGTCGCACGCCCGCCGCGTCCAGGTGCTGCGCGCCGTACGTCCCGAGGGCGTGGCGCGGGGTCGATGCAGGGCCCCGCGGCCGACCCGGGGGTGGCGGCACCGCGCCTCCGACATCGCGCATTCGCACATGGAGAAGCACATGGCCAACGGCACCGTGAAGTGGTTCAACGGGGAGAAGGGGTTCGGGTTCATCACCGTGGACGCCGTCGAGGGCGGTCCTGCCCAGCAGGACGTCTTCGTCCACTACTCGGCGATCGAGATGTCCGGCTACAAGGTCCTCGAGGAGGGGCAGCGCGTCGCCTTCGAGATCGGCCAGGGCTCCAAGGGCCTGCAGGCGGAGAACGTCACGCTGGCCTAGGGAGCATCCCACCACGACGCCGTCGCCCGTCCGGGCGGCGGCGTCGTCGTGTCCCGACCGGCGCCCGGCCTGTGAGCGGCTCGCTTGCACTCCCGTAGGGCGAGTGCCAGAATCGTCCCTGGCACTCCCTCACGGGGAGTGCTAGACGACTGCCTTTTTCCTGACGTCCGGGAGGGACGAGAGATACACATGGCTAAGATCATCGCTTTTGACGAAGAAGCCCGCCGCGGCCTCGAGCGCGGCCTGAACATCCTGGCCGACGCGGTCCGCGTGACCCTCGGCCCGCGTGGCCGCAACGTCGTCCTCGAGAAGAAGTGGGGCGCCCCCACCATCACGAACGACGGCGTCTCCATCGCCAAGGAGATCGAGCTCGACGACCCGTTCGAGAAGATCGGCGCGGAGCTCGTCAAGGAGGTCGCCAAGAAGACCGACGACGTCGCCGGTGACGGCACGACCACCGCGACCGTCCTCGCGCAGGCGCTGGTCCGCGAGGGCCTCCGCAACGTCGCCGCGGGCGCCGACCCCATCAGCCTCAAGCGCGGCATCGAGAAGGCCGTCGCGGCCGTCACGGAGGAGCTCAAGGCCGCCGCGAAGGAGATCGAGACCAAGGAGGAGATCGCCGCCACCGCGTCCATCTCCGCCGGCGACGCCACCATCGGCGCCATCATCGCCGAGGCGATCGACAAGGTCGGCAAGGAGGGCGTCGTCACCGTCGAGGAGTCCAACACCTTCGGCACCGAGCTCGAGCTCACCGAGGGCATGCGCTTCGACAAGGGCTACCTGTCGCAGTACTTCGTCACGGACCCCGAGCGCCAGGAGGCCGTGTTCGAGGACGCGTACATCCTGATCGTCAACTCGAAGATCTCGAACATCAAGGACCTCCTGCCCATCGTCGACAAGGTCATCCAGTCGGGCAAGCAGCTCCTGATCATCGCCGAGGACGTCGACGGCGAGGCCCTGGCCACGCTCGTCGTCAACAAGATCCGCGGCATCTTCAAGTCGGTCGCCGTCAAGGCCCCCGGCTTCGGCGACCGTCGCAAGGCGCAGCTGCAGGACATCGCCATCCTCACCGGTGGCCAGGTCATCGCCGAGGAGGTCGGCCTCAAGCTCGAGAACGTCACCCTCGACCTGCTCGGCACGGCCCGCAAGGTCGTCATCACCAAGGACGAGACCACGATCGTCGAGGGAGGCGGAGACGCCACCGAGATCGCGGCCCGCGTGCAGCAGATCCGCAACGAGATCGGCAACACGGACAGCGACTACGACCGCGAGAAGCTCCAGGAGCGCCTCGCGAAGCTGGCCGGCGGCGTGGCCGTCATCAAGGCCGGCGCCGCGACCGAGGTGGAGCTCAAGGAGCGCAAGCACCGCATCGAGGACGCCGTGCGCAACGCGAAGGCCGCCGTCGAGGAGGGCATCGTCGCCGGTGGTGGCGTCGCCCTCATCCAGGCAGGCAAGCTCGCGTTCGAGAAGCTCCAGCTCGAGGGCGACGAGGCGACCGGCGCGAACATCGTCCGTGTCGCGGTCGACGCTCCGCTCAAGCAGATCGCCCTCAACGCGGGCCTCGAGCCCGGCGTCGTGGCCGAGCGCGTCCGCAACCTCCCCTCGGGTCACGGCCTCAACGCCGCCACGGGCGAGTACGTCGACATGCTCGCCGCGGGGATCAACGACCCGGTGAAGGTCACGCGCTCGGCTCTGCTGAACGCCGCGTCCATCGCCGGTCTGTTCCTCACGACCGAGGCCGTCGTCGCCGACAAGCCCGAGAAGAACCCGGCCCCGGCCGGCGACCCCACGGGTGGCATGGACTTCTAGTCCGACCGCGTGGGGCGGCGACGCCCCGCTCACCAGCACGAACAGCACGACGAAGCGGGCGGTCCCTCACCGGGGCCGCCCGCTTCGTCGTGCCTCGGCCGTCCGGCCGCGCGGCCGGATGGCGGATGCGGCTAGTGCGCGAACATGCGGGCGTTGCCCTCCTCCACCTCCGCGTACTGGCGGGCGGCGGCGCTCAACGCCTGGTTGATGCTCGCCAGCGCCTCCTCGACGCGCTGCTGCGTGCCCTTCCACTCGGCGACCACGCCCTGGAACGCCGTCGCGGCGCTGCCGGACCACGACCCCTGCAGGTCGGCGAGCTGGCCATGGAGGCCCGCCACCTCCGCCTGGATGCGGCCGATGCTGCCCTGGACCGCCGCGGTGGCCGACAGGACGGCCTCGCTGTCCACCTGGTACCTCGTCATGCGTCTCCTCCTTCTCGTCGTGGGACGGGCGGAGGCTATGCGGAGATCAGGATGCGGGAGCTGCGGGGGCGCTGGGCGTGGAGGCCGTCGAGCCCTCGGTGCTGGGGAGGAGGGGCAGGATCACGCGGAAGGTAGCGCCGCCGCCCTCGGTCTCGACGACGTCCACGCGGCCGCGGTGCGCGGCGACGATGGCGGACACGATGGCGAGACCGAGCCCGCTGCCGCCGGTCTCCCTGGTGCGCGACGTGTCGGCGCGCCAGAAGCGCTGGAAGATCTTCTCGCGGATCTGCGGGGGCACGCCGTCTCCGTGGTCGCGGACCTCGATGCGCGCCTCGCGTGCGGCCTCGTCGACGACGGTGGCGAGCTCGATGGGGCTGCCGGCGGGGGTGAAGCGCACCGCGTTGCCGATGAGGTTGGTGACCACCTGCCGGATCTTGTTCTCCTCCGCCTGCACCATGGCGAAGCCCTCGGCGGGGACGCGCGCGTCGTCGTCGCCGGGGCGAGCCGGGGCGAGGGCGTCCGTCGCCGTCTCGCCGGGGCGGCGCGAGCGCCGGGAGCGGAACCGCGACAGCGTGGCGCCGGCGAAGGCGATGGGTCCCGTCGCGTCGTTCCCCGACGTCGTCGCCGTACCGCGCTGCGCGTCCGGCGACAGGTCCTGGGTGGGTTCGAGGCCGTCGGCGTCGAGGACCGGGCCGACGGGGTTGACGAGGACGGGCGGGAGCGCCGTCACGGTCCGGGTCTGGGATGAGGCCATCGCGTCGAGGGCGGCGTCGCGCGCGATGGGGTAGAGGTCCACGGGCGCGAGCTGCAGCGGCTTCGTCTCGTCCAGCCGCGCGAGCTCGAGGAGGTCCTCGACCAGCCCGCCCATGCGGATGGCCTCCTTCTCGATGCGCTCCATGGCCTGGGACACGTCCTCGGGCGTCTGCAGCGCCCCCATCCGGTACAGCTCGGCGTAGCCGCGCACGGAGACCAGCGGCGTGCGGAGCTCGTGGCTGGCGTCGCCGACGAAGCGCCGCATCTGGTCGATGGTCTTGGCGCGGTCGGCGAAGGCGCGGTCGATGCGGCTGAGCATCATGTTGAGGGAGCGGTTGAGGCGTCCGACCTCGGTGTTCGGGGTGGCACCGCCGAGTCGCTGGCTGAAGTCGCCGCCCGCGATGGCCGCCGCGGTGCGCTCGACCTCGCGCAACGGGCCGAACGTGCTGGTCACCAGCATGCGCGTGACCGCGGCGCCGAGCACGACCACGGCGAGGCCGAAGCTCGCGAAGATGACGATGTACGTGGCGACGAGGTCGTCCACCTGCTCGAGCGGGCGGGCCACGACGAGCGTGGAGTACTCCATCGCGTCCGGTGAGGCGTTCTGCGACACCCGGACGATGCCGTGCCAGGCCTTCTTGCCTGAGTTGTCCGAGAAGACGACGATCTCGTTGTTGATCTGCGAGGCGCGCGCCAGGTCGAGGCCGAAGACGCGCGGGTGCTCGGCGGAGTCGCCCGTCCAGTTGTCAGCGAGCACGTCGCCCTGGGCGTCCAGGAGCACCACGAACCAGGCGGGATCGGCGGTGGCCACGTCGTCCTGGGTGAAGGTGTCCGGCATCGAGGCGTCCGTGTTGAGCACCTTCGGGAGCTGCGTGATGGTGACCCGGAGCTGCGCGTCGAGCTGGCTCACCATCTGCTGCCGCAGCAGGTACATGGTGCCGGCGCCCGAGACGAGGAGGCCCAGCAGGAGCAGGAGCACCGTGACGCTCGTGATCTTGGTGCGCAGGGAGACGTTGTTCCACTTCTCCGACACGTAGTCGTGCACTGGCCGCACCTCGTGTTCCCGTCTCGCTGACCTTTGTCGAGGATATGCGACCCAGCATGTGCGGACGGCCGGGCGCCCAGTGGGCGCCCGGCCGTTCAGGTGGAGCGGGTCCTCATGCGGGCCCGGAGGTTCAGGACTTGGCTGCCTTGAGCATGTAGCCGAACCCGCGCTTGGTCTGGATGACCGGCTCGGACGAGTGCTGGTCGAGCTTGCGGCGCAGGTAGGAGATGTAGGACTCGACGATGCCCGCGTCTCCGTTGAAGTCGTACTCCCACACGTGATCGAGGATCTGGGCCTTCGACAGCACGCGGTTGGGGTTCAGCATGAGGTAGCGGAGGAGCTTGAACTCGGTGGGGCTCAGCTCGATGGGCTCCTCGCCCACGAGGACCTCGTGCGTGTCCTGGTCCATGGTGAGCTCGCCCGCGCGGATGATGGCGTCCTCGTCGGCGTGCATCGTGCGGCGGAGGATCGCCTTGATGCGCGCGACGATCTCGTCGAGGCTGAACGGCTTGGTGACGTAGTCGTCGCCGCCGACCGTGAGGCCCGTGATCTTGTCCTCGGTGTCGTCCTTCGCCGTGAGGAAGAGGATGGGCGCCGTGTACCCGGCGGCCCGGAGGCGCTTGGTGACGCCGAAGCCGTTCATGTCCGGCAGCATCACGTCGAGGATGATGAGGTCGGGCTCCTCCTCGAGGACGGCCGATATGGCCTGGGCGCCGTTGCCGACGGCGCGGACCGCGAACCCGGCGAACCGGAGGCTCGTGGTCAGCAGGTCGCGGATGTTGGGTTCGTCATCGACGATAAGGATCTTCGGGCCATCGCTCATGGGATGAAGTATCTGCGCGCTCGCTGGGAGCGGCCTGGACGCGTGTGGCGAGCGGTCCCGGCGGATGCGCGCCGGAGATCAGGCCGCGATGCCGGCGGCGTCGAGGATCGTGTAGCTGTAGCCCTGCTCGGCCAGGAAGCGCTGGCGGTTCTGGGCGAAGTCCTGGTCGACGGTGTCGCGGGAGACGAGCGTGTAGAAGCTCGCGGACAGGCCGGACGCCTCGGGGCGGAGCAGGCGACCGAGGCGCTGCGCCTCCTCCTGGCGGGATCCGAACGAGCCGGACACCTGGATCGCGACCGTGGCGTCGGGCAGGTCCACCGAGAAGTTGGCGACCTTGCTCACGACGAGGACCCGCTCGGTGCCGTCGCGGAACGCCTGGTAGAGCCGCTCGCGCTCGGCGACGGGCGTCGCGCCCGTGAGCTTCGGAGCGCCGAGCGCCGCCGAGAGCTCGTCGATCTGCTCCAGGTACTGCCCGATGACGAGGATGCTCTCGCCGCGGTGCCGCTCGACGAGGGCGCGCGTCACGTCGAGCTTCGCCGGCGCGGTGGCGGCGAGCCGGTAGCGCTCGTCGTCCGCGGCCGCGGCGTAGACGAGGCGCTCGTCGTCGGGCAGGTCGATGCGCACCTCGAAGCACTCGGCGGGGGAGATGAAGCCCTGGGCCTCGATCTCCTTCCACGGTGCGTCGAACCGCTTGGGGCCGATGAGGCTGAAGACGTCGCCCTCGCGGCCGTCCTCCCGCACGAGCGTGGCCGTGAGGCCGAGGCGGCGGCGGGCCTGGAGGTCCGCGGTCAGCTTGAAGACGGGCGCGGGCAGGAGGTGCACCTCGTCGTAGACGACGAGGCCCCAGTCGAGCGCGTCGAGGAGCGCGAGGTGCGCGTACTCGCCCTTCCTCTTGGCGGTGAGGATCTGGTACGTCGCGATGGTCACGGGCTTGACCTCGCGGGACTGGCCCGAGTACTCGCCGATCTCGTCCTCGGTGAGCGTGGTGCGCTTGAGCAGCTCCGAGCGCCACTGGCGCGCCGACACGGTGTTCGTGACGAGGATCAGCGTCGTCGTCTTGGCGCGGGCCATGGCGGCCGCGCCGACGAGCGTCTTGCCGGCGCCGCAGGGGAGGACGACCACGCCGGATCCGCCGTCGAGGAAGTGGTCGACCGCGTCGGTCTGGTAGCCGCGGAGCGTCCAGCCGTCCTCCACGAGCGCCATGTCGTGCGGCGTCCCGGGCGTGTAGCCGGCCAGGTCCTCGGCGGGCCAGCCGATCTTCACGAGCTCCTGCTTGAGCTGGCCGCGCGCCCACGCCTGCACGCGGTAGGTCGTCGCGTCGACGCGCTCCGTGAGCAGCGGCGCGATGCGGCGGGAGCTCGCGACCTCCGAGAGGACGGCGGACTCGGTGCTCGAGATCTGCAGCTCGCCGTCGGCGTCGCGCCCGATGACGAGGCGGCCGTAGCGGCCGACCGTGTCGGTCACGTCCACCGTCACCGACTGCGGCACGGGGAACCGGGAGTAGCGCTCGAGGGTGGCGAGCATGTCCTCGGCGGTGTGCCCGGCGGCGCGGGCGTTCCAGAGGCCGAGCCGGGTGATCCGGTACGTGTGGATGTGCTCGGGCGCGCGCTCCAGCTCGGCGAAGACGGCGAGATCGTGGCGCGCGTCCTCGGCGTCCGCGTGGGCCACCTCGAGGAGGACGGTGCGGTCGCTCTGGACGATGAGGGGGCCGTCGGGCATGCCCGTCAGCCTAGGCGCGCTCACGCGCTCGCCGGCGCGGGGGAGATCTCCACGATGCTCGACAGGGGAAGGGTGCGCTCGACGTCGGCGACGCGGTCGCGTGCGCGCAGTCGTCCGCCGGCCACGCTGGAGGGCTCGAGCACGTGGTCCACCTCGCGGCCGTCCGGCATGCGCACGCGGACGCGGAGGGCCGCCTTGGCGCGGATCGCCACCTCGAGCTGGCGCGTCGTCCAGGCGGCGCCGTCGTCGGGGTCGTCGGCCGCGCGGAGGCGGGACACCAGGGCGTCCGCGGCATCGGGCTCGGGATCCGCTTCGGGCGCAGACGCCGGGGCGGTCCGCGGGGCCGGTGCGATGCGATGCCCTGCGGCGTCCTCGCGCAAGGGGGCGAGCCGGGCGGCCGCGAGCGCGCGCTCCACGGCGTCGGGCGATGCGGCGGAGGTGAGCACCGCGTTGCCCGCGCGCACGAGCCGCAGCGGTGCGAGGTCGCGGTCGACGAGGAGGGTGGCGAGCAGCGGCCCGTCGTCGGAGACGATCGCCGACCGGGCATCCGGGACCGCGTCGGAGGGCGAGGCCGGGCGGACGCGGAGGCGGCCGAAGCGCGCGGCGGCCTCGTCGAGGAGGTAGTCGAGGGGCTGGGGGATGCCGGTCAGCGAGATCTCCGCGAGGAGGGCGCGGACGGCGTCGGCCGTCGCGCCGGATGCGAGGGCGCGCGTGACGGATGCGGCGGAGATCCGGTAGGTCGCGGCCAGCCCCCGCCCCTCGGCGTCGGCGACCTCGAGCAGGCGCGACTCGACCGCGGGATCGAGCGGCCCGGGGGAGACGACGGTGAGGTCGTGCTGCAGGTAGACCCGGTCGACCTCGGCGGGCAGGTGCGGCGCCAGCGCGGAGGCCGCGGCACCCGGCCCCGTCGTGAGGAGCGCGCGGCCCGCGGAGCTCGGGACGTCGCCCGTCGAGATGCCGAGGAGCCCGGCGTCGCGCGTGAAGGCGGTGATGCGCTCGCCGATCCAGGCGGATCCGCCGGGGAAGCGCCAGAGGACGCTGTCGACGAGCCCCGCTCCCCACGACGCCTCGGCGCGCTCGGCGAGGATGCCGCGGGTCGCGGGCGCCAGCGCCTCCAGCCAGGCCGCGGCGAGTGCCTCCCACCGCTCGGCGGTCGGCCGTGCGGACCAGGCGGCGGAGGTCGTCGTCGTGGACCATGCGCGATCCGACCGGGCCACGAGCGTCGCGCGGTCGGCGAGGGACAGGTAGGCGGGGACGTCGTCGAGGTCGGCGCCGAGCGCGGCGGCGAGCCGGCGCGCGTCGGGAAGGGACATGCCGCCCCGGCTCAGCTCGCGCGCGGGCTCGCGGGCCAGCTCATCCACGAGGGCGGCGACGGCGACCACCGACCGGAACGCGCTCTCGCCTGCCCGTCGGTCGACCTCGTCGGGGTCGACGCGCGGGACGGCGGCGAGCGGGGCGGGCGGCGCGAGCCGGGCCAGCTCGTCCGTCCCCGGGAGGCCGGCGGCGGGCCAGGCGGCGAGGGCGGCCGCGACCTCCGGATGCGTCGTGATGCCCGCGTCGTCCACGCCGGCCAGGAGCGTGTCCGCGGCGCGGCGTGCTGCGTCCGTCAGCTCCGCCGGATCCAGCTGGTCCTCGCCCGAGCGGCGGGCCAGCGAGTCCCGGACGGCGCCCAGGGAGACCGGTCCGGCGGTCGCCCCGTCCTCCGCTGCGACTGCGAGGACGGCCAGCGCCGTGCGGTCGAGCTGCTCCAGTGCCCGCGCGACCGCGTCCGGGGCGAGCAGCGCGTCGGCGAGGTCGAAGATGTCGGCGATGCGCGCGGCATCGACGTGGCGGTCGCGGACCAGGGCGGCGAGCGCGGCGTCGTCGAGTGCGCGCAGGCGGGCCGCGAGCACGAGGGCGTCGGTCATGGTCGTCCCGCTAGCGGGACGTGCCGTCCATGCGACGACGGCGACGGACGCTGATGATCAGGATCGCGATGAAGAGGAGCGCGGCGATGGGGATGCCCACGGCCGGCAGCAGCAGGATGACCTGCCACATGGGGGTGCTGTACTGCGACGCGTCGACGGCGATGAGCGGCGCCAGCAGGATCGCGAGGATGCTCAGTACGGCGACCAGCAGGATCCCGGCGAGCATGTACGCGAGGATCCGCTCGGCCCGTCCCTCGCTCGGTGCGGTCTCGGATGCCATCCCCCCAGACTACGCCGTGGCACGCGCCCGGGCGCGTCGGATCCGACCCGGACGGCGGGCCGGGCGTCGTCCCCGCCGGCTCCGTCGGGGCCCCGGCGAATAGACTGGACCGCCCACCAGCACATCGAGCCCCGCCCGGGGCGAGGGAAGAGGATCGCATGCCCACCGGCAAGGTGAAGTTCTACGACGAGGACAAGGGGTTCGGGTTCATCAGCTCGGACGACGGCCAGGAGGTCTTCCTGCACGCGTCGGCCCTGCCCTCGGGCGTCGCCGGCGTGAAGGCCGGCACCCGGCTGGAGTTCGGCATCGCCGACGGCAAGCGCGGCGCGCAGGCCCTCGCGGCGCGGATCCTCGACGCCCCGCCCTCGCTGGCCCGCATGTCCCGCAAGCCCGCCGATGACATGGCCGTGATCGTGGAGGACCTCGTGAAGGTGCTCGACGGGATCGGCACCGGCCTCAAGCGCGGCCGCTACCCCGAGGAGTCCCACGGTCGGAAGATCGCGGCGCTGCTGCGCCGGGTCGCGGAGGAGCTCGATGCCTGAGCCGCGGGACGACGAGACGACGACCGACGCGCTGACGACGACCGACGAGACGGCCGACACGACGACGGCGCGATCGGGCGACGAGACGACCGCCGACCTGTCCGCCGCAGACGCGGCGACCACGGAGTCGCCCGTGACGGAGACGGAGGCGCCCGCGGAGCCGGCCGTCCCCGACGCCGAGCTGCTCGCGGCCGTGGACCTCGCGCGCGCCGCGCTGCTCGAGATCACGCCGGCGGAGACCGTCGGCGAGCCGGCGGGGTCCATCGTCGAGGGCGACCGCGTGCTGTCGCTCCTCTTCGCGAACACGATGCCCGGCTACCCCGGCTGGTTCTGGACCGTCACGCTCGCCCGCGTCGACGATGCCGCCCCCACCGTGCTGGAGGCCGAGCTGATGCCCGGGGAGGGGGCGCTGCTCTCGCCCGAGTGGCTGCCGTGGTCCGACCGGCTCGCCGGCATCGAGGCCGACCAGGAGGCCGAGCGCCTCGCGGCGGAGTCCGACGACGAGGACCAGGACGAGGACGACGACCCCGCTGAGGACGCGGACGACGTGCTCGACGGCGTCGACTTCGAGGCCCCTGCCTCTGCCTCGGATGACGACGACGACGACGATGACGACGACGACGATGACGACGACGACGACGACACGAGCTTCGACGGCGCCGATCGCTGACCCGCGTCCCGCATGACGACGGCGGCGACCCCCGAGGGGGCCGCCGCCGTCGTCATGTCCGGGGAGGCAGGGATCAGCCTGCGCCCTGCTCCACCACGAACTCGATGCACCGCACGAGGGCGCGCACGTCGTCCGGCTCGATGGCCGTGAATGTCGCGACTCGCAGCTGGTTGCGGCCGAGCTTCCGGTACGGCTCGGTGTCGACGATGCCGTTGGCGCGGAGCGTCTTCGCGACGGCGGCCGCGTCGATGGAGTCGTCGAAGTCCATGGTGACCACCACCTGCGAGCGGTGCGCGGGATCCGTCACGAACGGCCGCGCGTACTCCACGCGCTCCGCCCACTCGTAGAGGACGGACGACGACTCGCGCGTGCGGGCGTCGGCCCAGGCGAGGCCGCCGGCCCGGTCGATCCAGTCCAGCTGGTCCTCGAGCATGAGCAGCGTGGCGAGCGCCGGGGTGTTCAGCGTCTGGTCCAGGCGTGAGTTGTCGACGGCGTTCTTGAGGCTCAGGAACTCGGGGATCCACCGGCCGGACGCCGCGATGCGCTCCACGCGCTCGAGGGCGGCCGGGGAGAACAGCGCGAGCCAGACGCCGCCGTCGCTCGCCAGGTTCTTCTGCGGGGCGAAGTAGTAGACGTCGGCCTGGGCCGCGTCGAAGTCGATGCCGCCGGCCGCGCTCGTCGCGTCGACGACCGTGAGCGCCCCGTCGTCGCCGTGGACGCGGGTGACGGGCGCCATGACGCCGGTGGAGGTCTCGTTGTGCGGCCACGCGTACACGTCGACGCCCTCGACCGGGTTCGCGGATGCGCGGCTCCCAGGATCGGCCCGGATCACGTCGGGCGCCTCGAGGAAGGGCGCCGCGGCGGCCTTCGCGAACTTGCCGCCGAACTCCCCGAACACGAGGTTCTGGCTGCGGCGCTCGATGAGGGAGAAGGCCGCGGCGTCCCAGAACGCCGTGGATCCGCCGTTGCCCAGCACGACCTCGTAGCCGTCGGGCAGGCGGAAGAGCCGGGAGAGCCCGTCGCGGACGCGCCCGACCATGTCCTTCACGGGCGCCTGGCGGTGGGAGGTGCCGAGGATCTGCGCGCCCGCGAGCGCGAGGTGGTCGAGCTGCGCCTGCCGGACCTTGGACGGGCCGCAGCCGAATCGTCCGTCGAGGGGCAGCAGTTCGGTGGGGATCGTCGTGGCTGGCATGCGGCAATGGTAGGGGACCGTCCGTCGCCGCCCCGGGGCGTCCCACGACCCGAGCCGGTCATCCGGCACCCGGGGAAGTAGGCTGGTCCCTGGCGCAAGGGAGGCCCGATGACTGATCTCGTGGACACGACGGAGATGTACCTCCGCACAATCCTCGACCTCGAGGAGGAGGCCATCGTCCCCCTGCGGGCGCGCATCTCCGAGCGCCTCGGCCACTCGGGGCCCACCGTCTCGCAGACCGTCGCCCGCATGGAGCGCGACGGCCTCGTGATCGTCAGCGGCGACCGCCACCTCGAGCTCACCCCGGAGGGCCGCAGCAAGGCCGTCCACGTGATGCGCAAGCACCGCCTCGCCGAGCGCCTCCTCAGCGACGTCATCGGCCTCGAGTGGGAGTTCGTGCACGACGAGGCCTGCCGCTGGGAGCACGTGATGAGCGAGCAGGTGGAGCGGAAGATCCTCGATCTGCTCGGACACCCCACCGAGTCGCCGTACGGGAACCCCATCCCCGGGCTCGACGAGCTGGGCGACTCTCCCGCCGTCGCGTTCATGGCCGGCGTCGTGAGCATCGTCGAGGCGTCGCTCGGCACGACGGAGGACGCTCCCGCGCGCGGCGTGATCCGCCGGCTGGGCGAGCCCGTGCAGTTCGACCCGGAGCTGCTCTCCCAGCTGAAGCAGGCCGGCGTGCTGCCGGGTGCGACCGGATCCTTCTCCCGCGAGGGCGCGTACGTCCTGGTGCGGGTGGACGGGGCGGGACCGGGGCTCGAGCTGCCGCTCGAGGTCGCGGGGCACATCTTCATCGAGCGCTGACCCCACGTCGGGTTCCCGGCGTCGACGGCGGGCGGATCCCCAGGACCACCCCCGGACTGGGCACACACGGGGAACGCGCCGCCCTCACCGGGGATTCCGTCCGGCATCCGTCGTGAGGATGACGTCTGCCGTTATGGATTCGTTAGAAATATGGTCCCTCAGGATGACAAACGGGAGCGCGTCCCTTACTCTCGAACAGGCCCGACCGACCACCACAGAGGTTCCGGGCCCGATGCAGGGCGTCTCGACACCCGTCCCCTGCATGAGTACCCCTCGACGACCTTGGAGGGACGGGGCGCCAGCATGTCCGGCGTCGAGACGCAGGAGGTTGACAACTTGGCCCATGGTGACATCAGCGGTTCCGTCGGGAACCCGTCCGACCCGACTCGACCGCCCGCACCCGGGATGGATCGTCTGCCCACTCGCCGCGAGCTCCGCGCCGCGGAGACCGCGAAGGCCGTCCGCCCGCGCCGCGACTCCGCGACCCGCACCCTCCAGGCTCCCGCTCCCCGCCTGAGCCCGGCTCCGGCGCCCGCCGGCCGTTCGCGCCGCACGAAGGCGGCCAACGCCGTCGTGATGACCTTCGTCACCGGCCTCGTCGGCGTCATGGCCATCCCCGCGTACGCCGCAGGATCCCAGCTCGAGCACACCTCGTCCGCCGAGGGCGCTTCGCTGCAGGACTACACGGCCGCCAACGCGCAGGTCGTCACCGCCGACAACGCGTCGTCCGCCCCGGTCGAGGAGGGCTTCACCGCCACGTCCGTCGCCGACCTCAACGCGCAGAAGGCCGAGGCCGCTCGTGCCGCCCTCGCCGAGCAGCGCCGCACGCAGCTCGCGTCCTCCGCCACGACGTACAACGGCGCGTCCGCGTCGCAGCTCGCCCAGAACCCGATCTACCCGGGCACCTCGGCCACCGGCGTCGCCGCCGTCGCCCGCCAGTACCTCAACGTGCCCTACGTCTTCGGCGGGAACACCCCCGCCGGCTTCGACTGCTCGGGCCTCGTCCAGTACGTGTTCGCCCAGTTCGGCCTCAACCTCCCGCACTCGGTGCGGGCACAGGGTGCGGCCGGCGTCACGGTGCCGGCCTCCCAGGCGCGCGCCGGCGACATCGTCGTCTGGAACGACGGCAGCCACGACGGCATCTACACGGGCAACGGCATCATGATCGACGCGCCGAAGCCCGGCGACCACGTCAAGGAGCGCCCGGTCTGGAGCTCCAACGTGCACTACGTGCGCCTCCTGGGCTGACACCGGCACGAGCACGACCCCGGGAGGCCGGCGGCACGCATCCTGTGGGATGCGCCGCCGGCCTCCTGCGTTCCCCGGGACAAACGGGGGACGCTGGGCTACCCTGTCCGGTGAGACGTCCCTCGACCCGCCCGGGAGCCCCGATGACCACCGCACCTGACATCCGCACCATGGATGCGCATGTGCGCCACGGCCATCGGCATCATCCCCGGATGGGCAGCCACCTGTTCCACCCGAGCGGTCACCCGCTCTCCTAGAAGGCATCGCCGAGCACTCGGCGGTGCCTTCGCGTGTTCCCGGGGGCGGGACGCCTCATTCGGATTCCTGGAAGCCGTCCAGGCCGGTCTGAGAGGGATGTCGTGCGCACACTGGTACTCAACGCGGGCTTCGAGCCGCTCGCCGTCGTGTCGTTCAAGCGGGCCCTGGTGCTCGTGCTGAGCGGCAAGGCCACCATGCTCGCCCAGGACGAGGAGCACCCGATCCTCGGGAACGGCGGCGCGTGGGGGCGTCCGTCCGTGATCCTGCTCACGCGGTACGTGCGGATCCCGCACGCGCGTCGCGTGCCCGTCTCGCGGCGCGGGGTCCTGCGCCGTGACGGCGGCCGGTGTGCGTACTGCGCCCGCAACGCGACCACCATCGACCACGTCCTCCCGCGCTCCCGCGGCGGGAAGGACACGTGGGAGAACCTCGTGGCCTGCTGCCTGTCGTGCAACAACCGCAAGAGCGATCGCACGCCCGAGGAGATGGGCTGGACGCTGCGCACGCCGCCGCGGGCCCCGCAGGGGAGCGGCTGGGTGGTCAGCGGGATGGAGCGGCCCGCGCCCGGGTGGGACGAGTTCCTGGCGCCGGCGGCCTGACCGCGAGGATCGCCCGCCTCCGTAGGCTGAGGGGATGACCGCCGACGCTCGCGCCTCCGAGACCCCCGACGACCCCTTCCTCTGGCTGGAGGAGATCCACGGGGACCGCGCCCTCGCGTGGGTGCGCGCGGAGAACGAGCGGACGCTCGGACGGTCCCCGGAGGGGTCGCGCGCCGAGCTGACGGGTGAGCTGCTCGAGGTGCTCGAGTCGGACGAGCGGATCCCGTACGTGACCCGGCACGGCGAGCACCTCTACAACCTCTGGCGCGACGCCGACCACGTGCAGGGTCTCTGGCGTCGCACGACGCTCGACGAGTACCAGGCTCCGGCGCCGGAATGGGAGGTGCTGCTCGACCTCGACGCGCTGGGCGCCGCCGAGGGGATCCCGTGGCAGTTCTCGCGGGCGCAGCTGCTGACGCCCGAACGTGACCGGGCGCTCGTGTCGCTCTCGCCGGACGGCGGGGACGCGGTCGCCGTCCGCGAGCTCGACCTCGTGACCGGGCTCTTCGTCGAGGACGGATTCGAGGTGGCGGTCGCGAAGACGATGGTGTCGTGGATCGACCGGGACACGGTCTTCGTCGGCACCGACTTCGGGCCGGGCAGCCTCACCGAGAGCTCGTACGCCCGGACCGCGCGCCGCTGGAGCCGCGGGCAGGCGCTGGCGGATGCGCCGGAGGTGCACGCGGTCGCGGCCACCGACATGCTCGTCCACGTCACGCACGACCCCACGCCCGGCTTCGAGCGCGACGTCGTGCGCGAGGTGCCCGACTTCTTCACGTCCCGGACGCTCCTGCTGACGGACGCGGGTACCGTCCCCATCGACGTGCCCGAGGACGTCGACGTCGACCTGCACCGCGAGTGGCTCGTGCTGCGTCCGCGCACCGACACGGAGATCGGCGGCGTCGTGCACGCCGCCGGCTCGCTGCTCGCGGCGCGCCTCGACGACTTCCTCGCCGGCTCCCGCGAGCTCGCCGTGCTGTTCGCGCCGACCTCGTCGCGGAGCCTCGAGGACTGGGCGTGGACCGCGGGGCACCTCGTGCTCACGCTGCTCGAGGACGTGGCGAGCCGGATCCGCGTGCTGACGCCGCCTGCCGCCGCGGGGCCCGCCGGGTGGCGCGAGGAGGATGTGCGCGTGGGAACGCCGCTCGCGTCCGTCTCCGTCGTCGCGACCGACCGCGAGACCGACGAGTACTGGCTCGCCGTCACGGGGTTCCTCACCCCGCCGACGCTGCTGCACGGCGTGGTCGGCGAGGGCGCTCCGCGACCCGTGAAGGAGCAGCCGGCGTCCTTCGACGCCGATGGCCTCGAGGTGCAGCAGCACTTCGCCGTGTCGGACGACGGGACGCGCGTGCCCTACTTCCAGGTGGGTCCGCGGGACCTGCCGCTCGACGGATCCGCGCCGACGCTGCTCTCCGGCTATGGCGGCTTCGAGAACAGCCTGCTGCCGTCGTACAGCGGCGTCAGGGGCCGCGGCTGGCTGGCGCGCGGCGGCGTGTACGTGCTCGCGAACATCCGCGGCGGTGGCGAGTACGGTCCCGCGTGGCACCGCGCGGCGCTGCGGGGGGACCGCCATCGCGCGTACGAGGACTTCGCCGCGGTGGCGAGCGACCTCGTGTCCCGCGGCGTGACCGTGCCCGCGCGCCTCGGCTGCGAGGGGCGGAGCAACGGCGGCCTGCTGGTCGGCAACATGCTCACGACGTACCCGGAGCTGTTCGGCGCGGTGGTCTGCGGCGTGCCGCTCCTCGACATGCGGCGGTACACGCGGCTGTCGGCGGGGGCGTCGTGGATCGCCGAGTACGGGGACCCGGACGTGCCCTCCGACTGGGACTTCATCCGGACCTTCTCGCCGTACCACAACGTGCGCGCGGGGGTCGCGTACCCGCCGACGCTCGTCTACGCGGCCACGAGCGACGATCGCGTGGGTCCGGTGCAGGCGCGGAAGATGGTCGCGCTGCTGCACGAGACCGGGGTCGAGGACGCCTGGTACTTCGAGAACACGGCGGGCGGCCACGGCGGATCGGCGGACAATCCCGCGACGGCGCGCCTGCAGTCGCTCATCCACGCGTTCCTGTGGGAGCGGCTCGGGGGCGTGCCGGCGGGCGCCTGAGCGGTAGCGCCGCGGAGTGACGTGCGGCCTCCGTCCGGCCGTCAGCCGACGCGGCGAGCCGTGGCGCGGGGGCGCAGGCCGGACACGAGGTCGGTCAGCATCGCCGTGGGCTCGAGCCCCACCTCGCGGTCGAGGCGCGTGCGGTAGATCTCGTAGGCGCGGAGGGCGTCTGACTGGTTGCCCGCGGCCACGTGCACGGTGATGAGGCAGCGCTGCGCGGTCTCGCGGAGGGGATCCACGTCGATGGCCCGTCGGGCCGCTGCCGCCGCCTCGTGCAGGCGCGCGCGGGCCAGGAGCGCCTGGGACTGGGCCTCGAGCGCGTTCACGCGCAGGTGCCGCCACTCCTCCGCCGCGGGCTCCAGCCAGGCCTCGAACCAGTCGGGCAGGAGGTCCGCGCTGAAGAGGGCCACCGCGGCCGGCGAGATGTCCGCGTCGTCCGGCTCCCCGTGACGAGGCTCGAGCAGGCGGGCGGCCGTCGCGCGTGCCGTCCGGAGGTCGACGGCGACCGCGTCGTGCAGCACGAGCCCGCCGGGTGCGGAGCCGACGATCTCGCGGCCGCCGTCGCCGAGGCGGGCTATGGCGGAGCGCAGGCTCGACGCGGCACGGCCGTCCAGCGCGTCGGGCCACAGCTGGCTGGCGAGGGTGCCGCGGTCGGCGGGGCGGGCGCGGATCGCGAGCGCGGCGATGAGCCGCCTCGTGCCGTCGGAGAGCCCGGCTCCGGCCGGATCCGAGCCGGGGGAGGCGGACGCCGGATCGGTGCCGAGGCCCGCGACGCGGAAGCCGCCGAGCACGTCGACGCGGATCACGACGGCGCTCCGTCGCGGTTCGGGCGAGCGGCCAGGGGTCGAGCGGAGGCGGGTGGGCGGCACGTCCGGCGGAGGGATCCGCCGTCGACTCGCTCATGCATCCGGCACCTCCATCGCGGCCACCGTATCCGTTCGGGCACGAAAGCCCACCATGGGCGTGCTTTTGGGGCTAGGCGCGAGGGAGCGCCCGACGACGTGTCGTCGGGCGCTCCCTCAGTGGATCCGCGGGGCGGCTACCGCT